>JAZFYA010000383.1:0-6955 GCA_036443315.1 Pseudomonadales bacterium
GGACCGCCCGAAGAACTAGACGTTATATTTGCCATGGTGCACACCGCTACAGATATCGATAAACTAAGTGTAGCCAGCTGATCAGGTAAACGGTATTGGCTCGCTTTTCAAAGCATAGTTTAAATAATTATATGTGTTGCAGTCGTTAGACTAATCCACCACCTGTTCATGTCTCAGAATCTCCGCTTGTTGATAAAGCCGATCGATTAGCTTACTGAATTGCTTGCGTTCCTCAGCCTTGAAGCACTTCATCAAACGTTTCTCATAGGTGTAGGAAATAGGCACCAGTTCGTCATACACAGAACTACCTAATTCTGTCAGCGTGAGCTTTGATCGACGCTTGTCCTGTTCATGTATTTCCTTTTCAATCAATTTTCTATGCAGCAACTTGGTGACCGCCCTGCTCACTAGTGATTTTTCGATTTGGGTGCGGCGGCACACTTCATCGGCGGAGGCATCCGGGTATTCACCCAGTATCGCCATGATGCGCCATTCGGTAATAGATAACGCATATTTATCCCGGTAGGTTCCGGCGATGGTTTCACTGACGGAGTTCGAGAGAATCGACAGGCGATAGGGTAGAAAACGTTCAAGTGTGAGAATTGCATGTTGTGCTGGTTTTTTCATAACGGTTCCATCAATGGAATAAATAGGCGTTGACTTTAGTTGTAAACACAACTAAATTAGTTGTGTTTACAACTAAATGTTAACTTATTCCAACATTTTGTTACGGTAATAACTATTCGTTGTAATGACTGATTGTAACGCACTGTTGTGTGATGCGGGAGGCAGTAATGAACGATGTTGCCAACAACCCAATGGGCTTGGACGGATTTGAATTTGTAGAATTTGCGGCGTCTGATCCCAGCGTCCTGGAGTCGGTGTTTGAGTGCCTGGGTTTTAGCAAGGTGGCCTCTCATCGCTCTAAGCAAGCAGTGCTTTACCGGCAAGGCGATATTAATTTTATCATAAATAGCGAGCCGAAAAGCCATGCGACGTATTTTGCTGAGGAACATGGCCCCTGTGCCTGCGGCATGGCTTTCCGGGTCAAAAACGCCCACCTGGCTTACAATCGTGCACTTGAACTTGGGGCGCAACCTGTTGATATACCCACTGGGCCGATGGAGTTGTGCTTGCCTGCGATTAAAGGTATCGGCGGCGCCCCACTCTATCTGATAGATCGCTATCATGAAGGCTCATCTATTTACGATATCGATTTTGATTTTATAGCCGGTGTTGAGCGGTATCCCAAGGGCTGCGGTTTCACACTAATCGATCACCTCACACACAATGTCTATCGCGGACGGATGGAGTATTGGGCGGATTTTTATCAGCGACTATTTAATTTCCGCGAAATTCGTTACTTTGATATCAAAGGCAAACACTCCGGGCTTTTGTCCAAGGCCATGGGCGCCCCCGATGGTCTTATTCGCATCCCATTAAATGAAGAAGCATCGCAAGGACCGGGTCAGATAGAAGAGTTTCTTATGTCTTACAACGGTGAAGGTATCCAGCATATTGCCTTTGCCACAGAAGATATTTTTGACAGCTGGGATCAATTAAAAACTCGGGGCCTGAAATTTATGTCGCCACCCCCGAACACTTACTACAGCATGCTGGAAGAACGTCTGCCGGGCCACGGTGAACCCATTGATGAACTCAAATCAAGAGGTATTCTTATCGACGGTTCAACCGCAGGTGGTGATCCTCGCCTGTTATTGCAGATTTTCTCCAATACCTTGATCGGGCCAGTATTTTTTGAATTTATCCAACGCAAGAAGGATGAAGGTTTTGGTGAAGGCAATTTTACAGCATTGTTTCAATCCATTGAGCGCGACCAACTACAACGCGGTACGTTGCAGGCCAGGTAAGCATGGGGTGATTTAAGAGCACGTCCATTAATTGTTTACGGCCTCTGCGTGCCATAAAGACTATGCTGTAAAATAGCCAATGTTTAAGGAGTTAATACGGTGAATATTAAGCGCATCCATCATGTGGCCTATCGCTGTCAAAATGCCAAGCAGACAGTGGCGTTTTACCAGCGAGTTCTGGACATGGATTTTCTGTTGGCAATTGCCGAGGACAAAGTACCCTCTACCCAAGAACCTGACCCTTATATTCATGTTTTTATGGATGCGGGCAGCGGTAATGTTCTGGCTTTTTTTGAAATACCCAATTCTCCACCCATGCAAAAAGACCCTAACACACCATCTTGGGTGCAGCATATCGCCCTTGAGCTTGACGATCTATCTATGTTAATGGAGGCGAAAGCAAAGGTGGAGCAGGAAGGCTTGCAGGTGATTGGCCCAGTGGATCATACCTTATTCCAATCAATATATTTTTTTGATCCGAACGACCATCGCCTGGAACTGACGGTTAACACCGCCAAACCAGGCATGCTAGAACGCCTAAAAACGGTAGCACCTGCTATGATCGAAGAGTGGGACCAGACAAAAAAAGCACCCCAACACGCAACCTGGTTACATGAGGGCCTATTTAAATAAAGAGGTACCACATCGCTACACGCCTCCTACATGACCTGTAATAAACAAGGAATTAAGCCAATGAAACTTGCATCATTACAAAGCGGGCGGGATGGTCAGCTGATTGTGGTGAATCAATCCCTAAATCGCTATGTTGAGGCCGACTCTATCGCGCCAACACTGCAGACAGCCCTGGACAACTGGGCAGAACTGGCTCCAGCGCTGCAAACACTCTACCAACAACTGGAAAATAATCAGCTGGATGGCCATTTATTTAATGCCATAGAATGCGCCTCCCCTTTACCCCGTGCCTACCACTGGTGCGATGGCAGTGCCTATGTCAATCACGTCGAGCTGGTCAGAAAAGCCCGCCATGCCACCATGCCCGAGTCATTCTGGACAGATCCTCTAGTCTATCAAGGAGGCTCTGACAGTTTTCTAGGCCCGAGGGAAACCATTCGTATGGCTGATGAAGATTGGGGCATTGATTTTGAAGCAGAGATTGCGATTGTAGTCGGCGATGTGCCCATGGGCGTGGCTGTCGAAGACGCTGAACACTATATCCTACTGGTGATGCTGGTGAATGATATCTCTCTGCGCAACTTGATCCCTAGTGAACTGGCCAAGAGTTTTGGGTTTTATCAGTCCAAACCCTCCAGCGCCTTCTCGCCTGTCGCCATCACCCTTGATGAATTGGCAGCACACTGGCGCAATGGCAAGTTGCATTTGCCATTGCGGGCAAGACTCAATGGACAACTCATCGGAGAACCTCACGCGGGTGTGGATATGACGTTTAATTTTCCGCAGCTGATTGCGCACGCGGCAAAAACCCGGCCTCTGTGTGCGGGGACGATTATTGGTTCTGGTACCGTCTCTAATCTCGATCGCAGCAGAGGTTCCTGCTGCCTAGCCGAGGTTCGTATGTTAGAAACCATCGCCGATGGTAAGCCTAGTACCGACTTTATGCGCTACGGTGATCGCATTCGTATTGATATGTGTGATGAGCAGGGACACTCCCTATTCGGTGAGATTGACCAAACCCTGGAACCCTACACACCATGATGAAACTCTATACCTATTTCCGATCTTCTGCCGCCTACCGAGTACGCATTGCACTGGCAGTTAAACAATTGGAGTACGAACAACAAGCGGTTAACTTGCGAGAAGGAGAACACCGCAAGACTCACTACCTCTCCCTGAATCCGCAGGGACTAGTACCCGCATTGCAGACCCAAGAGGGGTTGATAACACAATCGCTAGCCATACTAGAATATCTGGAGCAGGAGTATCCCCATCCCCCACTATTACCTGCTGAGCCACTGTTGCGTGCGCAGGTAAGATCGCTAAGCCAGCACGTGGCCACCGATATGCATCCACTTAACAACCTTCGGGTGTTGCAGTATATAGAAAACGATCTGCAACTCAGCACTGAGCAACAGCAGACATGGTACCAACACTGGATTGCTGAAGGCTTTTCCAGCATTGAAAAGACGCTTCAACAGTTAGTCCCACAGCTGGCTAGTCCCGGACCTTACTGCTTTGGTGGTGACGTTAGCCTGGCAGATATTTGCCTAGTACCGCAGGTTTATAATGCCTTGCGTTTTAACTGTGATGTTGCCCCCTACCCCACCATTATGGCGATCTACCAGGTCTGCAATGAGCGGGCTGATTTTAAGTCGGCAGCGCCAGAACAACAGGCAGATGCTGTCAATTAGATGAGGGAATTCACTCCTCCCTTTTATTCGCACACCTTTATCCTCATGTTTTAAAAAAGGGCCGCAGTACATTATTCGATACCTACTGATTTGTACATTCTTGTTGATATTGATGGTTATATACCTGTGCAGGAAAAAGACCAACCATTTAGTTTATCTTTCTGAGGCAGAACAAAAATATGGGCGGGTATCAAACAGAAGCAGCGACAGGCTATTATTCCAGCGCTCGCTTTAACCCAGCTACGTATTCTGGATACTGTGAAATATCATTATGATCAGCTCTAGCAATAACAATTGTTCCCATCAATTGATTGGTAAACTGAGCTATTAGCTGTTCAGTTCTTGCTCTAGGGATCACCCGGTCGTATTCCGCAATAAAGATGGTTGTCTTCGCCGTTATATTTTTCACTCGGTTTATTGACTGAAATTTATCTTTGATCAGCAAGGATACGGGAAACATCCAATAGATATCCTTAGCTACATTTTCGATACTATCGAAGGGCGTTACCAACATTAATTTATCCACGTGTCGATTAGCCGCCACATAAGTGGCAACGCCGGAGCCAAGACTCCTACCCATCACCGAAATCAGCTCGTGCTTGATTTTGATCCGCTCAAAAATAGTCAGCGCATCGCTATAAAGATTCTCTTCGGTGGGATTTCCAGTGCTATTGCCATAGCCCCGATAAGGAATTAAATACACGGAGTAATCCGGCAGCACTGACTTAAAAAATAGCACATTATTTTCAACGTTTTCGGCATTGCCACCATAATATAATAATGCCTTAGAACGACCTTCATTGACCACCCAGCCATTCAACTGTTCCCCTTGCATATCAAAGTGAATTTTAGCTACACCTGTCACGGTTCCTGACGGCTGCGGAAAATATAAAAATTTACGTTGCAGAACAAAAAGAGCAAGGCAGCAAGCAATATAGATTAACACTACAGAAACCAGTAAACTTTTCATTTTTGTTCCCCATCTTGCTTAACCCTATACTTGTAAAAGACAAAAGTATAAATACCCATATTAATTAACACAGCAACGATGCCAACCACAATCTGACTATTGAAGGTTAAGCTGGCGGGGTAAATGATGGGGATTATATAGTGCTCGACAAAGCCTCCCGTATAACCCTCGATACCCGCTGTATTTCTCAAATGGTTTTCCAACGGGGTAAGTGGGCAGATCCAGCCCTTAAAACTAATCACTGATACCCAAATGGCTGCGGGGAGATGGACAAAAAGCAGATAGCTTCGCCACAGTAGCAACAGCCCCCCCAGAAGCGCAAAACCGATAAACAGCAGGTGCACTATCACCACAAGGTCCGCCATAAGTCGATAAATCACAGTGTTCTCGCCCCGCCTTTCAAGCCATCGTGCTGCGCTGAGATAAGCTAAGTCTACAATATTTTCGCCTACGTTTTACCTCGGAATAGTTAAAAGGGTCTGTGTCAAATGGCACTGACTTAAAGGCGGGGCTGTTCATTACTTGCGATCGCTGGCACATGTGTGGCATCCCGCCACCCTCGGTGGTGATTACCGAGGGTGGCTATACTGCAGTATTCAAAAAATCGGGGTCACCCATTAGTTAGTGCTTTCTAACCCCAATAGTTCTTCATCAATATTGGTTTTATTGCGTATGATAGATGCGTAATTATATTTCTTAAATCAGATTGCCAAGTCATATTATTTCTCCTTTTTTTGATGGTTATGAAATTTAACGCGGAGCACAGTGGTGTGGCGCTTTTTGCCACGTCCGGTGCCTGAAAGGCGCGAACTGATGCGTTTTGTTATAACTAACCCATTGATTTTAATCACCTTTGTATTGACATCCACAAACAGGCTATACTTGATCTTACTTTTATCTTACGGCAAAGGCAACACCAATGGAAATCACAAGGCTATCAACTAAAGGCCAGATAATAATACCTAAGAGCATTCGGGCTCACTTTAGCCTTGAAACAGGCCAAGAACTACTTGTTTTGGAGACAGAGGATGGAATTCTGTTGAAGCCCAAAAAACCATTTGCCGACACATTACTTGAAGATATTGCTGGCTGCTTAAAATATGATGGCGAGCCAAAAACAATTGAAGAAATGGATGAAGGCATAAGAAAAGGAATTGAGTCGAAACATGATTGCCGTTGATACAAACATACTCGTTCGCTTGTTGACAAAAGATGATAAGTCACAATTTCAAAAAGCACTTATATTATTTAAAAAGAATTCAATATTTATTAGCCTGACTGTTCTACAAGAAACCGAATGGGTTCTACGGTTCTCATATGAATTTGATACCAACCAAATCAATAATGCGATTAGCGGACTGCTTGGTTTGGCAAGTGTTGAGGTAGAAAAACCAATGGCTATTTCTAAAACTCTGACTATGCATAAATCAGGTATGGATTTTTCTGATGCAATTCACTTAGCGCAATCTGAGAGATGTGATTTCTTTTATACCTTTGATAAAAAGTTAATTTCAAAATCGATAAATAACGATATTTGTGAAGTACGCGAGCCATAACGCCCGCAGTTCCGGAAAGTTTGTAGCACGGCGAAGATAAATGGGGACAGATTTATTTTTTAGGCCTACCACGGCCTCGACTTTCAATTTTTACCCTCAACTAATTAGAAAATAGATCAGATCCCCTTTAATTGACATCGTATCGCTACCCCGTGTTGGCAGGGCAGTGCACGCTGTGGTCGGTCGCAAGCTTGTCAGTCTTTCCGGCTGCTGCGGAACTCGCTGCGCTCA
>JAZFYA010000384.1:0-2534 GCA_036443315.1 Pseudomonadales bacterium
AGGTTCTGTCATGGAGTTGCCCGGTCTCATTCGAGGCTGTTGAAAGGCTTGAGCTATATGCATGGAGACAGGCACGTATAGTTCTTAGGGGAGGCAGCGGCGGTAACGTCGCTGTTTTACCCGACCTATTAAGTCTGTTGTGGTTAGCTGCCTCTGGGTGGTTGTAACACTCAGGGGTTGCGCCTTTTGATTAAAAAAATACTTCAGGTTGTGCCCTCTTTTTTTGCCAGTGGGCACTAGTAATTAAAGCTCAATAGGCTGTATAAATCCACATGCTTTCTGGATTTTTTTAGAGGAATTTAGAGGCTAAAACAGCACAACATTTGCTTATGAACAAAGTGCTACGGTTCATTGACTACGCTACCTCCGTGAGTACGAACACTACCACCAACTTTCATTTTCCCTCCAACCTTAATATTTCCGCCCTTGGCTTCCAACGATGAGATATATTTTTCAATTTTTATGATTTTGATTTGTATCTCAGCGGATTTATTTTTAGCTTTCGTTGCCTGCACGAAACTACAAATTGCCGCTATTGCTGCAATAGTTGAAAAGATCCCAACCACTATATTGAATATATCCATATTTGTTTAGCCTTGAATCCAAGACTCATAACACAAAACACACTAGAAATTCTGAATTCTGAGGACACACGCTCTATAATTGACAACCTACCAGCCCCCCATTAGCATAGCAACCCATCAATCGCTCAAAGGAATGACGATGACCCGCCCAAGAAAGGAACTTATCTCCGTTCAAGAGACACCTTACTATCACATTGTTTCTCGCTGTGTACGCCGCACCTTTCTGTGCGGTATCGATCACGCGAGTGGCAAGAATTACCAACACCGCCGCCAATGGATTGAGAACCGAATTCGGTTGCTTGCCTCGCTCTTCTCCCTGGATATTTGTGCTTACGCGGTGATGTCAAATCATGTTTTATGTGGAGCTCCACATAAGTAATGGTTAGTCATCAAACAATAGGCATAGACCTTAACTTCTAGCTCTTGCTTCCATTCCACCAGCGTTGACAGGTAGTACTCATAATCCTTATCGCCCACAAATACTACATTTCTGTTGTGCCCTCGCTGCACTATATGATGCGCACAGTGCGGCACTATCACTCTCGCCATCCTTGGCATATCTACCTCCTCCTGCCTGATTGATTAAATAAATCTGTCCCGGTTTATTTGATTAAATAAATCTGTCCCGGTTTATTTGTACTTAACTTGGCGTTCAAGCTCTTTAATTCGACGGCGATCATCGGTTAACGGTGCGCCTATGCCGGGTCTACCATGACGTTCAGCCTTGAGTTGGCGAACCCATTTATCCATGATGATTTACCGACATTCATTGCCTTGGCGGCTTCTCGAATCGAGTAGCCTTGGTCAACAACAAGTTGAGCTGCTTCAAGACGAAATTCGGGTGTAAAGGTTGGGCGTGTTCTTTTTGTCATTATCTCACCTAAATATGTTGAGTGCATGATAGCACCTCCTTTTAGGTGGCCAAATTTACTGTACCACTACACCCTCCGTCCCCTTTATTTCTCGTCCCCTTTATTTCTATTTCTATTTTCTATATAAAGAGCGTCGAGACCGGGCTCGTTCAACAACAGGATAAGTCGCGGCAAGCGCGACTTATCCTTATTCGTTAAGCCGAATTTCTCTGAGTTAACCACTTTTTGAATGACGATTGACTTTCACCTGAAGGGTTACCAGAAATAAGTCCTTCAACACTAATATCCTCATCCAGATCCTCCCAGTGAATTCCTTGACCTCTTCCAATAATGCGCCAGTTATTGCGCTCTTTTGCTGTGCCATGAACAAGCCGAGGATACCATTCAAGTGGTACAGAAATAGTCCGCCCATCACTTAACTCTACAGTTAAAGTATCGTCTGTCACAGATACATCTATCGCATCGGAAATATCCAGTTTAACCGCCAAAATAGTCATTCCAAGCCTCCAATAATTCTAAGTGGTGTTCTTCAATAATGCCGTGGATTTGCCTTATCTCTTTCCGGCCAAATCCACCACTACGTTGTAACCTAATTGGGTCGAGCCAAAATTTCGCAATTTTATCATCACGCTCAATGTGAATGTGGTGTGGTTCATCTCTATCGCTGGCATAGAAAAAGAAACGAAAAGGACCGATTCTTAGTATTGTAGGCATTTATGCAGTTTCCTTCTTTCTTGTAGCCCAACGCCCCTGTAATGCGACCCCTTGGAGTTGTGTAGCGTAGCGAAACTACGGATAGGGGATCGTATTGACGCACTTGGCGAAAGACCCAATATAAACCAACTTAGGTGTTTGAGGAAGCCGTAAGGATTATACGTCCTTCGCTGATACTGGCCTGAAGCGGAGTGCTTATGCTGAAACCGGCCTCATTGAGCCAATAACCCTAGGAAAAAGGGGACGGAGGGGAATGGCACTTCCTTAAGCATAAGCTGTTGATACAATTATATATATTTTCGACATTTAAGCCTTATTTTTGCTTTATGGGATGCCCATATTTTTTTACTGTTTTTCTAGCTTC
>JAZFYA010000385.1:0-3397 GCA_036443315.1 Pseudomonadales bacterium
CAAAACTTCATTGAGTTTTTTTGAGTACCAGACGCGCAATCTAAGGTGACTTTCCGGGCCTCCAAGAGGCGTCTGAGCAAGTTTTCATGTGTTTCTGACTATCCCCTCATATCTAGAGTAAGCAAAGGCGCTTAAAACGCAAATAAGATCTGGCCTTTAGTCGCTGAAAGAGTTTTTCAACACTATTGGGGGTAAAGCAACCGCTGAATAGCGAGAAGGGCCTTTATCGCTAGTTATTTGCGACAGGGCCGATCAAAGAATCTACTTGTGGTCGCGTGATAAACCCAACTTTTGTATATGAGTTGGAGAAGTTGAATTCACGGCATATCAATTTTGCGCCTTGCAGGCGGCAACAGACTTCCTGCTATCTGGCACTCTAGCGCCATTCAAATTTAGTTCTGCCACCTCTTGACTATTCTATATTATAGTATAATATAGGCTACATGAATGATTTAGAGAAAAAATTGGCTATGGTCTTGGCGACTGCGGAGGCTGGCGTGCTTGAGGTTATCGCGGCTGCAGCCGCATCTGGAGATTACGCCACTATTGATCGTGCTCGGGCCATAGCAGAAAGACTGAGAGACATAAGCAGGGACACGAGCGCTGAAGCCAAGGTCGCTGTAGCGCCTTCGCCTGTTTACATGCGAACGCAGAGGAAAGCGCGAAAGAAAACACCAAAAAAAGGCGAATATCCGCGTTTCAATGTGGCGGACGGGTCGCTTTTTAAAGTTGGATGGTCAAAGAAAAAAGGCGACCAATATGTGCACCGTGTGCCGATTAGTACTGTTAAGAATATCAGTGGAGCGCTTGAGCAACTCTCTGCGGCTCAGGGTCCTGTAAGCACCGAACAAATCTTGGAATCAAATTTCCTGAAGGATGCGGGCAATCCACCGTCATATCAGGTTTACGTCGTCCTGGCCTTCCTCAAAGAGCGAGGGATTATCGCCTCAACCGGGCGCGAGGGATTTCGATTGTCTTCAAATATTGCATCACGCACAAACGAACTGTTGCGCCAAGAGGAGAAGGCGGCCTGAGGCTGATCTAACATGAGTGACTCGTTTACAAATCCAGAAATGGTGATATATGCGCTGTACCTTCTTGGTGGTGCAACTAAAAAGTACCACACCGAGGACATAGCATTTAAGTGTTTTGAGTTATGGCCCACAGTATTTTCATGGACAAAATATCCCGAATATCCTGATAAGGATGTTGTGAGGCACGGCTTAACCGATGCCCGCAGGGAAAAGTATGGGGCTCTGGTTGATGGTAGGGCCGGACAAACCCTCGGCCAATCCAATATAACTGGACGGAAGCCCACTTCCGATGGTTGGGTTCTTACGGATGCAGGCGTAAAGTGGATTGAAGAAAACAAATCGCGGTTTAAGGCAGCCGGTAATATAACGAAAGACCATCGTCAAAAGTCTCTCCAAGTCCTCAGAAAGGTGAAACGTCATAAGGTTTTTGGCATGTACAACGATAATCCTGAACGGTTTTATCCATCGATTGGGGATCTCGCAGATATGCTCAAATGTCGTGTAGATGCTGACGATATTGTTTGGAAGGATCGTTTCGAGCGAATACGAAAACATGCAGTCGCCTCAGGACAAGAAGAATTTATCGGATTTGTTGAGAAAAGCATGGAGGCATATCAGCAGCAGCAGTAGCTACGGTTAATGGTAAGCAAGATGAAAAAGTTACAGTCGGAAGATTTTGAGTATGACGCGCGATATAGGCTTCAAAATGCGCGGTCGTCGATTGGCGACATTTACGATGTGCTTATCGAGCTCGTAACAAATGCGGATGACCGTTACCAAGTGCTTGGTATCAAAGGCCGAATCGAGATTGAAGTGCAAAGGCAACGCGGTGGCAAGGGCAGTATTTTGAAAGTCCGAGATTTCGCGGACGGCATGACCTCAAAAGTAATGAACACTAAGCTCAAAGGGTACGGGCAGCGGGTAAGTGGATTGGAGTAGGGGCTCAATGTACGTGGCACAAACTGTCGGGGGGCTAAGGATATTGCCGCACTTGGCCGGGCGAGCTTCGAGTCAATCCCGGGCGACGGCTATTTTCACAGATGCGATATTCGCCACCAATTCACACCTTATGAAAGTGAACAGCTGACAACGAAACATCGTCAAAAAGTCGGAATCGCGCGTGGAACGGGCACATTGGCAAGCCTTCAATTGGATTCCAGCGTGAAGGTCCCACGCCATGACAGGCTGGTTCAAGATGTTTCGAAATTAGTAGTGCTCCGAGACATTCTTTCGAGCCCAGATAGAACCGTTGTTATTAAGGATCTGAACAACAATCGAGAAGACGAATTACATGCTCCGGTATTGAAAGGGAATGTCAGAATAAAGGAAACATTCGATATCCCAGGGTATCCCAGTGCGACAGCAAAGCTTGTAATACTAAGAGCGCCTAAGCAATTCGAGCGCGAGTGGCACAGATTTCGAACTGGTGGCATCCTTGTCAAAGCCGGCCATGCGGTACATGAAGCTACATTGTTTGATTCAAAACTCGAGAATGATCAGCACGCTGCATGGTTCTTTGGAAGACTCGTTTGTCCCTACATTGATACGCTATGGAATGAATATGATGACGCCAATGAACGGCGCGAGGAATATAACCCAAGCAACCCGTGCCCAGTTGTCGATCCTCAACGCAAGCAAGGGCTGACCAGGGATCATCCGTTCGTGCAGGCACTGTATGGTGAAGCTCTAAAGCGGTTGCGGCCTCTGGTTGATAATGAGCGCCAGCAAGCGGAAGGTCAAAGAGCGCAAGTTGAAAGCAAAGAAACCAGAAAGCGCTTAAATAAGCTTGAATCTGCTGCCGCCAAGTTCATGGAAGACAAGCAAGAGGATGATGAGGCGAGTCGTGATCCCAACAGAAGCGATGATAGTACAAAGCTGAAAGAAAAGGGTTACACGCTTAACCCGCCATTCGCTCAACTAGTATGTGGGCACAGTGCGAAGTTTTGGCTCAACATTCGACAGGGCGCATTCCCAGAGTTCCAAGTCGGTTCGGACGTCCAAATAAAATGTTTATCTGATGAGGTCATCACTGACAAGAGCATATGCGGGCTACAACCGCATCCTACGCAAGAAAATGTGCTTCGCGCAGTCTGGACAATTACCGCCAAAAAAGTTACCCCTGCCACAGGGGTACGTGTGCGGATCGGGCCGATTGTTGAAGAAACAGTTATCGAAGTGTTCGCGAGTGAGGCAGATAAGTATAAGCATGTAACTCAATTGCAGTTTGCTAGGAAACACTACCGTGTTCTGACAGACAATAAGCGTAAATCTGTTGTTCTAGTGGCCCCGATTAGATTGGTTCCAGTTGCTACGCCTTTTCAGGTCACATGCTCGAGTTCGGATTTCGAAATTTGTGGCAAGCG
>JAZFYA010000386.1:0-7397 GCA_036443315.1 Pseudomonadales bacterium
CTGTTTGGGGATTTGCAATAACAGGCGACGACTGGGTTTGGTGTACTGGATCGAATAGGGGTAGCCGTTGGCGTTCACCGCCAAATCTCCTGGCTTCATGGTGAAACAGTGGTTGTCTTGCTGAATAATGGCCTCACCATCGATCAGCATACTGAGAAAGAAATCGTCCACTGCGTCTTCCTGGATATCTTCTTCACGTCGATGAATAGTGATGGCGGCGATTGAAATATCATAGATCTGCAGCTCAGCCAAGGGCAGCTGTTTGACCTCGAAATGGCTAATGTCGCTACTGTTTTGTTGGGTATCCACCAGGACGATGGATCGACAGACAGAGTCTTTGATGTCGTCAAATGGTGAGTGGGGCATGACAGCGGCCATTGCTGTGTTAGTCATCATAAGGATTGCGCCCATCATTCTGCGGGCCGAGGATTATACTACCTAAATAGGCCTGTTCGAAGTATCCGGTTTTGGCTAGGGCTTTTTGCAGGGTCTGGATAGTACCTGTTGAGAGGGAGTGGTTTTATTCGTGGTGAGTATCTTCAACTTGGCACGAATATTAGGTTTGCTAGATCCCGGAGACGTTGGAACAAATTTAGTTTCAAGTGCCGAGGCGCATGGTGGAAACTGCCGCGCTTTTGGTGGATGACGTCTTGCCTTACAAGCCCATTCGCCAATGGGTGCTCAGCTTTCCGTATCCACTGAAATTTTTACTGGCCAACAATCCGCAGGTCATGGGTAAAGTGTTGGGTATTGTCAACCGAGCGATCTCAAGGTATTTGATCAAAAAGACTGGTTTTAAAACAGCGACGGCACATACTGGCGCTGTCACGTTAGTACAGTGTTTTGGTTCGGCGCGCACTTTTAATTTACATTTGCACAACCTTTTCATTGACGGAGTCTAAACCAACCCATTGTCATTGCTGTGCCGAGGACGTGTGTTCTGGTGTAATTAATCCAGTCGATACGAGCTCCGCTGGCATCGTACAGTTTGATTACATCTTTCGAGTTGGAAAGCTTCAATGGCTCAAGGCCTTTGATGACAACTGATTCACCTGAGTGCAATATACGCTTAGATTGATCGGTTAATACGTTGTTGATCTGAAGTTTTTTGTCAGCGTTATTTCGAATTGCAATACAGGCGCCAAATATTATTCAAATATAATATTTTACAATTTCAAAATGGATTTGATACGTTGCAGGCTCAAATATAAAAATCAGCTAACTAAAAGAATAATTCCTAATCTTGAAATATAGGTCTTGTGGATGGGACATGGAAAATATATTCATCGTAACGAGGTAGTCATCCCCTAATTTCTTTGCATTTAGACAGCTATTTTTTGAAGCGCTAGCCAAAAGGTTTAGCGCAATGTCGGCTCGACTAAAATTCGTAAAGAAATTGTGTCGATCCATTCGCATAATAATAGGAGAATTTCAAATGTCACACCTTCGCACTACTAAAAAACCGCATTCACTTTCTTCATTCTTTGTAACAACTCTAGCCCTCATGCCAACCTTGGCATTCGCTGACCCGCCAGGCCCGGTATTTAACGACCCTATACCACCGGTGTTTTGCATCCGAATTACGGACATTGAACGGGTCAATGTTAATGATGGTTCACTAGACAATGATTTTACTGTTCAATTCGAACTGTTGAATTGGTCAAACATAAGCGCTTCTGGTTTTACCGTTGCCGCCAGTAGTGGCACCACTAGTCTTGTAGGGACTAATCCGACGATTTACGGTGCGGGTATCGACCGTGATGGACGAGGTGGACCATTGGGTGGCGACGATATTGATGCCAAAGGTGCCGGACTCACGTCTGGAGATGGAACGTTTGATCCGGTTGCCATCCACAGCGGCCGAGGCCGTGGCGATATTGCAGGCAACCTTAATGACTGGTCAGCAACGTCGTTCAACGCAACAAGCGCACGCTGGGGGGAAGGAATTTTTGGCGCAGCCGCAGGTACAGCTCTATTAAACAGAGATCTTGTCGCCGCAGGTGCACCCGGAGGGATGACGCCAACACAGCTTATACCTGGTTTAGGGCTTGATGCTCTAGGCGATAGCGCAATTGATGGTGGCCCTACCCCCTATACCCTTTTTGGCGCAGGCCAGCCAGTGCCGGATGGTACCGGCAACGTACTGGACGGTTTGACACTCACCATTACCGATTGGGACGTTGGCGAACGACTAACCCTGAATTGGTTTCTCTATGATGCTGACGGCAACCCCATTGGTTCGGTGGGTTCTGGACTCCCTGGCATATTTGGTTTTGGCTCTTTGAACCTGGTGAGAATACCCGTTGGCAGCGCATTACCCGGAGGAGTGCTCCAAAGCAGTAACGGCCCCAATACCGGCTTCACTCAGGCAAGTAATATTTTTTATGACGGGGTATTCCGGGTACCAAACCCTGCCGAGTTTGCCGCAGAAATGGGCGTAGGCCTCACAGCGAATTTCATCAACCCCGAGGATAATTTTGCCAATGTTCAAACTAACGCATCGGTTGTACCACTACCTGCATCGGCAATGCTTTTTGGTAGCGGACTGATCGCGCTATTTTCGACAAAGCGGAATAACAAAACAAATAAAATCAGTTAATTAAGGAGGGCTGACAGTGGGAGGAACCTCATCCCACTGTCACCACTTACTCCGGGTGACGTTATGAAAATCATATCAATCAGTGTCCTGTTTTTTTTATCGCTTACGGCGTCAGTTGCACAAGCCGTAGTGGTAACATTTACGATGCCGTCGTTTCAACAGTCAACGGTTATTGAGGCTGCCGCACTATTAAAGAGTGGGCAAACACGGGCTGGACGAGTGGCTTTAACTCAAATTTTGGCACGCTACCCCGAACATATCGAGGCCCGCCTTGCACTAGGTTACTCCTACCTGAACGAAGCCCCAGCAGGTTCACTGGAATATGCCTGGAAAGTTTTAGGGCAAGCGGGCCACAATCCACACGCCTTTAATCTTCTCAGTGCGGCTTACGCAAAAATGCGAGATGCTGCCAAAACCATCGAGGAAGAAGCAAAAATCAGAATCCATGAAGTAGATGCCTATCAGGAAATTTTGCAGCATGTACCTGATTGGCCAGAGGTTATTTTCCGTTCCGCGTCTCAACGAATCGCAATACAACGATTGGTACCAGAACGTATTAACGAACTGCATCAAGCTATTGCAGAGTTAGACACATTGCTTGTATTACTCGACAAAGAAGGTCGCAAAACCGAACAGGTAAGCGTACACTTTCAGTTAGGCCGAGCGTATAAACATTTGGAAGATGCTCAACCTCAGTCTCGTAGAGCATCCACCTATCTACCCACAAACTACAAACTCGCATTAGAAGAATTCAGCACCGCTCTGAAATCTAACCCAGAAAGAGTTGATGCGTTAGGCGAGATTGTGCTGGTTTATAAAGCAATTGGAGATCGTTCATCAGCAGTAAAGCACGTTCATAAACACATTCCAAACCTGACTCAAAACAACACTATTGCTAAAGCCTATGAAATGCTAGGAGCACTGCAAGTTGAATCAGGCCACCTAACAGAAGCCATTAATTCCTTCAAAAAAGCATTGACACACAACGCTTACATGATGGGCTCATATTTGCATCTGGCATCCTTATATCAACAAACAGGAAACACCACAAAAGCCATTACAATACTTGAAAAGAGTGTCGAGGTTGAACCGGGTTTTTTGCGAGGAAATAGTGAGACCGGACATATATACATGGCAATGGGACGTTATAAACAAGCTATAACAGCATTTGAAAAGGTAATTCAGACACCGACATCAGAAGCAATAGTCATTGGCATGCTGCCATCAAGACACCAATATAAGAATAAGCTGTATTACAAATCTACCGCAGCACTGGCCTGGCTGTTTCTGGAAACCAATAAGCCAAATAAAGCACTGAACATGGCCGAATTAGCCGCGCGATATCAACCCATGGACGTATCTCTGCTAGATACTATGGGCACAATTTATGATGTCCTTGATAAACAAACAGAAGCAATCGAGGCGTTTCAACAAGCTATTAATCTTGCCAATTTACCGAGCGCCCATTACCACCTTGCAGAAATCTATGTGCGGAAAAATAAGCTGAAAATTGCAAATGAGCATCTCACTGCAGCGCTAACATCTGGCGAAGATTTTTACTACAGGAAAGCAGCGGAGAAATTACAAGCCAGCGTGAGTGAGGAATTATTGTAATAGAACAACAACCAAGTAACATCTCGACTGATTATGACGTAGAACAAATCTGCCTCTGCCACTAGGCCAAATCATGTTCAAAACGTATACCTGCAGACCTATAACATCAGAGTGTTGTGGATAAAGGTGCCGGAGGGATTATTTTTTAATCCCTCCGGCACCTTTTATGTCCGCCGGCGACCAAGAATACGGTCGTAAAAAATCTGTTTGGGGATTTGCAATAACAGGCGACGACTGGGTTTGGTGTACTGGATCGAATAGGGGTAGCCGTTGGCGTTCACCGCCAAATCTCCTGGCTTCATTGTGAAACAGTTGTTGTCTTGCTGAATAATGGCCTCACCATCGATCAGCATACTGAGAAAGAAATCGTCCACTGCGTCTTCCTGGATATCTTCTTCACGTCGATGGATAGTGATGGCGGCGATTGAAATATCATAGATCTGCAGCTCAGCCAAGGGCAGTTGTTTGACCTCGAAATGGTTAATGTCGCTACTGTTTTGTTGGGCATCCACCAGGACGATGGATCGACGGACAGAGTCTTTGATATCGTCAAATGGTGAGTGGGGCATAACAGCGGCCATTGCTGTGTTAGTCATCATAAGGATTGCGCCCATCATTCTACGTGCGGGCTGAGGATTATACTACTTAAATAGGCCTGTTCGAAGTATCCGGTTTTGGCTAGGACTTTTTGCAGGGTCTGGATAGTACCTGTTGAGGGGGAGGGGTATTCGTGGTGAGTATCTTCAATTTGGTACGAATATTGGCTTTACAGCGCCATGCAGAGGACATTGCTAAAATAGGAGCTTTTTAATGGGTGACCTCCAAGATTATTGCCGATACTTATTCTATTTAATCGTGGTCTGTCCCGAAAAGGTACTGATTAAATTTTCATCTGACCCCAATTCTGCCAATTCTGTGACCCCAATTCTGTGCGGAAGGATTATCCTCCTATGGCCATAGTAAACCCCAGATTCCTATCGCAAGCGGTTGAAAGTCGGCTTTTGGATTCTTATCAGGCATTAGAAATTTATAATGTCTGGAAAATGTATCAATCTAACAAATCAAAGCTGAAAGACCTTGAGCTCCCCAAAGTTGGAGAAATAGCGGTTGAGCTCTGTTATCTGAATGAAGAACAAAAGGATCAAATCCTAAAATCTCTAGATGTGTCAAGGAAATGCCCTAAACCGCACTATGACCCCGTTAAACATAACGATAAGAACAATCAGTTAACATTGAAGCTATCAGCTCCTGTTGTTTTTGTAGTATGCGTAATAGTTCTGGGGTACGCTTATTTAACCTCAAATAACGACCTGGATGTTGTAGGGACGATTGCAAGTATTATCGGCTTCCTTTGCATGATTTTTATTTATACATGGCCAAAGGGAATAGAACATAACTTAAAGTTACGTCATTACTACCGAAAAATAGCAATGATTCTTATCCTCACGGCTGCATTTGTCATCCCTTACATCATCTATCATCTACCTGCAGCTACCCTCGCCCTAAGTGAAGGGGATGTCATTAACTTACTGGTCGCACTGATAAGCTTTTTGAGTATATCTTTAGCCCTATCACTGTTTTACTGTGAAATGAAAGAACAAGAAAAATGGTACGTTGAAAGGCGCACTGATATTTTGTCAAGACAACGAACGAAGGTTAACAGATACCTTGAACAACCTGAAAAATACGCCTTGAATGATGTTGAAGAGGAGATCCTCTATGCTGCGGGAAATGCGATGTTTTTCAACCCTTGGCATGCAATACTAAATAAGATAATCTGGAAAAAGAAAAATATAGGCGCTGTATCCATTTGGTATATGAAACCTAGCAAGGACAATAACGAGACATTTGATTTTGTCTCTTTTGCAGCCCCGAATGCCCCAAGTGAAGTAAAAGAGTTGTATAAAGAAGCTCAGAAAGAACATCACCCCAACCGATATAATAAGCGAAAATTTCAGGAAAGCTTGGTCCAGTGCAGAATCAAAAATGGCAAAAGAAAAGGAGTAATTGATAAAGGAAAATATTTAACCCTCCAGGGAAGGCATGAATACGTAAGTCTTACTGGATTTGTCTATGAAAACAAAAGTGCCAAGCATGAAAATGATGCGTCCAAGTGCCTAGCATTAGACGTAAGGTATCAAGCGTCTTGGGAGGGCGCGAGCTTAAGTAAAGAAGCTAGGGATTGGGTGGATTTTTGCTCGGTCGCAGCTTACCCTGTATTTGAAGATACCGAAGGAAAATCCATTATTGGTGTACTAGTTGCGTTCGAAAACATTGAGAATGGCATTACGGCAATAGATCGAGGCACTCTATTCATAGCCTCAAGATTGTTAGGGCTTGCTTACTCAGGGCTTACTAAAATTTGAAATAGTCCAAGACGAGGGCATTCCTTATCACCATCAGAATACTTTTTTGACAACGAGTGAGTTATGAAAAAAATGGCCACGGAAAATATCATTCCTGAACGTGATACCAAACTACTTAGCCTGAGTGATTATGGGGCATACCGACAACTTCTAATAGAGGATACAGGGGTTTATAAAAATCTTCTTGTCCCATTTATAAAGTCGCTTTTTAGTCGCCGAAAATTGGAAGCTCGCTATAGAGAGCTAAGTCAAAACGAGTAAGCTGTACATCTCCTTATTTTCACCGATTTTAATTCAGCCCTTTCGAAAAAGGGGACGGAGGGGTTATCTTTTGATCGACCATCTCCTGCGCGTCTAGGTCTGAAGACAATTACTAGGCCCCCCATTAGCATAGCAACCCATCAATCGCTCACTGGTAGGTTGTCAATTGTAGAGTATGTGTCCTAGTGATTCTGTTGGCCGACCTCAGCGCCTTTAATGAGATCCGCACTTGTCTGCCTAAAACAGGCACTCTGCAATTGTGGATGTACGTTACAAACCAAGTTATACAATAACTCAGAAAGAACTAGAATGGCTGGCGGGACGAGTAGAACATTTACAATGTATTAAACGGAACAGCTTTGTAAAAAGAAAATGAAAAGTTTTAGATAATGTACAAATATAGCGAATTTTAGTTCAAGCGTGGATTGAGCTTCATCGCGATGAATTAATGGCTGATTGGGAACTGTCTACCGAAGGCGAAAACCCTTATAAAATTAATCCCCTTTGAGACGATGATATTATGTATTGGGATGTGAAAGTAGTTAAACCCCTATCAG
>JAZFYA010000387.1:0-5443 GCA_036443315.1 Pseudomonadales bacterium
ATAACAAGACCTGGATAATCAGCAAAATAAAATTTTTGAATATGTATGTTGAGAGGTGCAGGATAGGTTAGATACGATATTATTGTCAGACAGTCATAGTCGAAGGAATTTATGGCTGTGATGGTTGCACCAGAACCAGTTTTCCTTTCGCTAGTACTGTCTTCATTATGCTCGCCGTAAAGTAATATATTGCTCCACTGCTATTATGGAATTCTGCTCTTGCCTCTATTGTCAGGTCATCATCTGTTTGCGGTACTATTTCTGATAATAGCTTTAAAGCTTTTATCGCGCCTAAATAAGCAGGTCCAGTATCATCCATGCTGTTTTGCAAAAGGCTTGCATGGATGGCGGCAGCCTGAGCGCCGTATTCTACCAGTGATACGCTAGTGAGGAGGGAGTCTTCTTTTAGAGGATTATCATTGCGAAGGTGGGAGCGAGTACTGCACACAATCTGTTCTTTATCCCATGCATTAACCCGATCCAGTAGTGACATACTGTTACCGTGTGGGATGCGCGCGGCAATGTCGCTGGCATCCAGCGTTTTGGCTACAGCGGAGTCAGTATCTAATTGCATGGTTGAAAGCTCAGGTTTAGTGTTTGTGAAGCGGGCGTAGATAGCGATATGTTTCCCGCCTGTTGGTTTGCTAGCAGCTCTAATAGTGGCAGACTGCGTGCAGCGGGGTTGCTGAGTCTCAATGTTTCCATATCTGAATTTGTACACGCTGATTCGATAGATTCGTTAGTCGTCAGGGTAAGTGATAGTTGCCCCAAAGATTTTTCACTTGCTGTTGGACTCAACAAAAGTGCTGTTGCAAAGGGTTGTACAATGGCGCGCTTGGCCGCTAGAGGTGAAGGTGGTAGCGTGTCATAAACAGCTAAGAGCGTTTGCTGCTGTTGTGCCATTACCATGGAACTGGCCTCGATTAAGCCCGCTTGAAAGGTGTGGTCGTAGGCCGATAGGCTGGTCGAGGGCGCGCGCGATTGGATGGCGATACTCCAGTAACCGGCAGCGGAGTTATGTACTGAATTGTGAAATTGGGTGGGTGACACCATGCGTTCCGGTTGACATAGTGTTCGGCAGACTTGATCAATAATATGGAAATCACCACAGGAAGTGGCAAACACCGACGCTAGGTTTTCCAGCTTATATTCATACCCTTTGACCGCGTCTTCACAGATCCGAAAAGCTAGGCGTATTAACTCAGTGGCGCGCCGGCGCTCGTTGGATGGCAGTAGCATGGGTTTGTAACGATCCAATGGTTCTGCCTGGTAAGGTTGTTCGCCTTTAAGTACAGGAAGAGCATCGTCCCAGCTTTTTATACCAGGAGCAGCCACAGCTACCGCATCGATAAATACTTTCATTGTGGCAGCTTCCCAAAAATCAGGCTGCAGTTACTACCACCAAAGCCAAACGAATTACTCAATACGTAGCGGGTGTCAGCTGGAGTACTCTCAGTTAGAATGCCGGCACTTACACGATTATCAACTTCCCGCGTGTTAAGACTTTTGGGCAGCCAGTTTTCGCGTAGGCAGAGCAGGCTAAAAATGGCTTCGACAATGCCTGCAGCACCCAATGTATGTCCGGTCCAACCTTTGGTGGAGCTACAGGGCAGCTGCTTGCCAAACAGCATGGTTACCGCTGCCGATTCCGCTAGATCATTAGCTTCAGTGCCAGTTCCGTGTAGGTTGATATAGCTGATATCTGCGGGGCTCAGTCCTGCCATCTCTAAAGCGGCTTCCATCGCTAGGATGGCACCTTGCCCTTCCGGATGAGGTGTCGACATATGATAAGCATCACTGCTCTCGCCATAACCAAAGAGAGCAAAATCAGAGTTGTTGTTATCGATGTCGTTGTCAGAACCGGAGTCAGAGTGGTTAGCTGAGTAGTCACTAGCGTTTAGGTTGGTTTTTTCAATCAATGCAAAGCCGGCAGCCTCGCCGATGGAAATACCACTACGCTGGCTGTCAGAAGGACGACAGATATCTTCCGAAATGACTTGTAAAGAGTTAAAACCATAGAGTGTAGTTAGGCAGAGGCTGTCGACACCACCGACGAGAGCAGCGTCGCAGAGGCCCGCTTCAATGGCTCTATGTGCAGATGCAAATACCTTGGCGCTTGAGGAGCAGGCGGTGGAAATAGCGGCGCTTATGCCGCTAAGTCCAAAATAAGCACTGACAAAATTTGCAGAGGAGAATACGTTATGGGTACTCCGGTAATGATACCAATCGGGTAATGCGGCGTCCTCAGTTTCTCGTTGAAGGTAAGCCAGTTCTGTTTGATGGATACCTGATGTGCTGGTACCGATAAATACGGCAATACGGTTTGCGCCGTAACGCGCAATGGCTTTTTTGATGGTGTTTTTAAAATCGTCCTGCTGTAGTGCCATCACCGCGAGTCGGTTATTGCGGCAGTCATATTCAGCCAGTGACTCGGGGAGAGAAATGGCATCGACACTGTTTACTTCACCTACCCAAGTCTTTAGGTCAGTAATATTAAAAAATTCACAGGGTTGCAGGCCGGTAATGTTATTGCGAAGTCCGTGCCAATTAGATTCTACTCCGTTGCCTAGTGCGGTTGTGAGTGTATAGTCAGTCAGTTTTAGAGGCGTCATTTGTCCAGAAATCATAAAAATTAAACCAATTAAATGGAGCTTGAATTAGGTGGTGCTCAAGCCGCTTTACATAGTGAGTCATATTAGAGGTTATTGCCTCTTGTCGCCCATTTCGCGAGGAAACTATTTTTTTTGTTAGTAATTCAATGTGTAAGCTGTAATTGTTACCGCCTTCGAAAACACCGACACATAGAATAACGGGAACCTTCAAAACAGTAGCAAGCTGCCAGGGGCCCAGAGGAAAGGCTGCCGGTTTACCTAAAAATTCGCAGGTTTCGACTTTTTCACCAAGATGGGCGCGATCAGCCATAATGCCAATCATATCACCAGATTTTAAACACTGATCCAGAGTCAGTGCCAGCGATGGTGCGGACTGGTTGGTATCGATGATGCGATCAGCCAGCTCGGGGTCTAGAGTATCAATCAATTGCATAATTATAGGGTTGTGTTGGCGGTCCATTAAAATTCGGATCGGTAAAGATTCTTCTCGAGTTCCGTGAACGCGTAAAACATCGAAGCTCCCTAGATGGGATATCATCAGCAAGCACCCTTGTTTTTGGTCTACATACTGTTTAATGACGTCAAGTCCGTAGGTGCGAATATTAAAAAGCTGCGTTTTTTTTGAGAGAAAATAGCATCGGTCAACGGATGTTTGAGCAAAGGTATAAAAATGTTTCCATACCTGGAGCCAAGTAGGTGGATGTCCTAATGCCCGTGCTAAATAATTCTTTGAAGCTGCTTTGGCACTGGGAGAGAAGAATATAAAATAAAGCGTGATAGGATAGAGAATGAGTTTTACTACTGGGCGACCTAAATTTAATGTAATCCACAGCAGTAGCGATAGCATTAATCGGTTGCTTCTTTCGCTGTAGTTTTTCCAGTCGGGTTGATAGTTTCTTTGTTGTTTTGTCATGGTTTGGTTGATTATGGTTTTTTGAGGCTATGGTTTTTTTTGGGCTAAGGATTTTTGAAAGTTTCGATGTCCAAAACCCCTTTTAAGGCTGGGTTGCCGTTGCAGAGCAGGTTTATTTTCAGTTGGGTGGAGGTGGCGTTCTCTACAGCGGCTAATCGACAGTCATCTCCGGGTTTTACTACGCTTAAAAATTTAATCGTGTGTAAGCCGCTTACTCGCACATGGGCGTAGTGCTGTTTTAAAAGGCGAAGTACCCACTGTAATAGCAAGGCACCGGGAACTATAGGATTTCCAGGGAAGTGAGCGACATAGCAAGGGTGCTCGCAAGGAATGGCTAATGAAAAAGTATTATTGGCTGGCATTAGTACATTTATTCATTGGTATTTGCACCTTGTTGCTCTTGTAAAAGCAGTTGTTCTAAAATGCCGTGCTGAAGTTTGCCGGTTTCATTGCGAGGCAGATGTGACACCTTGCGTAATGGGCGTGGTAAAAAAATCGGATCAATTTGTTGGCTTAACGCTGCCAGTATTGCGCGCTTGCTCAATGCTGACACGACTAGTGCCGCAGGTCGGCTGGCCTTGTTATTTACACATTTCGGGACAAATATCACGCTATCTTCAACACCGTCGATATCTAATAATTTTTGGTTGATATCCGCTAGTGAGGCGCGTTTACCTGCCACGTTCAAAATATCATTGGCGCGACCTAAAAAGCGAAAACGATTGTCAGGCAAAATCTCTAGATGATCTTGTAATTCAATGCTAGTACTCAAGTGGGGGCCGCTAATTTCTATGTTGTCTCCATGTTGGTTAAGCTGCATACCGTCTAAAAGTAACCACTCATCAGTAGCATTCGTACGGCGAGTGGCGGCACTGCCGGCTTCGGTACAGCCGTAAATTTCTTTTACCTGTGCCTGAAACAAGTTTTCACTATCAGCGGCAAGCGTTTCTGCCAGCGGAGCTGTTGATGAAATAATGCAGTGTACTTGAGGCATGTCAATAGCGGCACCTTGTATTGCGCGTAGGTGAGCCGGTGTGGTAATCAAAAAGCGAGGTTGTGGTATGGCCGTCAGTGTGGTGGCGATATCCTGTGGGTAAAAAGGTTGACCGGTAGCCATGCTACAGCGGCCCTGTAGAGCCATCATTATGGTCATTTCCAATCCATACATATGTTGAGGGGGTACAGTGGCTACGATGGTTGGCGATGTGTCTTTATCGAGAAAGCGTTTGGCCAAGCGTGCAGCGGTGCCGACTAGCGTGCGCCAGAGCTTTTTGTTGGCGCTGGGTTTGCCTGTGCTGCCTGAGGTAAAGGTAATGGCAGCGATATGCTCAGCTTCAATTAGGGGTGGCTTGGGTATTGTCACATCGGTGGTTTGATGATAACAATTTAAAGTATCGATCCGGAAAATACTGAGCTGTTGGTAGTCTTGGGCACTGTCCGCAATGACAAAACAATCGTGATAGTCGCTAGCAATATCTATCACTGTTTGCTGTTGACGGTTAGGTGGCAACAAGTTGGTCATACTGCGCAGCAAAACGGCGGTAAAGCTTAGCAGAAAGAGGCTGCGATCTTGGCATAGGTTGATAGCATGACTATGGTCGGGTAGTTTTTCGGCCAGTGCCATAGCGGCCGATAAAAATGTAGCTTGATTAATAATACCTTTTTGCGAAGATGGTGTAAGTGTTGCGCGCAGAGTTTTGTTTGTTTCAGTTTTGCCTCTCTGCGGGCAATATATCATTGCTGCGTTCGGTGTGTAGTGCTTAATAAGAGGGATGCTGGTTCCAGGCATATCAAATTTACGGATATTCGCCCGAGCTACGATACACAGGTAGTCGATAAAAGAGGGGTGATCGTGATCCTTAAAGCGGTAACGACGAAAGAGATATTCACCGATAAACACCGTCCCCGCAAATAAATA
>JAZFYA010000388.1:0-3546 GCA_036443315.1 Pseudomonadales bacterium
ACCGAGTTAATTATTTAAGCATTACAAGTCAGCATATAGCTAAAGCATCCCAACAAAAAACACAATTGGCCAACAACGAACTAAGTAAAACATTGGCAAAACTGGAAAAAAATAATCGCCTAAAGGATCAGTTTCTTGGCACCATCAGCCATGAATTACGTACGCCTATGAATGGTGTCGAAGGCTCTCTGGCTCTGATCAAAACGGATAATCTCAACCCTAAACAGGAAAACTACATTAAAACAGCCAAACAATCCGCCCAGGAAATGACCTCACTAGTGGACTCCATTCTACGGTTTTCCGAAATACAGTCGGGGGCACTTGAGATCAAACGAGAGCCCATTAATTTGCGTAAAATCCTGAATCCTCTAGCAGCTACATTTCGTCAACTGTGCCTAAAAAAAGGGCTAATTTTTTCTTGGCATATCGATAAATCAATACCCGAAGTCATTGAAAGTGATAACGAGCAGCTTCTATTAATATTGAATCAACTAATCGACAATGCCATCAAATTCACTCAGAAAGGACACGTCTTTGTGAATATCAATGTTGGCATGGATGAACAAAACCAGCAAAAACTGTTGTTAATCTCCGTTATCGACAGCGGCGAAGGTATCCAGCCTGAACAGCTAGACACAGTCTTTAATGTCTTCCAACAACTGGACGGCAACTTCAACCGAAACCATAAGGGCCTGGGAATAGGTTTGGCAATTTGCCACCAACTAGCAACCATTATGGATGGAAAACTGCTTGTAAAATCCATTCCTGGCGAAGGCACCGAATTTATTTTTAGTTTGCCGCTGATACTCTCTTCTACAACAGCACCTAAAGAACCTAATGAACAACCCGATCTCCCTTGCAAGCAAAAAACCATTTTGGTTGCCGAAGATAATCCCGTTAATCAACTGGTATTAAAAGGCATGCTGCAGAATTTTGATTGTATAATTTTAACCGCCAGTAACGGAGAAGAAGTGTCCACTCTACTAAATTCACAGCCTGTGGATTTAATTATGATGGACTGCCAAATGCCAATCGTCGATGGTTTCGAAGCCACACGTAAAATACGTGACAGCAATGCTGTCTATTGCAATATACCCATTATTGCAGTAACCGCCAACGCTATGACCAGCGACAGTGTACGCTGTCTCAAAGCCGGCATGAATGATTATATTAAAAAGCCGATTAATCGAGAAGTGGTTGAGCGCAAAGTGAAGCGCTGGCTACAACATAATAAAATGACAGCCGTTTAACTCGACAGAGTCGTTTTCATTATTGCGCACCGAAGGCACGGCAACCTCTTGTTATATCAAGCCAGCATAATGAGCTTGCCACATCACAACACTAACCACCATGAAAATGAAATTGCGGCTGCATTTCAGCATACAAGCCATCCTTGACCATAACAATAGAAATGCAGGTAGGTATGGGAGTTTACTAAATGTAGGTGGTGGTACCCAAAGCACTCGACCTACTCTGCGTAGTATTGTGGGTATCGCGGGGCATGCTAAGCAACGCAGGGACCAAAAACCTGTCCTAGCCATCCCTATACTACTATCCCTCATTATCGCTGGTCACTCACACTCCATATAACTACGCTGTAGTCTGTTGATACAAGCTTATACCCTGTCTCTGGCACTTAAACCTGGTCAACATCTCTGCAACCAGCCGCAGCGTTATCGGTCGGTACTCCACGGAATCTCTAATTGTACAAACCTTACAAGCCCTACTAATCTTCTATATAAGTTTTTTAAACTAAAGGTCTTTTCCGATAGATGAATGTGAAATACATCAATCCACTGCTAGAATCTACAATCAACGTATTGTCAACAATGGCTATGGTGGAAGCCACCCCAGGAAAACCCTCAATAAAAAATGGGTCAAAACCCCTTGGGGCTATTACCGGAATGATTGATTTATCCGGAAAACAGGTTCACGGCTCGCTGGCGATCAGTTTCTCTACCCTCGCAATTTTGCATATTACCAAAAAAATGCTCAGCGAAACGGTCGATAGCATCGATGACACGGTCGTTGATGTAGTCGGTGAAATCATCAATATGATCACTGGCAGCGCCAAGCGAATCTATTCAGAAGAGGGTATGGACTTTGAGCTAACCCTACCCACGGTGATCGTCGGAACTGACAAGCCGATCAACCATAGTGTTCAAGGCAACCCAATCCTGCTACCCTTCACCACCGAAGCCGGCGAGTTTTACCTAGAATTCGCATTTAGCTAACACTCGTTCCTCCTAAAAACCTCCTGCCTGCAATTGCCCCACCGCACTATCCTAGAAAAGCAGCTGATACCCAAAGCACTCGTTGTACTCGCGGGGCAGGCCCAAGATTCAACTGCTGCTCCAAGATCATCACTGGCTCTGCGGTCAGCCCCTATATGTCAGGTAGAAATAGAGCAGTAAGAATGGAGACTTTGTTTAACCTAAGAGTGTCACGGACTGATATGCTCTCCCCTTTGCTGGAGGAGGGTTCGTCCAGCAAAGAGGTGCTGTTCTCAGCATCACCTTTCAACAAATTATACCGTTCAAGTAACAATAGGAGAAATTGCCCTGAGGTTAGTCTAAACTTAAGAGCATCAATAGAGTGACACTCTGTCCAGCAGCAACTCGCCTGAACGGGAAAATAAGAAGGAGAAAGCTTATGATTCACCGTTATTTTTTATCCTCCAAACGCGTCTTCGTCGCTTTGCTACTTTGTGGCTGCAGTGCTATTGCCAGCGCACAGCAAATGAAAAGTTTTGGCGATTATGATATTCATTACAGCGCTTACAACAGCACTTTTCTAGCCCCGAACATTGCAAAAATTTACGGTATTACGCGAGGCTCTAATACTGCGATTTTGACCATCAGTGTTCAACCCCAGGGGGGAGTTGGCGATGGTGTCACCGCTGAAATTACTGGCAAGGCGAATAATTTAATTCAGCAGGTTAAGTATTTCGACTTTAAAGAGATCAAGGAAGGCCGAGCGATTTACTATGTCAGTAGTTTCAAGTTTGATGATGAGGACGCCCTGACATTCGATATCGAAGTCAAGATAGGCCCTACGGGAGAAAAGCACCACATGAAATGGCAGCAGAGATTTTGGGAAGATTGAGAGCAGGTTCTTGTGAGTTGTTGCCCTGTTTTTGACTGGCCTATGTCGGGTATCTGCAGGTCAGTTGCTAAGGAAGTGGGGGCAGTGCCAAAGTCGCTGCTATAACTTCCGAGTAAACCCCAACGGTTGTCTACCCCAGTAAAACGGTGGGACATTGGTAGCGCAGTCGGATGCAATGTTATAAGGTACTGCATCGGCTATAACAAAGGTTTTATTTTATACCCAAAGCGTTTGAAATTTAGGTTTTACCCCCTGTGTCAGGATAGATGTCGTCCCTTATTTATCTATGGAAAGTTATCTATGGCAAGTTGTTCATGGCAAGGCGTTTGAACGCAGGAAACTGTCAATATTTCAAGTTCAAACTGTCAAGTTCAAACTGTCAAGTTCAAACAACCCAGCCATGGGCAAAAAGGGGGTGTGACGTGCATGGATGCACTAATG
>JAZFYA010000389.1:0-11531 GCA_036443315.1 Pseudomonadales bacterium
TCCCCAGTGCCAGCATTGACCAAGTCACGATCAATCACATGCTAGAGAAAATCCGGCAAAGTAAGCCAGAAGGTTTTACCATTGGACAACTACAGGACACCGCCAACCAGGTCACTCAGTACTATCGTCAGCAAGGCTTTATTTTAGCTCTGGCCATTATTCCACAGCAAAAAATTCAAGGTGGTGTTGTTATTGTCAGTGTTTTACCGGGTGAATTAGGTCAATTAAGCACGGCTAATAACCAACACTATTCTGACCCGCTACTTAAGGCACCCTTTACATCGTTAATCGGTAAACCGGTCCAAGCCAAAGACGTTGAAAGCGCTCTACTGCGCCTTAACGATCTACCCGGACTGGACGCTTTTGGTGTGTTTCGCCCCGGTAAAGCAGTAGGCGAAACGGAGTTGATACTCAACGCCAAGACAGAGACTCCTTTCGAGTTCGCCATTTACGCCGACGATCACGGTGTCGATACCACAGGCAAAAAGCGTGTCATTGGTAACTTTATCTGGAACAACCCTGTGGGCAACGGCGACCGGCTTTCTATAACCGCTTTACAAACCTTTAATCCCGATGAATCGACCTATGGTGCTATCTATTATGAGTCCTTGGTTTTTAATCCCTACTGGTCAGCAGGTTTTACCTATAGCGTTAATGAATACGCTATTGGCCAAGAATTTGGTGTCACAGAGTTTGAGGGTGAAACTCGAATAGCGTCCGTCTTTACTAAATACTCATTGACGCGAACCCGCGATTACAGCCTCTGGGGCAAGCTTGATTTCAGTCGAAAAATTGCTGAAATTGATCTGCCAGCCTTTAATACCAAGCTTGGTGAAGATGACTTGAGTGTTGTGTCAACTACCGTCGAATTTAATTCCTTAGATACCACACTGGGCGGCGGCATCAATGAAGGCAGTATTTCCTATCATCTCGGGTTAGCGGATTTTGCCGGTTCAATGGACAGCAAGGGAGATGGTGACTCATTGCGAACAGGCGGTTCCGGCGAACAAGCTGGCGGCGATTTCCAAAAGCTGGCTTTTGATTTAAAACGCTTACAAGCAGTGACGACTAACAGCATGGTACTGTTGCGATTGAAAGGACAATTTTCCAATGACCTGCTCTCTTCGATCGAGCAATATTCCATGGGCGGTCCCCATTCGGTACGCGCCTTCCCGGTATCAGAATATATCCGTGACAAAGCACTTTTTGCCAGTGCCGAGTGGATTTTTGATGTCGCCAGCGACAAAGATAAATCCACTTCCAGCACACCCAGCCAGGAGCGTGTACAGCTGTCATTTTTCCTGGATTACGCCAAGGGCAGAAAAAATGATCATCATAAGAACCTTGAAAAGAAAGAGCAGAATATTAGCGGAGCAGGCGTAGGCCTAGAGCTAAGTTTAACTGAAGACTTTTATATCAAGATGGAAGCAGCAACACCGTTAAATACCCATGAATCCATTAATGGGGATAATTACCAACTGTGGTTTAGCACCGGTTTGAAATTTTGAAGTTTATAACTATTAAACGATTTATTCTAGAGGATGTAGATATGAAGAAGTATAAAATAGAGGTTGTAGATATGAAGAAGTATAAAAAATCCACGCCAAGCCTTTTATGGTCGGCATCGGTTGGCTTAGGTCTCAGCATCCTAGTCGCCAGCAACTTGGCTATGGCCAACCCCCAAATCCATAGCTTTGATAATGGCACGACGGGTGACTATGGGGATGATCCCAATGTTATCAAGGGAAAGTTGATTTCCAACTTGGGTCAAAGCAAGACTGTTATTAACTGGAGTAGCTTCGACATTCTTCCGGATGAAACCGTAACCTTTGAGTTGAAAAATGCCAATGATACGGTACTAAACTTTATCGGCTATGGTGGGCTCACCGCTAGTAAAATATCCGGCAAACTATTTAGTAATGGCCACATAATCCTACTAAACCCCAATGGCATGACGTTTTCATCAAACGCTGTTGTTAACGTTGCCAGCTTAGTAGCAAGCTCATTAACGGTAAACCCCGCCATGTTTCTAACCAACGACTCCTACTCATTTATTGCTGACGACGCAAGCAATAAAGGCGCTGTCATTAACAACGGCATTATAACAGCAGCCACCGGCGGCAGTATTGCCCTAATTGGTAATTCCGTGATTAACACCGGAAGAATCACCGCCGGTAAAGGCAAGATTATTCTAACTGCTGGCGAGGAGATGACCCTTAGTTTTGATACCGACGGCCTAATGCAATTTGTGGTTCATAAAGATGTTACAACCAATCCAATTGCAGCACATGATGCGGTGTTCAATGACGGTACACTAATTGCGCAAGAGGTGGTGCTTGAAGCACATGTTGCCGCTGATGTTTTCACTAATTCAGTCAATCACTCTGGAATAATCGCCACCAGCAACTTTGGCCAAGACAAAGGCGGTAATGTTTGGTTAATCGCCACCGCCGACAGCAAGGGTGAGCCGATCTTTGAGAGTGACGGATCGGTCATTAACGTGCCTTCTACAGGATCTATCTATCGATTCGTTGTTGATCCTATTAATCCTTCGCCGCCTAAGCCTAAGCCTAAGCCTAAGCCTGAGCCTACGCCTGATCCTGAGCCTACACCTGATCCTGATCCTGAGCCTACGCCTGATCCTGAGCCTGATCCTGATCCTGAGCCTACGCCTGATCCTGAGCCTACACCTGATCCTGATCCTGAGCCTACGCCTGATCCTGAGCCTACGCCTGATCCTGAGCCTACGCCTGATCCTGAGCCTACGCCTGATCCTGAGCCTACGCCTGATCCTGAGCCCACACCCGATCCTGATGACGATATAGTAGTTGTACCCGATCCTGATCCCAATTTCGTAATAGTTGTACCCGATCCTGAGCCTACGCCTACGCCCGAGCCTGTAACGGTTACTCCTGCTCCTGATGCCGACCTAAAAACGCTCAACGCCAATGCCCTTGACCCCATTGTCAGCCCTGACATAGCTGCCAACGCCAACTCAAGCCTAGGCCTATTTAATGTAAAAGTCCTAGGTATCAGATTACCAGCGGACCAGCTGGAGGAAGAAATCTAATCATCTAGATCTCTATAAACAAAAAAGCCACCTGTTGAGGTGGCTTTTTTATGGCAACCGTAGCGCCAAAGAATAATGCAGGAAAGCGATTAATTAAGGCAAGTCACACAAGCACTGGCCACCACACGACCTGAATGCGCATGACGATTAGGACGATAGCTGCCATCAACCACAGTCATGGATTTGTATAAAGCATTTTCGCTTTTAATCACCACATTTTCATGGGCAAAGGGATATATCACACTACTCATACCGCCCTGCTCAATAAACTCCCTGGACGCCAGCAAAGCACTTTGTGCGTGTAACAGCTCATGCAGCAGTGCATCAGCAGGTGAGGCCACACAGGCACCCCGCTTTTCAGTAACTGCACAGGCACGGTGTGAACGCAGTTTTGCAGCAGCGCGGGTATCAAACTTAACCTTTACCGATTTAACCTGAATCTGGTTGCCACGTACGTCCGTTTCAAAGACGTCCTTGGCATAGGCAAGTTGCCAAGCATGCCCCTTTAAGGACACTAACAAGCTGACGGCTTCTGGATAACGGCTAAAATAGTCAGCCATTGCGTGTAAGTCACTGTCGATATAATCAGGATCGCTGCTAGCGGGGATATAGTGTTCACGTAAGATGGCTTCAACGTCCGCGCTATTATTATTGGCTTCTAACACCACTTCCATAGGGTCAGAGTCGACGGGGTAACTAACCGATAATGCTATGTCTGGGCTACCCTTATTTATCAGGTGTTTATGGTCTTCTGCTGTTAAGGACTGTCCAATGTGGGGATCAAACAAAGCCAGTGTGGTGTGGGCGGCATAAGTGTCTGGGGCATGGGTTTCTGATGTATAGGTTTCTAGTGCATGAGTTTCTGAGATATAGAGTTCTGAGACATGGGTTTCTGGACCCTGCTCCGCAGCCATAAGGCCCGTATTTAAACCCAGTGACAACACCAGAACCGGCAGCACTGCACGACGTCGGTCAACGGTAACGACGACATCATCACGACGCCGATCCTCCAACAGGACATACCCTTCACGCTCGGCAAAGGCCTGTAATTCGGTATAGAACTGTGGATTACGGTCAGCAAGGTCACGGGCGTGGAACAACGTATCACGATCATTGATAATACAGGGATGAAGCTGCTCACCTTCAAGGCGTGACTGCTTAGCCGATGTTATGGCTCGCAGTTGTTGGACCCAGTTACCCGCCTTGACTTGTTCCAACAGCACGCTCATACCCTTTCTGACCAGAGACATTCCCCTGCAGCGGTGTTTGCAATTTGGCATTGAAATGTGCACGCAGTCATTACCTCTAAAGGCTTACTATCTATGGTGATGAAAAGGTGGTGATGGAAAGACCTAGTAGTAATAATAGAATAATAGCAGGCAGGCATTAAAAGCCATGTGACCCACTACACATTTTCACCATCCACTTATCATCCGCAACGAATCGCTTTGGGTCTATTAAGAGAGAATCCATACAACCCCAATACCCTGGCATTTTTTTGTCATCCAGCAAGGAGAAGCTAACAACTTTCCACTATTCACCAAACTATCGACAAAAAAATGCTTAACCAATAATAATTGCTTGTAAAAATATCAATAAAATATTGATTAAGTTATTAAAAAAAAGTTATTCATCATGTTTAACACAATAGAATAAAGAACAAAATTATCTATAGGCATAAACCCTAAGCCTTTAGTATTTACATTTTAAAAAATAGTTTTTTATAACTAAAAACGGAATATTTTAAGTATTAAAAAAGATACTCATATAACCCGATGGGATTATTTAACTGTTTTCACAAAAACGAGGTGATATAGTCTCCTCTCTTGGTTATTAGCAGAACCGGATAGTCATTAGAAAAAACAACGTCAATACGGATCAGGTTTTCTGAAAAAATAACGTCTAACTAGCGGCATGATACACTCATTAGATAGCCCTTAAATCAGAGATGCATAGGCTATACTTGAATACAACAACAAGCATAAGGAAATTAGTTGTCACCTTGATAACACTGTTACCCCTCTCAGGTTTTTATAACCATGCGGCAGCAAACATAACAGGGGGTATTCAGGCAGGGCAGATTGACCTAACCGATTGGGATGTTAGACAGCAACCCTCGATAGATTTGTCTGGAAAATGGAAATTCTTTCCAAACCCGTTAATCGATCCACAAAAAATGCAGGCTAGTATTTCGGAGGCCAGCGCATCAAACCCGACCTACCTGCAGGTTCCTTCATCATGGAATCGAACTATAGAACAAAAACTATTTCCTTCTTTAGGCAATGGAGTTGGCAGTTACTGGTTATCTATAAAGGGTGCAAACACAACTATTCCACTCAGCCTTGCTATAAATCGACGTTGTAGCAATGCCAGTATCTTTTTCTTTCCTGAAGGAAGCCCGACCACAACGCCGCTAGCAACGCTGGGACAGGTGTCGAATACCTCAGGCAGCTCAGCCTCCTACACCGGATCAAAACTCATCTCGCTGCCCATGACCGCAGCGGGCATACACCATCTACTGATACACGTTTCCAACGTTGATTTTCGTAGCGGCGACCTTTGTGGAGAAATCACCTTAGGTTCAACGGATCATTTGAATCAACAGAGCACCCGCAACGTTGCGACGCAATCAATACTAATTGCGATGATTTTTATGGCAGCGATTTATTCACTAGCCCTATTTACTCAACACCCCAAAAATCGCTCACCTATGTGGCTAATGCTGACCTGCTTTGGGGCTGCTGCTTTTTTCCTTGCTGTCAGTGGATTACTTGAACAGTTAATGACAGGCACCTATCCCTGGGCATATGAACTGCGCATAAAACTAATTTTTATGGGACTTAGTTGGTCATCCGTGTCACTACTTATGTTTTATTCCAGCAATTTTCCCGGAATCATACCGTCAAACTGGCTAAAATTTACTATAAACACCTCTTTGTTATGCACTGTGTTTTTCCTCATTACGCCGGCCTCATTAATGACTGCTCTAGTGCACTATTTTGTTCTCTACTGGGTATTGCAATTTATGATGGGTTTATGGATATTAGGCCAAGCCTTACGCGACAGAAAGCCCTGCGCTAAACCTATGTTCATTGCGATCATACCGCTACTATTTTCGATTCCCTTCGATAGCTACAACTACATTGCACTAAACGGCATGCATTTATTAAGTCCGTATTGTCTGATATTTTTTATTTTTATCGAAAGCCAAATTATTGGCAGAAAGGTTTTCAAGGCTTTTAACCTGGCTGACAAACTATCACGAAACTTTAAAGAAGAAGTCGCCCTGCAAACCCACGAATTAAACCAACAAAACAAAAAACTGGAGCATGCAAAAAAATCTCTGCAATCTGTTAATGATACATTGAAAAAACTATCCATTACGGACGGTTTAACCCAAGTCTATAACCGCATGCATTTTGAACAGGAATTTCACAAAGAATGGCGGCGCTGCGCGCGCCAGCGTACACCGATATCTATCCTTATGATCGATGCCGACCATTTCAAGCGACTGAATGACTCAGCCGGCCATTTGATCGGCGATCAAGCTCTACTGGGTATTGGCCGTGAACTTCACAACCATTTTAAGCGAGCAGGTGAACTAGTCGCTCGTTATGGCGGAGAAGAATTTGTAGTGATGTTACCGGAAACGGACCAGCGAAAATCACTAGAAGTCGCAGAAAGCCTGCGCCAAGCTATCGAAAATCTCGTTATTTCATATCGCGACAAACACTATTCTATAACCGTGAGCGTGGGCATATCAACAACGATTCCATCAATGAGTTATTCTCCCGATCACCTGCTTGGAGCTGCCGATGCAGCCCTTTACGACGCCAAAAATAACGGTCGCAACAGGGTCTCGATCATTCCCCTACTCCCTTCGCAACCCATCCATAGAGGCATGAAAAAAAATAGTTAGCGACCTGAATGGCACTGCCTTAACGAATCGTTATCAACAGTACTAGGGCCAACAATGGAACCACTGCATAAAGTAACTGCGGAATCCATCTAGTCAAAAACCACAAACGCTCGATATAATGGTGGTAAGCCGCCTCTGCAATATGAATCTGGGCATCCATCGCGCTGGGACTTTCGATTGCCAGCGGCTTAAGTTCAATACCGTTTAAAATCCCACAACTGGCCAGAGCCACCGATAATTTCCTACCCTCTTGCACCGCATCGTGAACCGTCATAAATGACGGGCTATAAAAAGTATCGGGGATTTTTTGTGCGGAGAGTTTTAAGGATTCTATCAATGGCAAGCCACTATTAATGCACTGGTTTAAGTTTTTAAAATAGTGAGACGTTTGCCCAGGGAAAATTAAACCATTAACACCAGGAAAATGTTTAATGGTTGACGAGACAATAGCGGGCAAGGTATCAGCGCGAAAACAGCGCACTAGCCACCCCACCACTGTTGCTATACCAACCATCACTACAGCAGACAATAACAAACGTACTCCCACAGCAAGCAGACTTAGCTGCTGATCACTATACGCCCACACTAACAGCACAACTAGCACCACAATAACAAATAGAAATGGCCACTTTAGCTGGCGTTTCAGCTCATTGTTAAACCGTTGTTGCAATAAATAGTGCTCCCGCAAGCGTTGATAACTTTCGCTGATAGTCCCTGTCGCCAAGCCCAGCGCAAGAATTTGCAATTCCCAAGGCAAAAATTGACCGGTATTTTTTAGTCCTTCCAATACAACTGTCTGGCCCTCTTCAAGCTGTGCCGCCAGTTCCGACATGTGTGCCCGACGCGCTACTCGCTGCCCCTGACTCAATAGCTGAAACACTTTATCCCAACCGCCCTGCTTGCGATCCAGGTCTAGTAAAGCAGAGAATAATGTTGCCCGATGTGTAGCACTGAGATTGTTTACTCGCATAGATTGTTTGCTCGCATAATGAAGTATCTTATTCTAATGATTGTTACAATCTCGAACAGCCTCCTAGTACTCCATCAAGCCAGTTTTGATGGAGTACTAGCATAGAGATTTAACCAACTCTTTTTTTAACATTAACCAGGTAGAATCAAATAAGCATCACTGACAGTATGAGCCCTGATAATTTACCGAAAAAACGTCCTAGCACTACCGATATCAATCACTTTATTGATATCGGTAGTAAATTACCTCAACGAAGCACGGACAAACCAATCTGTGGCGGCCGATTGATTTTTGCCCTGGATGCAACGGCCAGCCGACAACCTAGCTGGGATCACGCTTGCCAGCTACAGGGACAAATGTTTATGGCCTCCGACAAACTGGGTGGCCTGCAATTACAACTGTGTTATTACTATGGTTTTCATGAATTCAATCACAGCCCTTGGCTAAACGATAGCCATTCATTACTAGGTATTATGCGCAACGTTCAGTGTGCAGGCGGTTATACCCAGCTGGAACGAGTGCTGGACCATAGTCTCACCGAACATGCTGCACAACCCGTGCATGCTGTGATCATTATAGGCGATGCTGTCGAGGAGAATATCGATAAACTATGTACCAAGGCAGCTAAGCTAGGAATGTTCGGTGTTCCGTTATTTATGTTCCAGGAAGGCTTTGATCCCAGTGTGCGTCAAAGTTTTCAACATATGGCGCGACTTAGTAAGGGCGCCTATGCCACCTTCGATGATAATAGCGCTAGTGAGCTGGCAGATCTACTCAGCGCTGTTGCCACTTTCGCCAGCGGTGGGTATAAAGCGCTACAACGGTTACACTCCACTGCAGCCAGGCAATTGCTACAACAACTTAAAAAATAAGGCATACATCCCAGAATGATCGTTCGCTTAATTCTTCTCATTGCTTTCCTGATTGCTGCGGTTACCATTATCCAGCTATTTAGGAATACGCCAAAATCCCAACAAAAAAGTATGGTTTGGAAAATCGGGCTTGGTACGGCGGCGATTGTCCTGGTCCTATTGGCTGCCACCGGAAGAATCCACTGGGTAGGGGCGATGATCGGCGCCCTGCTACCCTTTATACGTCAGGCTATCCCCCTGTTGATGCGCTTTTTTCCACTCATCCAACTGTACCAAAAAAACCGGCCACAGCCCCAACCCTCTTCGGGTAACTGTTCCAATGTGCAGACGCAGATCCTCAATATGACACTGGATCATGACACCGATCGTTTATATGGTGACGTTATCAGCGGTCCTTTTGCAGGGCTTGCTCTAGACAAGCTGGAATTGGACCAGCTGCAGACCCTTCTCGATTACTGCCATCAGCAGGAACAGGAATCTGCCAAACTATTGATTAGCTATTTGAACCACCGCTTTGGCAACAGCTGGCAAAGCACCCCTCCCCCCCATACTACTGGCAGCATCGATGAAGACGCCGCCTACGCCATCCTCGGCCTACGGAAAGGAGCCACAAAGGAAGAGGTGATTCAAGCTCACCGCAAAATGATGCAAAAGGTCCACCCCGACCGCGGCGGCAGCGATTTTCTGGCCGCACAAATAAATGAAGCTAAAGACCTGTTGATGAGCAAGCTAACGTAGCCGCCGGAGTAAAACCGGGTTAAAATCTGCAGCGTCGATATCATTCACTGCAGCAGATTTTTTTACGCTACTATATGAGCAAAGTATTTGTCGTTACAAATCAACACGGACTCTTCGCCAGCAAACAGAAGGAATGGGTCGATGGTCGCGAACCCAAATCACTGTTCCGCAGCCCCCACAAAGACGAAGCCATTAATCTGGTGTTCGAGTTCAGCACCAAGGATATCTACCTGCGAGCCGAGGCCACCAGCGTAAAGCTGGATGACAAAAAACAACCCGTGGTCAAAGTAACTGCTGAGCTACCGCCAGAAGTAGACGAAAGTGAAGACTCCTCAGCTAGCAGTGAACATGTGGATGACGTGGAGAGCACCATAGAGGCCGCTACCGATACACAGCCACTACGGATGTAGAAGCACCTGCACCAGAGACCAATGGTGAAAGATTATCCCCAAGTTGAATGGCTAACCGACTAAAAATTAACACTCCGCCCATAACATGCCCAAGACGAAAAAACTTTGGGGGAACAGATCAAAGTGACTGGCAATGACAACGTATTGAGTGGTTGCTCAGTTATTTTTTTCGCCAATTATCATATTTCGAATGAACACCCCGCGTTAAAACAGAAGAGTATTCTTCTAACCAATCGACACCATATAAAATAACAACTACAATAAGGGACATCTTTATTGCAACCCATTCATCCACCATAGCTATACAAACCCCAATGGCCGCCAGCGTCCAAATGGCCGCAGCAGATGTAGCCCCTACCACTACGCCTTCTTTTGCCAACATAACTCCCGCTCCCAGAAAACCAATGCCAGTAACAACCTGGCCGATCACTCTTGTTGGATCGGTGACATCATTATTCACCGTAGATGATACGGCAATAAAAAGATAAGTTCCCAGTACAATCAGCGAGGAAGTTCTTATACCAACGGGCTTACCTCTTAACTGTCTTTCCAGACCAATCACTGTGCCACAAAAAAGAGCAGCACCTATGGCACCCCAACTGAAAGGAGCGATGGAAAATATACTATCTAAATTCATTTCAACCTTCTCTCATACTTATCGCATCGCTGCAGTTAATACCGTTTCAGGGATAGACAGCAAGCGAAGAATCTCAATATTAGAAATAGATTGCAACAGCACGTTATGAGATCCTTCGAGACCTTTAGGCTACGCTCAAGGCGACAAAAAATATTGGCTCAGAATGACAACTCCGGCTTATTCAGAGACTCCCTGACTGTATGCGCTTGTCGATGACATCCATCAGTGTACGTCCAAGTTTATCACTTTAGATTTTGATAGATTATAGAGAGTATCTTAGAAGTCAAACTATTCAATAACAGTACTTGCTTTATGATCAATAGGTAATGATTAAAAAGCAAGCACTAGGATACCCATGAATATCAAAAAAAGAAATTCAAAGGACAAGGTGGGCAGGGCTAATTTGTTCTTCCTCGAAGCGCCTTCTTTGACGGGCAACTCCACTGTGATCTGAACGTTGCCCCTATAAATGACGGCATTAACAAAGAATCAATGGCTTACTGTTCTTTTTTGGCGATAAACCCGCTAATAGCCAACAATTTCAGGGTAGAACAAATTTGCCCTGACAAGGTGGGATTCCATAGCGTCCCAAGCTGAATTGGGCGACGGCTACATAACCATAGCTTGTAAGGCACGCTGCTCCGAGTAGTGTAGCGCTGACATCTGCTCACAACTGTGAATACATTCGAACGCAGGCTGAGGATGGGAAAAGTAAAATCCTTGATTGTAGTCACAACCGATATCCGCCAGAGCTTCGGCAACCAATTGAGTCTCAACCCCTTCCGCCACAACCGTTTTATTCAAACTATGCGCCAACTGAATAATAGCCTCAGTCATGGACTTATCCCTGGGGTTATGTAAATAATGCTGCACGAAACATCGATCAATTTTCAGAACATCCACTAGCTGCGACTT
>JAZFYA010000390.1:0-10137 GCA_036443315.1 Pseudomonadales bacterium
CTGCTTCATAAAAAAACGACATTTTGGATTCTGTAAAAAATGGGTCATTCCCGTATTTCGAATAATAGTTTCCACAGCTTGCAAATGATTGTTTCTTCTTGCACTGATTGCACAAAGTTCGAACTAAACGCTGGCCAGTAATCCCCTTCAAGGACTCTGCCAGCATTGAACGATCAATGCCTTTGTCTAGCAATCTATCGATAGCCATGTGAGCGTTATTCGTATGAAGGGTTGAGAAGACTAGATGGCCTGTCATTGACGCCTCAAACGCAAGCCCAGCAACCTCATCATCACGGATTTCACCTATTAATATTTTGTCTGGATCTTTTCGTAATAACGACTTAAGTCCTATAGCATAGGTAAGAATGTTTGTATTACCTTCCTCAGGTTTTCTGCACTCGATATGCCTAAACCCGGGCATCTGCTGCTCAACTGGGTCTTCTAGAGTAAAAAAACTATTATCAGGACAAAGACTCTGAAGATTTTTTAGGACAGCAAATAAGGTCGTCGATTTTCCAGACCCTGTAGGTCCTGTTACTAGAACAATGCCATGCGGTTTACTGGCATAGGACTGGATTTTATTCATATTTTCATTCGATAACCCTAACGTAGCTAATGTAAGGTTATTATCACTGTTCAATAACCGAATCGTAATATCTGTCACTTTTTGTGTGCCAATCTTAACTGGCACCGTGGCCACTCGAAGACGAACCTCTTTATTGCTACTAGGTTTGAAACTGGCATCTAAATCTTCAGGCATAATCTTCTGGTAAGGCCTGTCACAATAATCCTTATGCTCTATTAATACATGACATAGGCTATTATGCATTGATAGAGGATATGTTTTGTAAGGACGAAGGCCTCCATCAATTCGCAAACGCACATCAACCTTATCGTTATTTAAAATAATAAAGTGAATATCCGACGCTTTGTACCTGTAGGCATCAAGTAAAAAACCCGAGAGTAAATTTCTAGCTTCATTTTCTTGCTCACGGTCATCCATAGGATCATATTTATTATTGATGCTTTCTAATTCATTCCAGATATTAGATTCAAAAACGCTCGCTGATATAACACCGAGCGTGCCAATAATGTCAATATGTTTATCATAAATGCGCTGATGTTCTGCCGCTGCAAATGGATTTGTGGTAAAGAGTGTTGAACCTTCAATAATCCAGGCACAATCACGGTTATCTTTGCTGGCAAACCTTACCATTCTTACATCAATGTATTTGTGTTCCTTATACTCATGGTTTGTTGATGAGGCAATTGCTATCGCTATGCTGTCTTCATCGATGTAATCGCTTAGTACTTGTGGAATCTCCTCTACCGATTCCGGTGTGCGTAGAGAGCTCACTACACGTTCGGTTATGACCTTGAGCTCAATCAATTCAGCTGTAATAGCGTCAAATGTTTCTTGTGCGGGAGACATATCGGGCAGCCTTAGTCATTTCTCGCAAACATTGGGATAATCACTTTCACTCCATTTTCTTCGAACGTCGCTCGAAACACGCCCAATTGGACCAATTTTAACCCCCCGTATTCCGCACCAACGGCCAGTTCAACGGTACGTGCGCCGAACTCAAATACCCCTACTCCGTTCTGGAAATGGAGATACTCTGGGTCGGAGTTTTTCTCGTCCTCTTCGTTATAATTATTGTCACGCTGAAGACTTTTCGCATACTCTGATTCCGGGGAGTAAATCGCAGGAGCAGGAGCTTCAGAATTACTAAAAAGTGAATCGCTTTCAAAGGCCTTAGATCGGTACTGAGTAGCTAATTCACCGATCGAATCTTTGTCAGCAACTGTTCCATCAACTCTAATAATATAGCCATTTTCAATCATTTTCTTTACACTGGCAGAAATTGCGGCTTGCTTTTTCATCATTTCTTCAGCATGACTGATTGTGTCAATTTCAGCTACTCGGGTTCTGGTCGTCGCCTGATCCTTTTCAATCGCATCATCGTCACTATCTGCAACTGCGAATGTACTCGCTACTGTTAAGAGGGAAAAAAATAGCCCGTATTTAATATTCATTGTGTGGTCCCCAGTACGGAAAAGATTACTTCGATAGATGTTTCAGTTAGTTTAAAATCGTGATATTGAATAGGAATTGTCTTTTGTAATCGCCTCATAACCATCAAAGATGTTTTAACATCACCTTTGATTTTTCCCTGCCATGATGGTGCAGAGCCACTATAAATCTTCGGCAACAGTGCAGGTGTTCGCTTAACAGCATCAAGTGTTAGACCGTATATCGTTGCTTGATCCTTTACCGAATTCCAGCTCTGATGAAGAGGTGACATCCGATCTATTGTTCTTGTGTTTTCAATATCAATATTAATTGAACTAATTTTCTGACTAATAATGTGGTGATCTTCGGGTAATACTCGTTTCGAATCACGTTCTGTCACTTCGAAGACGCCCCAGCCAAACAATAAAACACCTGCTATGACCAACATTATGGCCTGTCTATCAACCTTTTTTTTCATCATTACCACTCTACAATTAATTCTGAGCGGCCAGTTTGCAAGGGGCGCTGTGTTAAAATAGACACCTTGTCACTAAACAATGCCGCATATTCAGTTCGGCCAAACACACGGAGATTTTCAGAATCAAAGGACTCGAATTGTGATTCACTCTCAATAACCATTGGATCAGATGTTGAAATTTTTTGATCAACCATTTTCAACTGATACACAGCATTCAGTTTTTTAATCTGGTCAATTGGTATAACTAGCCGTTCAGAAACCAAGGCGTCAAGCTCGGAATTAAGCCTATCTAGTTCCGTGCTTTTGAGAGTGTAACTGGACATCTTGCTGCTGTGTGACCAAGCCAGGTAATAGTCTGCACAGAAGAGACTTACTATCATTCCGACTGATGCTAGCAAGGCAGTAACTATTAAGCGCTGCTCTCGGAGTTTAGTTTCTTGTTGGATTTCAAGGCGAAGACGTATTGGTTCGTCTGGCAACTCCCATGTTTCAACGTCCAATTTTACTTCATGGCTCATATGAAGTTGATGGCCTGGTAACCCGGCTATCTCTCCACCGGCAAATCTACCTGTAGTTCCAACATATGCGTCATCGTCCTCATGGTCATTAACTTGTAAAAAGTAACCCTTTGATGACGTACTAGCATCACAAATGACGTTCACTCGTGAGGAAAAATCAACCTTATCGTTATGCAAGACTAATTGCCACATTCCATACACGGGCAGGTTGGGGTGATTCTTTCTTACTGCTAATATTTCTGGTTCGGCAACAGCAAGGCATTTCACCCGTGCGTCATTAGTCCTAACTTGAGCACTCGTTTCATAGCCGTGGAAACTCGCTTTTTGAATCGAGCTACCTGCAAAGTCGGGGACAAGAATTACATCCTCACCACCAATGTTAATGACCTTCCGAACAGGAACCATTATCGGCCCCCATCAATTATTGTCGCGGTAATGGCCATCACTAGTTCTCGTCGTACTAAGGAATTGTTCTCTTGATCGGATAGTGCTGACTTTAAAGGTTCAAGCCAGCTGGGATCACCAGGAATTGATTTCAATGCTTCTTCAAGGCGCGAGTAGATCAATCCCCCTAAATGAATAGACTGCCCGCTTGGCACAATGACTTGAGTCGTCAGTTCGGTAAGTGACAACGTTGGTATCTTAAAAATCGTGCCGCCTACTTCGATGTTTTCTGCGCCATTTACTGCTGAGAGGACGGGCCATACATCCAGTAATATACGTTCATCATCGAGAACCCGCGCTGTTAGCGACAACGTCACACCAACTTTCTGGCGATTCAGTCGAGGGGATAACGTGACGATACCATTCGCGTCTTGTGTTTGCTCAAAATCGACGACCATTGAAAACTCGTCACCAGTGTAAATCTGAGCTGGTACACCATGACGTAAAGTTAGGTTTGGTTGGTTCATTAAACGAACTTCCCCGTAATTACTTAAGAAGTTAACCAAGAAATTGGCCTGGGTCTTGCTGCTAGTGTATGCCCCGGAGAAATTAAAGAGGGAGCTATCAATGATCCCCGAGTCCAACGATCCACCTTCTCCATTAAACGCTAGGTTAAATGGGTTACCATTTACTGAAGCGTTATTAAGAACGCTCCAATCAATACCACGTGATTTCTCATCACCCAGTGTCACGTCATAAGCGCGTAACTCTATGTGAACTTGCTGTACGCTTTGGTCTATCGCTGCTTGAAAAGCCTCGTCCAGCATACGCATTACTTCGGGACTACCGCCTGCCGTTATAATTCCTACACTGCGAATACCATGAATGAACGGCTTAAATATATCCCCTCCATCTACTTCTTCACTTGAATTATTATCCGTTGTAGTGCTGTCAGATGACTCAGCATTGTTATCTTCAATTTGAGACCAAATAATCTCATTTCCTGCGTCAATTAACTGCTGAAATTCATCGCCGTTATGCGAGCTTGCGATATAAGTGGCGGAGTTGGATGAGGTGCCACCAGAATCTTCAGATCCAGAACTGCCTTTCTGAACGGATGCAAATGAATTATCAACGGAACGCGTTGCGGCAAAGGCATCAAACTTCCATTGTTTTGTTACAAATCCGGCAACGGTAAGGCGCTTACCATCATACTTAATTTCATACTTTGTTTGATTTTCCAGAAAATCAATGTAGTCTCGCACCGTCATATTCTTGCCCGCGACTGAAACAGGCATAGTAATATCCACACTGCTATCTAAAGGCACGGCCGTTACTTCCGGCAATAGATCGTTCAATACAGTCACTAAAGGTTCATTGGATGCTGCATAATCAGGCACCTTCATCGCAATTAGTTCTTCATTTGGTGTGATTGGCCGAAAATAGAAAGCACTGCGCTTCGGGTGCAAATCTTTTTTGGTTTTTTCAAGAAGCGGCTTGTGTTTACTTTCTTCATTGATCTGTACAGCGGACTGACACCCAAACAATAACGTCGCAACAGACAATGTGGCTATAGTAATAATCTTTTTCATCATCTCTACCTAGTTAATTTGGTGATCTGCAATTAACAGCGTGGGGGCCGGTTTGCCTTGCTCATCCACAACATCCCAGAAATAACCGTGATTTAATCTCACTCCCTTGAATCCCGATAATATTTTTTGAATGGCAACTTCGCGGGGGGTTTCAGTGATCAGAAGTTTGCTACGACGTTCTTCCAAGCCAGGGTCATTATGGATATCAATATCCACTTCCCAGCCTTTTGGTAAGATCTTCAGCATCATTTCTTTTAGCGTGGCCGCTTTAAAATTCACCGAAATTAACTCTTGTTTCACATAAAGTGGATCAAGCATATTCCGTTCATTGATTAACTGTGCTTCCTCTTTATTCAATTCCAGCTGCTGATTCATCAACTGGAATTGCTCCGTCGCCTTTTGTTCAATTTCTGAATGCAACCTACGCTCTCTCTCTGCCAGATCACGCTCACGGGCTGCAAAGGACTCTCGTTGTGCCATATCCGCATTGATCATTTGTTGGCGTAATGCTGCAAGTTCATTCAGCTCGGCTGAAGCCTGTTCGACCTGTTTCAACTTCTTTTTAGCTTTAAGCTCACCGGCTGTAGGGGCCATAGCAATCTCAGCCTCATCAGCACTCAGATCTACTTTCAGTTCACCATCGTCAATCGTCTCGATATAGATTACCCGTGGGGTATCCTGACAGCATGTGCCTTGCGCATGGTCAAATGCCTGTAGACGCTGACTTCGCGTTAAATGGTCATCGTTGTATCCATCTGCCAGTGCCAGAGCCGGCATCAAAAGTGCGGCAATATAGGTCATGCATGTCATTGTTTTTAACGATCTCATCAATGATTCTCCAAAAAAATTCGGTTCTTTTGACCTTAATACAGACCAAGACCCAAAAAATTCAGCGTTCTTGACTGTATTAACAGGTAAATATGTAAACTTTCTGAAAAATGAACGATTGAGGCCCGTAAAATGAGCAGAAATGATCAAAAAATACCCCGCAAAATGGGGCTGTTTGCTCTGATCATCGTTATTCTTTTATTCAATATCGCCTGTATGATCGGCATTAAACTGAGTGGAAGGACGGCGATGCTTGAACTAAGGCTCTATGATTCAGTGATGAATGTTATCGTTTCTGACGATATTGAAATGTACATAGATAATTCACCGTATGGCGGCGGCATGCTGATGCTGGGGTTCCTGGCATTGCAAAACGTCATCGCTTGTATCGTTGTTTCGCTCTTCTCGTTATGGGTAATGGATCATATACGTTCATTCATGTTCAGAAAGACCGTTATTTCCAAACAGCTGAATAATGAAAGTATTCTCCCAATTGGCTACCCACATGAAATTTCCGTGGTTCCACCGCGACCAGTATCGGAAGGCATCCCTTATAAGAAAATCGATTTCCCTTTTGCGGAGCGTTATGTTCGTCTTTCTCGTAAAAAAATAATTGGAGCATCACCCACTACTCCCTATCAACGGCTCGAAATCGCGCTAGGGGAAATATTACGTGCGTACCCTGATACTCCGGCGTGTATAGTTGGGTACCATTCTGACGCGACTCTGTACGACCACAGTCGGTTAGTCGCATCCCGAATGATGGAGAACATGGCTTTAGATAGTGAATTCGATCCCGTCGCTCTATCACTGGCTCTGGCACACGATATAGAAAAGATTCTTGTCTATAAACGTAAGAAAAAAGGGGATGACTGGGAAGCGGAAGCGAGCCACTATCACCAATACGCTGTGACAATCATAGCGTCACTCATTGAATTTAAATGTCTTGATGAAGACGATAGAACAGCTCTTTGTTTTGCTCTTGCGTACTATCACCACCCATCAGACCTGCCCCGCACGGCAACACAAAGGCACCGTAACTTGATTAAATGGCTTAAAGGCGCGGATGGATCAGCAACAAACGATGAGCAAAAAGAAGGTCTTCAGAGTTTAGAGGCTAAAGCAGAGGCCGACACCAAACATATATTCAATGCACTAATTAATGTCATACAGCGCATCGATATTAATGGATATCTCGCTACTCTCCATCCTGAAGGGTGGACAACTGCGGCATACCCTTTTGTCGCTATTCCTGAGAAAAACATACGCAAACACCTGCAAGATTTTCTGCCCATTGATTTAGCTCGGCGTTTACAGATCACAACAAATTATAAAGGACGGAAACACCCTGCTACAGGGCACATTATTGAGTCTCTAAAAAAGATGGGCTTGCTGATGTCAGACTACAAAGACATGACTACATCTAATGGTATGTGGTTTGTTAAATCGGGTAGCATTGGCTTCTCTCATACTTTGTTTCTTAGCAAAGAAGCAATAGAGAAACGAGTACCAGGGTTAATCGATAAGTGGGGTAAGAACCGTTATGCGCTCAAGGTTCAAGGGCCTCATGAAGAACATGACGCTGAGTAAGATAGGCAAGAAAGCCCAGCCACTAGTTAGAGTATATGCGTTAGTAAATTTACTTTGTGAATGCGCGAGAACGTTCCTTCACTTAACGTTATGTGTTATAGGAATGATCATGAACCTTCTATTTGTGTGCACTAAAAATAAATTTAGAGGACCAACTTGCGAAGAGGTCTTCTCTGCATATGAGGGTATTAACGCAATAAGCGCAGGCACCAACAATGATGCCGGATCAACGGTGAGTGGCGATCTTATAGAATGGGCCGATATCATCTTTGTAATGGAAAAGTCGCATCGCAACAAAATTTCTGAGAAGTTCAAGGATCTCATTAAAAAAAAGAAGTTGGTGTGTCTTGATATCCCAGCCTTTTACGACCGAATGGACTCAATATTGGTTAGAGTACTAAAGAACAAGGTATCCCGGTATGTACGCTTATGACAAAACGCATACAAGTTTAGGTAGCATCGACCTCTGGACATCAAGGAACATGCTATATGAAGCGGTTGAGTCTGTCGGATATTAAACGCTATTACACTCAGCTGTAGTGGCTTGATCTGATAGAACGCGTTCAAAATAATTTTATGGAAGCGTTCACAGATGCCGTTCGTTTGTGGCGACATGGCTTTAGTCTTTGTGTGATCAATGTCGTTGATAGCTAGGTAAAGTTGATAATCATGCTGATCTACGCGGCCACAATACTCCGTTCCACGGTCGGTCAGAATACGAAGCGAGGGTAGCTCTTGTCGTTCGAAGAACGGCAATACTCTATCGTTAAGAGCGTCAGCCGCAGTGATTGGAGTCTTGGTGGTATAGAGCTTAGAGCGAGCTTACAGTGAGATTTGAGGGTGCGAGAGGTGGAGATACAGTGCTACCCGCGCTCACTGTTATACCGTTTTGATTCATAAGGCTGCCATCGCTGAGGAAAACATAATAGTAATTTAATGTACTACTTAAAGGGTTAATGATAATTTGGCTGTCACTCCAGCTTACTACTTTTGCGATGATAGGCTGTTTACAACTTGCATAATCAGACTTGTCACATAGTTCTACTCTTGCCTGATTTGAGGATAGAACAACGTTGTCATAGTAGATGTTGTAATCACCACCTGGATCATGGGCTACAAAATACGGGAGAGTGAGCCACTCCATCCGCTTCCCGGTGCTTTCTGTGATGACGTTATTAAATAGAGCAGAGGTTTTACCATTTCTTTTAATCCAGAAATTGCCATTGGTTGCCCCAGCTGGAGTTGATAACTCTAAGAAATATTCGACCCTGGTCCAATACCCGTCAAGTATCTCTTGTCCAGCCCACACTTGATTCTGATCCTGGAGTGGGCTGTGGTAGTTATAGAGAATGCCAGATTTATTGGTATCAAATAATGTGATGCCGGTGATCTGTGTATAACCTCCACTGTAGCCAGCGGATATCCTGGCGAGCTTTAAGTTGCGCGTTGCATTGCCGCTTACACGCTCAACTTTAACGTAGTAGCTCAGGTAGACTTTTTGTAATGAGCCAAGCCTTTTATATTCGGCGGTGGAGTTATAGTTGGATCCAAAAAATCTCGATTTACCGGACATTTGGCCATTCACTGCTACGTTGCTAGCATATACTGGATCTTGGCCTCCATTGCTGGATACTTCCCAGTTTTTAAGCGGTTGGTCAGCTGCTCCCGTCTCAAAATCATCATGAATTACTGTGCCTGGGCTTGAGCCGAAGCTTGCGCCTGAAATTGTATACACACCAGGTGTACTGCTATTAACTATTTGAAATTGTGCTATTGCATTATGTGCGATGATTGAAAACAAGGCAAGGAGTGCTGCCTTGGTGAAAGTTATAGAGGTGTTATGGGCATTCATTTTAAACCCCGCTGATTATGCGATATTTTCATAATGGTAAGTTAGGTGGAATTGGATAGCTTTGTCTACTTATTTTAATTGTTAGTGAGATCTTTCTTACAAAAATGAGAAGCGGGTACCCATATCTTGCTGATTTAAAAGCTGCGTCGCGGAGCCCACGCTCGTAGCCTGCTTCTTCAGCAACGCGAAGCTCGTCCGTATGTCTTGACTGCATACTGCACATAGCTCGGTGAATATCTGTATCTTCGCTCATATGTTTTGATAATTCCACTTCTACTTTTCTGAGAGCCATGAGCAATCCGCGCTCTCCTCCAATAGAAACTTTTATTAGGCAGCCAGGTCTGCCATAGGGTCAGCACCAAAATGATCACGCGCCGCACCAACTGCTGTAAAAGTCTCTCCACAGTGAAAGCATGTCCATCCATGTGCAGGAAATTTATACGTCGCTGTCATACTCCAATCACTCCTTGTTGAGATCCGATTCATTTGAATATCTATCTACCAGAGACTGATAGCTGGCACGGTTTTTGGCGGCAATAGACGGCCAATCTATACCCCAAATAGCTATAAATACCGCCTTAACCGCGTCAACTAAAAACGAGATAAAGCAGAGCAAATACAATTTTGTAAAGCATATCCCAATCCCTTAACATAATATGGAGCGGGGTACGGGATTCGAACCCGCGACATTCAGCTTGGGAAGCTGACACTCTACCAACTGAGTTAACCCCGCATTTTCCCACCTAAGTCATGACTCCAAAATAATGGGGTTTATTTTGTTTAACTCCATTATTCGATCTTTGTTTATTGTTCGACTGCTGTACAAGTTTTACATGTCTCGCGATTAGACCGCGTTTATCCGGGTGGCATTCAAATTCAAC
>JAZFYA010000391.1:0-2579 GCA_036443315.1 Pseudomonadales bacterium
GGTCAGCGCCTTTACCGTGTCCGAGGTTTACAAAAAAATACCCACTATGAACAATTAAAAATCAATTTACGGGTGAGCCAAAATGAGGCAGTGCATGTAGACCAACTGGAATTATACAGCGCCAAGGCGCGTCAAAACTTTATCAAACAAGCCAGCACAGAACTCGATGTAAAAGAAGAAATAATAAAAAAAGACCTTGGCAAAATACTGTTAAAACTAGAAGCCTTACAAGACGAAAAAATTAAAAATACCCTGGAAAAACAGGCTAAAAAAGAAATCATATTAACAAATGAAGAACACCAACAAGCCCTCGACCTATTAAAATCTCCCCAATTAATCCAACAAATACTCAGTGACTTTGAGCGCTGTGGTATCGTCGGAGAATCCATCAACAAGCAAGTAGGCTATCTCGCCGCTGTCAGTAGAAAACTAGAAAGTCCCCTGGCAGTAATGGTACAAAGCTCCAGTGCTGCCGGTAAAAGTGCGTTAATGGAATCCGTGCTAGCATTTATGCCCGAAGAAGAACGCATCCAATATTCCGCCATGACCGGGCAAGCCTTATTTTACATGGGGGAAAAAGACCTCAAACATAAAATTCTGGCGATAGCGGAAGAAGAGGGCGCCAGCACCGCCAGCTATGCGCTGAAACTGTTGCAAAGTGAAGGGCAAGTCAGTATCGCTAGTACGGGCAAAAATGCCACCACGGGCAACCTGGAAACCCAGGAATACAAAGTAGAAGGTCCCGTGATGCTGTTCAGCACCACCACCGCCATTGATCTGGATGAAGAACTATTAAACCGCTGCATTATCCTGAGTGTCGATGAATCAAGAGAGCAAACCCGAGCGATCCACAGGGTCCAACGAGAGCGTAGAACCCAGGCAGGCCAGCGTGCTAGAAAAGACAAAAAGAAACTAATAAAGCTCCACCAAAATGCTCAGCGCCTACTTAAGTCCTTAGACATCAGAAACCCCTACGTCCATCACCTGACCTTCCTGGATGATAAAACCCGTATGCGCCGCGACCATGAAAAATATTTAGGTTTGATTGATTCCATTACGCTACTACACCAATACCAACGAGAGATAGTACAAGACGACTACGAAGGTGAAATCAGTCAATATGTGGTGGTAACACTGGATGATGTTGAGCTGGCCAACACCCTGGCCCATGAAATCTTAGGCCGCACTCTCGATGAACTACCGCCCCAAACACGGCGTCTACTCACGTTAATGACCGAGATGGTGCAAACCACCTGCGAGCGGGAAGGTATCGAACAGAGCGACTACCGTTTTAGCCGAAAACAAATACGACACGACTGCGGTTGGACAGACTTTCAAGTCAAAAAACACATGCACCGATTAGAAGAACTGGAATACGTTTTGGTGCACAGTGGTAGCCGAGGTAAATCAATCGTCTATGAACTGCTATACAACGGAGAAGGCGAGGAAGGTGACAACTTCTTAATGGGGCTGCTCGATGTCAATAAATTACGTTATGACGAACAAAAGAACCCCCTAAGCAAGCAAAAGAAGCCCCCAAGTAGCCCCCAAGTAGTCCCCAAAAAGCCCCCAAGTAGCACCGAGGAAAATACAAACAACACTATAAATATAGGCTTAAATGCAGAATCAGCCCAAAACAGCTCAAAAAGCACTTATAGGGAAAATCACGCACAAACCTTGCATCGTAATCGTAAGCCTATATCCTTAGCTGCCAAAAGTGTTAACTGATCATTAACGATGGCATTGCGTAAAAAAAGAAACAGTTATGCCGGTCGTTCACGCTTAGCGATAGAACACAATGGCTTTTATCCCTACCTACTTAACTACAGCAGTCATTTGCAAATTCAAGGCTATGCAGCCTGGACGATTCAAGTGCATGACTCCGCCATTCGGCGGTTTATCGTTTGGTGTGATGATAGAGACTTGCATGATCCAAGAGCTATTACACCGCCGTTGCTGGAACGTTATCAGAAACATTTATTCCATTGCCGCAAAGCGAACGATGAAGGGCTAAGCAAAGGCACTCAGCGGAGTTTGCTCACGGCGCTCAAAACCTTTTTTAAATGGCTTACCTGGGCTAAACATATTCCTTACAACCCTGCGTCTGAACTGATCCTTCCCAAGACCGTACAGCGCATCCCACGCTATATTTTGAACGCTGATGATATCCAGGCAGTGATGAGACAACCGGATCTCAGCACGCTTCAGGGGCAGCGGGATCGAGCCATTTTAGAAACCCTGTATTCCACTGGCATTCGGCGTACTGAACTGACGCAGTTGCAAGAGGACGATATTAACATCATCCAAGGGACCATCCTGATTAGGGAAGGTAAGGGGAAAAAAGACCGGTTGCTGCCTGTTGGCAATATCGCTTTGAGATGGATTGAAACTTATCGAGATGAAATCAGACCGCAGCTAGTGCAGAACTTTCACGACAAGACCCTGTTTCTAGCAGACTATGGGGAACCGTTTGGCATCAGCCATTTGGGTAATAGAGTCAAACGGTATCTTAATCAAGCGGGTATCGAGACGCCAGGCTCTTGCCACTTGTTTCGCCATGCGATGGCGACACACATGCT
>JAZFYA010000392.1:0-2887 GCA_036443315.1 Pseudomonadales bacterium
TAACGTAGATACTCGTCACCAAATTGCGATTCTAGGTGTTGCTCTTCTTTTCGCACCACAGCAACGTTTATTATCAGAAGCGTTGGAACGACAAGGACGCACACCCAGGCGCTACTAAAAAGCACACCCAGCCCGAGATACAACAGCGTCAATGCCAAATACCCCGGATTGCGAGAGTACCGGTAAGGTCCGTCCGTTATCAGAGTCGTCGCAGGCTTCTTGAAGTCTGAGAAAGGGGTGTCGGCTTTCCGAAAACGCATCACCGTCGGTGCAATAAGCAAACCAGCCAATGCGATGAGTACGGCTGCCGGACCAGCCCGCCATGTCCCGGGAATAGAAACGAGCGGTAATAACTGCTCGATAGCCAGTCCGATGAACAGCGAGACGGCGTACACCAATGGTGGCTTCACCCGGACCCCAGGAGTCTGCTGCTCTTGCTCCGTCATGTTATACGCACCTCTTCGTTTACGAAACGCAATCAAGTATAACAGTTATTGGTTCGCGCTCACTGACAGCTACCTGTCAGCTATTACCAGTATGGTTGAGATCGGGTGTGAGTATCTATAATAGTGCCGGAAGCGGAACTTAATCTAGGAATTTTGAACGTCGGCTTTGGAGATTGTGGTAAACTGAATTAAGAGGTGAAACCAATGTGCGCAAATGCAGATAAGACTGTCCATCTAAAGACCTTGATAGCTGAGATTAAGGCTTTATACGCTCAATGGAAAGAGAATCGCAAGAGCGCGCAGAGAGCCGCCAGGCAAGTGGGGATATAACCCTTCACTCTAGGTAGCTTTAGGAATTGCACATACTTGTCAATCCTGTACGTATGCGGCGCCCTATAAACCAATGTAGGCCAATGCCTCATTTACCGATTTGAAGTCGTTAATATTTTGATTGTGATTGGCTCTATTACCCACCAGCACAAAATTAAATCCAAGCTCTTCGCATGCCTTTTTATCCCAAACCCCATCACCAAAAAAGGTGCAAATCGTGCCACTCTGGTTCTCGTGCTTTGCTTTGGCAATAGTCATTATCTCCGTTCTTTTAAAATGATCGTTTGATGAAGAAATGAAATCTTTAGAATAATTAAAGCCCGCGGAATCTAATTTTAACACTGCTGTTTCATACCAACCACCAGTTGCAAAAGAGACAATAACATCATCCAAATTCGCTAAATAATCTATAAATGAAATGGCACCTGGCACCTCTTCAGTAGGCTTCTTAGCGATATGATTTGATATTTCACGAACAAAAATATTTTTCACTTCGTGTTGGATTAGCTCTTTTCTTAAACTCAAACCATGTAATTCAATAATTTCATTCAAAATTCCCACATCAGTGACGTTCTTGTATTCCGACCAATTTCGGTCTATTTCAGAGCCAATTACTTCCTCCATCGAACGAGCATATATCTCCTCATCAAATTCATATGATTGAACTAAGGTCCCGTCTATATCAAACATTACATGACGCAACTGTAGAATCTCCTTGGCTTATAACGCTTGTTACGAGGCACCTGGTGACTTCCTCGACGTAACACTAATCTCCGTCGGAGCGTACTCTTCAAATTGTGGCAAATTATCGGTAATCGTCTCTAGTGGTGATTTTAAACCTACGAAAATATGTTTCTCACTGTCCTTCGGATGCCCTGGCGTTGACGCACCATTAAGCGTGGCGGGCATATACCACCTTACCCCAGGATTGTGTTCATGTTCCGCGAACAGATGACAGCCGCAGGTTCGACAGAAACTCCATCTTGCTAAGGGGCTGTGATAGATCTCAATATATTCTCCACCCATCTCGATGACGAAATGGTCGCGTCGTATGTATGCATAAGTAGCGAACAAAGTTCCATGTAATCTTCGGCATCTTGAACAGTGACAGTGATAAAGCTCCTCCGCCGGTGCAGTTACCTTATATCGTACCCCTCCGCATTCACACCGTCCGTAGACTGGCTCAAACGTTAGTTCTTTCATTTTTGGAACCTACTCAAACTGTGGGCTGAGGCCGCTTGGCATAGGCTGGATTATCTTGTTAGGGGCGACGCTCAAACAATCAAACATTTTCATAATATTATGGCTAATGATTTTTAGGTTTATCGATTAGTTTTCAGCTTAGCCAATATATTTGTGCCCTCGCGTCCACTAACCTCAAACCCTAAACTGTGCCATAAGTTGGCCGCCGCATTATTGTCTGGCGCATAATCCAATAAAATTTCATCACAGTCTTTGATGCGTTTCATTTGTTCAATTACCGCTAGTGCCGCTAGTCGGCCATATCCGAAACCTTGATACGACTTATCAATCATCAATCGAGAAATACGATAAGTGCCATCATCAAGTGGGCCATTGTTATACATAGTGAAGCCGACCATTTCGTTTTCTGAATTGTATATTGCACATGGAACTCGGCAAGGCTCGAACTTGGATTGAGCTAGAGAAAATAGGTTAGTCGATACGTATCCAGATTGAGAAGAGTCCAATTCTAGCTCAATACATTTTAACCAATTCTCCTTAGTTACTTCACGAAGCTCAATATTTTGATTTGCCATAGCGCCTAACAGGTGATTATGTGACAGGCACGAATATCGTGATATGTTGCAGGCACGAATATTGTGATATGCCACCAAATGTTCTCGTACATTCTCATAACTTTAATGCTTTATCAATGACCGCTGTGTGCCGATAGCGGAATCTCACCCGTATCATTTGAACGTCAGCTAACGAGAAAGCTGATCTTCAGATTTCATCACTCAAGGGCGGCTATGTGGTCTTGCATCGTTTCAGTGGACTGTTTCATAAAGGCCGGTTGTGGATCAACCAATGATGGGTTCGAGTGCTTGTTGGGCTGCTATGTTGGCGTGAAAGAGTATCGGAGCCAATAC
>JAZFYA010000393.1:0-4951 GCA_036443315.1 Pseudomonadales bacterium
GGCTATGGAAAACGCTATTTTTCAATTGCAATACGCGCTGGACACATTTTATTTCTTAATATGTGGCGCGTTAGTTATGTGGATGGCAGCGGGTTTTGCCATGTTGGAGGCGGGCCTGGTCCGCTCCAAAAATACCACTGAAATTTTAACCAAGAACATCGCCTTGTATGCGGTGTCTTGTACTATGTATATGGTCTGCGGTTACGCAATCATGTACGGTGGCGATATTTTGCTGGCGACTATTACGGGTGACGGTGTTGCCGGTGCTCAAGAAGCCGCAACGTATGCGCCCTCTGCTGACTTCTTCTTTCAGGTGGTATTCGTAGCCACTGCGATGTCAATTGTTTCCGGTGCCGTTGCTGAGCGTATGAAACTGTGGGCTTTCCTGGCTTTTGCAGTAGTGATGACCGGTTTCATCTACCCAGTGGAAGGAGCGTGGACCTGGGGTGGAGGCGTCAAAGGTTCAATGGGTGAGAATGGCGTTTTTGGTTTATATAGCTTACAGGAATTATTCCCTGTTCTTGATGAGATGGGTAATCAGGTCTTGCAAGAGGGTGAAAAGCAGTGGATTGGTTTCTCTGACTTCGCCGGTTCCGGTATTGTCCATATGGCCGGTGCTGCCGCTGCTCTAGCCGGTGTGCTGCTGCTGGGTGCTCGTCGAGGCAAATACGGCGCTGACGGCCAGGTCAATGCGATCCCTGGTGCTAACCTGCCTTTGGCTACTCTGGGTACATTTATCCTGTGGATGGGCTGGTTCGGCTTCAACGGCGGTTCGGTGCTGGCTACTGCCAGTGTAGAAAACGCTAACAGCGTTGCGGTTGTGTTTATGAACACCAATGCCGCCGCCGCAGGGGGCTTAATTGCCGCAATGATTGTTGCTCGCATTTTGTTTGGCAAGGCGGATCTGACTATGGCCCTTAATGGCGCCCTGGCGGGTCTGGTAGCGATTACTGCTGAGCCTTCTACACCCACGGCCCTGCAGGCCACGCTGTTTGGTGGTCTCGGTGGTATAGTGGTGGTGTTCTCTATCCTGACGCTGGACAAGCTAAAAATCGACGATCCTGTCGGCGCGATCTCTGTGCACGGTGTCGTTGGACTGTTAGGTCTGTTGCTGGTGCCTGTCACTAACGACGGTTCCAGCTTCTTGGGTCAGTTGATCGGTGCGGTGACTATCTTTGGATGGGTATTTGTCACTAGCTTTATTGTCTGGGCTGTTCTGAAAGCGGTAATGGGTATCCGGGTTAGTGAAGAGGAAGAGTATGCAGGTGTGGATCTCTCCGAGTGTGGTGTGGAAGCGTACCCGGAGTTCACGGTGAAGTAACGGTTCCTGTTATAGCCGTTCCTGTGAGAAGGGCCGCCTTTTTTATGTTCAAAATGAACGGTATGACGCGAGCGCATGGATGTGCAAGAGCGACGATCTAAAGATTTTTAATCCGGCGTTGATGAGTGTCTGCCCTGTATTCAGCCTGGACTTGCTTGGTTTTTGCATCCCATGCCATGCGTCGAGAGATCACCCCATTTTTTGACCTGAAGCCTTGCTTTTCTGCCTCCAGCTGGCTAATTTAGCCAGACAAAAATCCATTGAATTGCTAAATAGTCTATCTTTCATAACTGTAGTAATGGGTATAGCGACAGTAAGGGAGAATAGTAATGAAACTAATTGCCGCGGTTATCAAGCCGTTCAAGCTGGATGATGTTCGTCAGGCTTTGTCAGAAGTGGGTGTGACCGGTATTACCGCTACCGAAGTGAAGGGCTTTGGTCGCCAAAAAGGGCACACGGAGCTTTACCGTGGCGCTGAATATGTAGTGGATTTTCTACCCAAAGTAAAACTGGAAATTGCCGTCGACGACAGCAAGGTCGAAGCGGTTATCGAGGCCATTAGCAGTGCTGCCAATACCGGCAAGATTGGCGACGGCAAAATCTTTGTTAGTCCATTGGAGCATATTGTTCGAATTCGCACTGGCGAAACTAACGGAGATGCGATTTAGGCAGCCCTGACAAGTCTAAAATCTCTGGCCTACAGACAGGTTCAAAGGCTCCCTAAGAGCATTCTTTGCGCTATTCTCCTTCAGGCTATTTAGCGGATATAACGAATAGCGATAATGCCTATCTCAATAATCCCTCCCAGTTCCGAATGGTACTTACTTAAGGCTATCACTGAGGAGCTTTGAACCCGCTGTTCGCAATGCAAGGCCCACTATCGGTTGGAACCCCACGCCCTTTAGCGGGCCTTGCATTGCGAACAGCTACTTCACCCTAACGTTGCATAAATTTTTGGCCCAGGACCGCTTTGCTTCTTCTATAGCAAGCAGCATTTCTAGGGCCGTACTCAATTTTTCTAGAATTCACCTACAGAGAAACCGGGACAGAATTATTTACAGTAAACTTGAAATCGTAGTACGGTTAACAAAAAATAGATCCGTCCCCGTTTTCATTAACAACACCGCCCTTAAGTAAGCGCCATTCATCCCAGCCCCAACAATCCATCTCAATCCCAACAATCAAAACTGCTATTCTTTAAGCGCCTTCAAGAGCAGCGTCCAGTAGCGGGTTTGAGCCTGGTTTCTGACACAGGTCTGCAATAGTGCCTGCGATCTATTAGTGAGCTTGTCGATCAAAAATTGATAGTGCTGGTGTATAGCAGCCAACCCAGAATCCTGAGATCCCTGTTGTAAATCAAAGCTTAATAGGCATTGCATAATAAATTGTTGACACTGTCGGTCAGTCTGTAACTGAGATTCATCCTGCAAATAGAGCCAGGGCATCTGTTGTTGGAAGTAATCCGCTTGTAGCCCGCTGCCAATGCCAATTTGCTCATCCTGTGAATTAAAAATCGGTGTGCTGTTTAAGCCACAGCTGGGGGAGTGGCTTTTAAAAATATAACCACAGAGGCGATGGTGAATATGCCTGTGGCACTGTTGGCGAAAGGTATGCAGTGCTGTGGTGACATTCAGGGTCTTATCATGTCGACCGATCACTTCAAGGGCATGATCAGTTTGGACTAATTGAACCGGTGGCCTCGGAACCGATAAGCCTGCGCCCACCTCAGGACAGATTGGCAATAGAGTTAAATGCTTGGGCAACATTGTTGATGTGGTTTCTAAAAGTTTGTCAGTGCCGTCATAACGAACAGCTTCACCATTCAAGCAGGCGCTGATGGCTATCCTGGGTTTGGCGCTGATTGTCGCATTGTTAAAGAAGTTAAAGTTGTGCCAGGGTAATACCATTTATAACCTTTTAGATAAGTTGATAATTGAAAAAAGTATTAGTAAAAATCGCAAGAAGCTCGGCCAATAATAGAACGAAATAAACTACTTAAAAAGGACGTTTTCTGTTGCCGCATGGTTCCTATGAGCTATAAATAATCTTCACCAGTTCGTTAAGAATGGTAATCGTTATAAACACAGGTTGGTAGCACAATAGAGTTAGTGCTTAATGGTTGTAATCTATGGTTAGTAAAAAAGCAAGCATTCATGGCAGCGCTACTATTAAGCGTACTAAGAGTACCAAGAGTAAGAGCTCCGCCAAAAAACCCGCGAGAGAAATTGCGAAGCCAGCAAAAGATATGGAGATTGACGTAGGTTTTATGGGGAGTCGTGAGGAGTCTGCGGACTCTCGTACGGTAGCTTCGCGTAACCGCCTACGTGACAAAATGGGCGGCGAGATTGAGGAGTTTCTTTCTCATGGTGGCAAGATCCGTCAGATCGATCCCCATGTTACTGCCGACCCACCACAGCGTCCGGTAAGCCGTTACGGGCAGCGTCCGATATAGTTTTATGTTAGGCTAGAGAGAGGCTAGGGAGAGCCTAGAAAGCTAATATTTGCTCTATACATTTAATAGCGGCAGGAATTTCAGAGAGGCAGTGCACCTCCTGGATTGCTGTAAGCTGATTGGGATGGCATTGGTGTTTTGGATTAAACCATATAGCATGGCAGCCTGCTTCTAACGCTGCGGCTATATCGTGTTCGATATGGTCACCAATATGAATGATTTGATCAAAGCTGGCACCGCTATATTTTTGCGCTGCAATAAAATGGTCAGAAGCCGGCTTGCTAGCATTCAGCTGTTCGGCAGTAAACGCAAAATCAAAAAAATGGCCGAGTTCCAATCGTGAAATATCTGCATTGCCATTAGTTAATACGCCTAATGAATAATGACTATGTAACTGTTTCAGCATGGGTTTGACTGTGTCAAAAAATGTAACTTGATGACGGGCCTGTAAGAACAAGTCAAAAGCCAACTGGGAATATTCTTCTGCAAAGCCACTGCTATACCCAAAGCGATTGAAATTTAGGTGTTATAGGCCGCTCCTGCACATCCATGCGCCTGCGGCATTAGTGCATCCATGCACGTCACACCCCCTTTTTGCCCATGGCTGCGTTGTTTGAACTGGAAATATTGACAGTTTCCTGCGTTCAAACGCCTTGCCATAAACAACTTTCCATAGATAAATAAGGGACGCACTCTAAAACCTAAATTTCAATCGCTTTGGGTATAACCGAGGAGCTTTGAACCCGCTGTTCGCAATGCAAGGCCCACTTTCGGTTGGAACCCCACGCCCTTTAGCGGGCCTTGCATTGCGAACAGCTACTTCAGTGCTACTGACTCGGATACTGCACAGTCTAGCCACCCTCGGTAGTCTAACCCCTCACCAGGGCGTGGGGTTCCAACCAAGTGAGGGGTTAGACTACCGAGGGCGGCGGCGGGATACTACGGTCGCAAGCCGTTAACAGCACTGCCCTTAAGTAAGTGCCATTTATCTATAAAGAACTAGAGTTTAGAGTTTCAGCGGGAAAGTTATAATAAAAATTCAGTGTGAGTACTCCGGGCCTGCAGGACAATGGACACGGTGGCCGGTCGCAAGCTTGTTGGTCTTTGCGGCGGCTGCGGAACTCGCTGCGCTCAGACAGTCCTCGCTAAAAACGCCGCAAACACCAACAAGCTTAAAC
>JAZFYA010000394.1:0-35135 GCA_036443315.1 Pseudomonadales bacterium
CCCGCGTAGGCGGGAATCCATATGCCTGGATGTCGCTAAAAACCTGGATTCCCGCCTACGCGGGAATGACGATTACGTGATATTTTTCAATTTATGGACGGGTACTAGTTAGACTTCGTCTTCGGCAGTGCCATTCATGCCCAGCTTATTCATTTTCCGCGTTAAGGTATTTCTTCCCCAGCCTAATAACACAGCTGCATCGCGTTTTCTTCCATGGGTGTGTTTTAGCGCAGTTTCAATCATCAGTTTTTCAAAAATGGGCACGGCAGTATCCAACAGTTTTTTCTTGCCGAGGCTGAGTTCCTGGTCGGCCCAGCGGCGCAAGCTTTCCTCCCAGTCGCCATTGCTGCTAGGTGTTTCATCTTCGACAATATTCTGGTTCAATAACTCCAGTGGTAAATCGCCCATTTTGATTTCACGTCCGGAGGCCATTACCGTAATCCAGCGGCAGGTGTTTTGTAGTTGTCGCACGTTACCTGGCCAGTCGAGTTTGCATAGATACTCTTCGGTTTCCCGGGCCAGTATTTTTGTTTCTACATCCAACTCGGCGGCGGCTTTGGCGAAAAAGTGTTGCATGAGTTTAGGTACATCTTCACGTCGATTGCACAGGTTGGGGATGTGGATACGAATAACATTGATACGGTGAAACAAATCTTCTCGGAATTTATTGTCTTTTACCAGCTGTTCCAGGTTTTGATGGGTGGCAGCGATAATGCGCACATCCACTTTGATTGGGATATGGCCACCGACCCGGTAAAATTCGCCGTCAGCTAACACGCGCAATAAACGGGTCTGGGTGTCGGAGGGCATGTCGCCAATTTCATCGAGAAATAGACTGCCACCGTCGGCTTGTTCAAAGCGACCTTCGCGCAGTGCTGTAGCACCGGTAAACGCGCCTTTTTCGTGGCCGAATAATTCTGACTCTATTAGATCTTTTGGAATTGCCGCCATATTAAGCACAATAAGTTTTTTCTTGGCCCGCGGACTGTGGCGATGTAGTGCTTTGGCTACCAATTCTTTACCGGTACCGGATGCGCCATTAATCAGCACGGTAATATTGGAATGGGACAAACGCCCGATGGCACGAAACACTTCCTGCATAGCAGGGGCTTCGCCGATAATGTCTGTGGAGGCAACTGCTTCGGCGCTGTCCATTGCCGCCGTTTTATTTTCACGGGCATGGGATAAGGCTCGCTTGGTCATGGCTACCGCTTCGTTGGTATCGAAGGGTTTGGGCAAATACTCAAAGGCGCCACCCTGATAAGAGGCTACAGCGCTATCGAGATCGGAATGGGCGGTAGTAATAATGACGGGTATATCAGGATAACTGTTACCAATTATTGATAATAGCTCCAATCCGTCAATACCGGGCATGCGAATATCACTAATGATAGCGTCGGGATTTTCGCTGCTTAGGCGATGCAGAATATCTTCTCCGGTAGCAAAGGTTTGGGTGACAATACCTGCCTGGTTTAATGCTTTTTCCAGGACCCAGCGAATTGACCGGTCGTCATCGACTATCCATACCGTATTTGCCGTATTCATAGTTGTTGCTCCGCAGGCGACTCTCCAAGAGGTATAGACAAAGCGAATGTGGTACAGCCGGGCTGGCTGCTACACTCGATCAACCCTTGGTGGTGGTTGATAATAGATTGTGAAATAGATAGCCCTAGCCCAGTGCCATTGGCGTGGCCACTGACCATGGGCAGAAAAATAGTGTCCAGGATGTTTTCAGGAATACCTGGTCCGTTATCACTAATGTCTACCCGGCACACCAGGCGATGGTGCAAGCTGCCAATAGTGAATTGACGCAGGGCTCTGGTTTTTAGTGTAAGCGTCGGTGCTGCGGTGGTGGTGTCGCCACTTAACAGTGCTTGCATGGCGTTCCGGGCTATATTCAGCACCGCCTGGATCAGGCGTTCTTTATCTCCCAATAGTTCTGGAATGCTGGGATCGTAGTCGCGCACAATGTTTATCTTGCCATCAGTCTCTGCACTGATCAGGGTCCCAACCCGCTCCAGAACTTCATGAATATTGAGCGCCTGTAAATCCAGTAAATCATGGGAGCCCAGCATGCGGTTGAGCAAATTTCCCAGTCGGTCCGCTTCTTCGATAATAATATGGGTGTATTCGAGCAGACTCTCACTGGGTAGTTCTTTGGCTAGCAGCTGGGCCGCACCGCGCAAGCCGCCAAGGGGATTTTTAATTTCGTGGGCGAGACCACGAATCAGTGCTTGGGAATTTTGCTGGGCAGCTAGAATACCTTTATCGCGGCTTATTTTTAGCAGTCGGTCTAGAGGTTGTAGCTCTAATACCAGAAAAATTTTTTGTTTGTCATCATAAAGTGGGGTGACGGCGCAATCGACGGTGATGTTTTGCCCGTTGGATAGCCGCAGTAGCGTTTCTCGCTTGGTAAAGGCGCTGCTGGTATTAATGCTATCTAGAATGCTGGTCTGTTCTTCGCTGTGCTCGATAAACAGCTTATTGATGGGTTCGCCTAATATCCTACTACCGCTCACCTCAAGTAAAGCCTCTGCGGAGGCGTTGATATAGCTGACCGATAGATCGGGCTCAACCAGTAAAATGGCTGTTGTTAAGTTGTCCAGAATATCGGTATGTAAGCTGTCTGGGATCATGATCGCTATGTTTTGGCATCAACTGCTTTGTCTAGATTAAGTATTAAATGTGTACAAACTTGCGGCTATCTTGCTGCATTAAGTCAGTTAAAGAACAGTTTTAACATTCATCTTGACGGCGGTCAGGCTATGATGGAAGAGTATACAATGTCATGCACCACAAGAGTGCGAATTAGCGAGGAATTTTTATGCGCGGTGGTTGTAAACGGTGATTTTGGGGTGATAGGGGGTTGCTTCGGCTGCGTGCATTGTCAGTTGGATACGCCATTACAGATGTTGAGTTTAAGGCCGACGGGCAACTATTTTAACGGTCTGTGATCGTTCGAGAACCTTGCCGTCGCTGTCGATAATGGCGGCCTGCAAAGCGGTGTTCGCCACGGATAATACTAGCAACCTCAAAGTTGCTTGCTGGTGCCATAGATACTGCCGTCTATGCTCAATTGAAGTTGGTGTTCTTTCTGTAGGGTGGGGGACACCTGCGTGCTGACGGTGAATGGCACCAGTCCGTTGACGACCAGTGCATTATTTTGCGGGCTGCTGATGCTCACTTGGTAACTCTCCCCGGCCGTTGCTGCTTTTGCCGGTGCGCTGGCTTTAGCGGACGTTTCAATGGGTTTTGCGGTGTTGGGCGCGCGCAATTCCACCTTTTCAGCAGAGGGATTAGGTTTGTCGCTGAAGCTGGCCTTACCGTCATCGTCAACAGTCTTATAAACTTGGGCGAAGCTGTTATCTGCTGATGTGATAAGGGCCAAAAGGAGTGTGAGTACTAACACTCCTGGATGTTGAAGGTTGGGTCTAAGCTTCATGCTGAATCCTTTAGAGTCACCAAAAACTGTTATTCAATAATAACCCCTGTATGGGTTTTTGTCTGGACAAAAAAAGCCCGCGTTAGCGGGCTTTTCACTCACTGCATGTCTCTGCAGTTAACGTTTTGCGATTACACAGAGTAGTACATATCAAACTCAACCGGGTGGGTTGTCATGTTCAGTTTTTCAACTTCTTCAGATTTCAATGCGATGTAAGCGTCGATCACGTCGTCGTCCATAACAGCACCGGCAGTCAGGAATGCACGGTCTGCGTCCAGAGCGGCCAACGCTTGCTCCAGGCTAGAGGCTACTGTTGGGATTTCAGCCGCTTCTTCTGGAGGCAGGTCGTACAGGTCTTTATCGGCTGCATCGCCAGGGTGGATCTTGTTGGCAATACCGTCCAAGCCAGCCATCAACATGGCAGTGAACATCAGGTATGGGTTGCCGGTTGAATCACCGAACCGCACTTCAATACGACGGGCTTTCGGATTAGACACAAAAGGAATACGGATAGAAGCAGAACGGTTGCGGGCAGAGTAAGCCAGCAGTACCGGTGCTTCAAAACCGGGCACCAGACGCTTGTAAGAGTTAGTTGACGCATTGGCAAAAGCATTGATTGCGCGAGCGTGCTTGATGATACCGCCGATGTAGAACAGGGCCGTTTCACTCATGCCGCCGTAAACGTCGCCGGCCATGATATTCGTGCCGTCTTTACTGAGAGACTGGTGAACGTGCATGCCAGAACCGTTGTCGCCAACCAGTGGCTTGGGCATAAAAGTGGCTGTTTTGCCGTAAGCGTGGGCGATATTGTGGACGCAGTATTTCAGGATCTGAACTTCGTCTGCTTTTTCTACGATGCTGGCGGGGCCTACACCAATTTCACACTGACCGGCAGTACCGACTTCGTGGTGGTGTACTTCAATCTCTAGTCCCATGGCTTCCATAGCGTTACACATGGCGCCACGCAGATCGTGCAGGGAATCAACAGGAGGAACCGGGAAGTAGCCGCCTTTAATGCCAGGGCGGTGACCGATGTTGCCGTCGTCATAGCTGCGAGAAGAAGACCAAGCGGCTTCTTCAGAAGCGATAGAGTAGCCAGCGCCGCTCATATCAGAGTGCCATTTTACGTCGTCAAAGACGAAGAATTCGGGCTCTGGACCAAACTGGCAGCTGTCTGCGATGCCGGTAGATTGCATGTAGGCATGGGCGCGTGCAGCGATAGAGCGTGGGTCGCGGTTGTAGCCCTGCATGGTAGAAGGCTCAACGATGCCGCAGCGCAGGTTCAGGGTGTTGTCATCGGTGAAGGGATCGATAACGGCGGTCGTGTCAACAGGCATCAGAATCATGTCCGACTCGTTAATACCTTTCCAGCCTTCGATAGAAGAACCGTCGAACATCTTGCCGTCTTCGAAGAAGCCAGCGTCAACTTCGGTAGCAGGAATGGTGACGTGCTGCTCTTTACCCTTGGTATCGGTGAAACGTAAATCAACCCATCTCACGTCGTTTTCTTTGATTAAATTCAGAGTTTTCTCTGACATCTTCGGCTCCTTCAATAAGTGTGTTGCAAGTTAAAATGTTACGGTTTATAAAACATGACGAGCGGTTAGGCGTGCCGGTAACTTCTCTAGTTAATTCGATATAACTATACGGTTATGCTTATTCAGTAATGCTAAGTCAGCTCTCCCAAGGTCAATGCTTGCCGATTCTGTATCAGGGCGTGCCTCGGTTATAACGGCTATAAGCAGAGCAAAATATATGCCAGCCGCTTTGGGCGGCTAAGTGACTAAAATTGGCAATGTTTTGGTGCGGAAGGCGATAAAAGTCGACCAGCAGTGTACTATTTTAGTGTTTGCGCACACTATTGGTGCAGTCGCCATTAGAAAACGCCATAGTGTAAACCATAATCCTGCGCCAAGAAACTATCTCTGGTAATTGTTTCAGGCTCCCTTAGCTGCTGAACCTGGAAATCGCAGTTTCTAGGTTGGATAGGTGCGTATAATGCGCCGTTGGTTTTGGCGTGTGAGGTTAGGCGTAAAAACCGGGTAGAGGCATTGAAGTAGGCTCAATTGATGAAATTCATTATCAAATTTTTCCCCGAAATCACTATTAAAAGCAAGCCGGTGCGCAAGCAATTTGTTAAGCGTCTGCGAGATAACTTGCGGACGTTAACGCGCTCCATCGCTGAGCCCGTTGAAGTGCACAGTGAGTGGGATAAAATAACGGTGACCAGTGGCGGGGAAAGTGAACAGCTGCGCCAGCAGCTGGTTGAAGTGCTGTCCTGCACGCCGGGGATTGCCCATTTTCTTGATGTGGTCGAATATCCCTTTATAGACATGCACGATGCCTTCGAAAAAACACAGCAGCTATGGGGTGATCGTCTCAGCGGCAAAACGTTTGTAGTGCGTTGTAAGCGAGCGGGTAGACATGCGTTCAGTTCCCACCAGCTGGAACAGTATATCGGCGGTGGTTTATATCAACACTGCGAATCTGCTGGTGTAGATTTACACAATCCCGATATTACCGTGCGGTTGGAAGTGCGGGATGATCGTCTGTTTATTGTCAATCATCGCTACGAGGGGCTGGGCGGTTTTCCGTTGGGTAGCCTTGATGCGGTCGTCAGTTTAATGTCCGGTGGTTTTGATTCAACTGTTGCCAGTTATCTCACCATGAAGCGCGGTCTGCGCACACATTTTTGTTTTTTTAACCTCGGCGGCCGTGACCATGAAATCGGCGTGAAAGAAGCCGCACTCTATTTGTGGATGAAATACGGCGCGTCATCGCGGGTGAAGTTTGTGGCGGTACCGTTTGAAAATGTTGTCGCTGAAATTTTAACACATGTTGATGACTCGCAAATGGGGGTTGTTCTCAAGCGCATGATGTTGCGGGCGGGTTCCCGTGTCGCAGAACAATTAAATGTGACTGCATTGGTAACCGGGGACAGTGTTGCCCAGGTTTCCAGTCAAACACTGGCTAATTTAACGGTGATCGATGTGGTGACAAATACCCTGGTATTGCGACCACTTATTACCACAGACAAAAACGCTATCATTAATATTTCCAGATCTATTGGCACCGAAGATTTTGCCGCCGCTATGCCCGAGTACTGTGGGGTAATTTCTGTTAAGCCCACGACGCGGGCAAAGCCGGAAAGAATAGAGCACGAGGAAAGTAAGTTTGATTTTTCAGTGTTGGATAAGGCGTTAGATGATGCTCGCTATATCAATATCGATGAAGTGGCAGAAAATGAGCTTGTCGCTCACGATGTTGAGATAGTCAATGTGCCGATTGACAATGGAGTGATTATTGATGTGCGCCATCCCAGCGAAGAGGAGCGAAAGCCGTTAACGCTAAATAATATTGAAGTCCTGAAGATTCCATTCTACGAACTGCATGCAAAATTTTCTGAGTTGGAAAAGAGTAAAAGCTATTTGCTGTACTGCGACAAGGGGGTGATGAGTAAACTACACGCCTCTCATTTGGTCGAGCAGGGTTATAGCAATGTGAAGATGTATCGGCCAGCCTAATTCCTCGTTGTTGTTGATAATATGGTTTGATTTAAGTAGACAGAATTATTTCTAGTCAATAAAAAAGAAAATACCCAGAAACTTTGTTTGTTGATTTAAAAATTCAAAAACTATCTGGAAGCCCGCACTACATCAAGCTTTGCGCCATTTGTCGACACTGTCTCCCCTGGAAAAAACGTCCCTGACTCCTCCTATCACCCAAAATGCTATATCATGTGACTATTTGAATTTACTAGATTAAAAATGTCATTTCTAAAAAATTATCAGTATATGCAGCTAAAATTGACTATTTTTTTGCATTCCGCAACTCACGTTGATACTGTTCATCTGTACAGAAAATAGAGGTTACTCAAGGAACGTGTTATGGACGACATTCGGCCTAACTTACCCGACAAACCCACCCGCTTTATGGATCAATTTCGCCAGTTTATACGAAGTAAGCAGCTGGCCTATAAAACAGAAAAAACCTACTGCACTTGGGTCGTTGACTTTACGCTCTACGGGACAGGCCCTCACTACTACTCACTACTAGTAATGGGCACAAAGCCAAAGTAAGAGCCTCGCGTATTACATTACATGTCGCGCTTCCAACTGCAGTTTCCAGGTTAAAACATATCGACCGGGTCTACATCAATAGACCACCTAACTTTTTTCCCCAGCGGTAGTTGGTCGCCCTGTTGACATAATTGCTGCAAACTGTGATGTAAGTATTTTCGTTGTGGTGATTGTAGTAGTAACTGGGCTCGATAACGATCGGCTCGTTTGGCCATTGGGGCCGGTAGGGGACCAAACAGTCGCACCGATGAATGGGTTTCGCTACGTTTTCTCAACTCACGTAAAAAAGCTTCCGGTTGTTCAAGATTATTTGCCTCTGCCCGAACCAGTGCCAAATAGCCAAAGGGAGGTAAACCACTGGCTTGGCGTTCTGTCAGTAATTGCCGAGCGTATTGGTGATAACTGTTATTGACCAAGCTATTGATCAGCGGGTGTTCAGGTTGGTGGGTTTGAATCATGACCTTGCCGGGCTTTGCTTCGCGACCGGCTCTGCCCGCCACCTGCACCAGCAACTGCCCCATCTTTTCCGGGCCACGAAAATCAGTACTAAACAAACCACCATCGGCATCCAGTACTGCTACCAGAGTGACATCCGGGAAATGGTGTCCCTTGGCCAGCATTTGGGTGCCTACCAGAATACAGGGTTCACCTTGATGGACTTCATCGATCAGGTGTTGTATGGCCTGTTTGCGGGAGGTGGTGTCGCGGTCAATGCGAATCACGGTGGTGTTGGGAAATAGTCGTCGCAGCGCCTGCTCACTGCGTTCGGTGCCGGTACCGCGAAAGTCTAATTGCGGGCTATGGCAGTCGGGACACTGCTTGGGTAATGTCGTCTGGAGTTCGCAGTGATGGCAGCGCAGTTGTCGTGGTTGGAAATGCACCGTCATGCGAGCATCGCAGTGTCGGCACTGGGCGACATAGCCACAGTCATGGCACATCAACATCGGCGAGTAACCACGGCGATTGATAAATACCAGCACCTGATTGCCGGCTTTCACTGTGTGGCCAATGGCGCTGACCAATGTTGAGCTAAAGCCGTCCTCCATGGGCGCATGGCGAATATCCAGCAATTCGAACGTTGGTAGATGGGCGCCGGTAGCTCGTTGGTTCAGTTGTAGGTGCTGGTAACGGCCTTGCAGGGCATTGTTTAAGGTCTCCAGGCAGGGGGTGGCGGAGCCCAGCACAATGGGGCATTGTTCGTCGGAGGCTCGTTTGATAGCAAGATCCCGGGCAGAATAGCGGAAACCATCCTGTTGTTTGAAAGAACCGTCGTGCTCTTCGTCGATGATAATCAGTCCAGGGTTGGCTAGCGGAGTGAATACCGCAGAGCGGGTGCCGATGATAATCCCTGCCTCGCCAGAGCGAGCAGCTTGCCAAGCTAGTAAGCGCTCCCTATCGGTAAGGCCCGAGTGTAATAAGGCTATAGGGCAATTAAAGCGGCGCTGGAAGCGGCTTAAAGTCTGCGGTGTCAGGCCAATTTCGGGGATCAGTACCAGTGTCTGCAGATTCCGTTGCAGGCACTGGGCAATCAGCTGCAAGTAGACTTCGGTTTTGCCGCTGCCGGTAATGCCCTCCAATAAATAACACTGGTAGCCTTCACTGCTATTGATGGCCATGAAGGCGGCTTGCTGTTGTTGATTCAGCTGCAGTGGGTTTTCCGCAGTTTGAGCTCTGACCGGCTCGGGTTGGGTGCACTCAACGCTTTCCACCAGCCCCTTGTCCATTAGCGTCTTGAGAATGGGTTTGCCAATGCCAGCTTGTTTCAGCTCAGCATTGCCGACACTGTCTAGTTGTTGTAGCAGTGTCAATAATTGGGCCTGTTTGGCGGCCCGTTTTAAGGCCCCATCTGGCAAACCCTTGCCTTCGGTGCTGAGTTGCCAGCGGGTTTGGCTTAGCTTGATTAGAGATTCGCCCTTACGTAACCGGGTGGGAATCGCATTGGTCAGCACATCGCCGATGGGATGTTGATAGTAGTTGGCGGCCCACTGACAAAGTGATAGTAGCTTTGGGGACAGGATTGGCGAGGTATCCAGTATCTCTTTGGCGGCTTTTAACTGGGCTGTTGGTATGTCGCTACTGTCTTTAATGCTTAACAGTATCCCCACCAGCTGGCGGTTGCCAAAGGGCGCGATTATCCGTGTGCCCGGTTGCAGTGCCGAGATGTCCTCCTCGGTAAGCGCTTCCGGTGGTAGGTAGTCGAAACTACGCCGCAGAGGGGTGGGCATGGCAAGGTTAAAAATTGGCATTGGGGGCTGGTATTATTCTTTGGTTGCAAAAGCTGGCTAGTGTAGCAAATTTAGTCGGACGTTAGTGTAGTGTCCATGTTGTATGGCCCATCAGCATTTTGTCCGAGAGAGTCCCTCACATTCGCTGTGGACTGCCTTGCCTGCTTATTATGCAGCCTACACTAAACGTGTTTGATTGCTTTTAAAAAGTACTTTTGCCATTGCTTTGTCTTTGTTAAGTCAGGGTTTTCAAACAGTGCGTAGCCCTTGTTGATATATCCTTTGGGAAAATACTGTAGTGGTTTGGCTTTACCGCTGTTTATTAATTGACTAACGTCTAACGCCGACAGCTTGAAAGCCAGCCCAACTGGAGATAAGGAGGCGCACATCGTTGCATTGATATAAAGGGCTGCGCCACTAAAAAAGTGTTTTGTCTCTATTGTTGCATCACTCTCTTTTTCAATGTTTGTTGCATCGATAAGAGCAGCAAGCTTCTCTAGATACTCTTTAGCCATAAATGTTCAAAGACACCAATGTCAATGTCGCATTCAACGATTTATTCGCTACAATACTTTGTTGACGTAATTAGCATAATATTTTTCATTTATTCGCTCACAATAACGCACTAGGTTATCAAATTTTCTAGACAACTGTTTGAGTGGGTTATCTATACTTGATAGCGTTACTTGCACCAAAAAAGCATAAGCGACTGCATCTAAAGTACTGGGTGTTTCACCAAAAAAATAAGGTTTATCAGCTAATAAAATGGACAAATTTTCTAGTGTATACTTGGCTATTGCCATTATTTCTTCATCGTTGTGCTTGCCCATTCCCTGTTTAACAAAGGCACTTTTAACACTTTGTCTAGCAATAAAAGGCACAATATACTTGATGGGGAATGGCATGCTGCCAAAAAAAGCCTCCTTTATTATCGGCCAAGTATCATCTCGTAGCCAGCGTGAGTACACAATGCACCAGTAAAAATTTTCATCTAACGATTTTATTATTAAACGTGACACGGCCTTCTGTTCCTCGGAAAGACTATCATCAAGCGCAATGTTATATTTTTTCTGTAGATGAGCCAAAATAAAAAATGAATCTGCAATGATTTCGTCATTATCTTGGATGTAAGGCAGCTTCCCTTTCGGTGCTTTTTTTAAATTACTGAAATCCGAGATAGATTCAAACTCGATACCAGCCATCTTCATGTAAGCATCGACTTTTAACACGAATGGACTTGGATCAGCGACACCAAACATTGGCCCAAAACTAAATAATTTGATCATATAGTTAAATCCTCAATTCATAGCGTAATTAGTTCCAAAACACGATGAGAACCACTGGGATACACACCTTACAATTGCCAGTGTTTGACCAGAGTCTGTTTGTACTCACGGATAACGCTCTTGTTTGTTAGTGGCTACCTTAAAGGCTACGGCTTGCGTGCCTTCGAGAAATTGACTGAGGGCCGCAATGCTGGTTAATTGTCCTAAGCCTATGATCGTTTTTATCTTCTGATCATCAGCGACATCAATAACTATTTCATGCTCATTTTATATTGGAAAAGACTTACAATGACAACCTACCAGCCCCCCATTAACATGGCAACCCATCAATCGCTCAAAGGAATGACGATGACCCGCCCAAGGAAGGCACTTGTCTCCGTTCAAGACACACCTTACTACCGCGTTGTTTCCCGCTGTGTACGCCGCCGCTTTCTTTGCGGTATCTTAAGCCTTGGGCAGTCGATCCTGGCCGGCCCTTCGGTGGCTGATAGCTGATCGAAAACCGCACAAACCAAGAATATTGCACCACTTTGTTGACATGTTCTCATACCCGTAGGTGCTTTTCGGCACGTATGCCTCCCCCTCCTATACAGCCGCAAAGCGTTCCCAAAGTCGCCTACCTTAGTTAATTTTTATCTTATATTTCAAATAGTTATAATTATTTCCGCTACAGTATTTAGCCACTCTATAAGCGCCACAGGCGGTTTTTACCAGCATGGACGGTGGCGTTTTGCACAGCCCTTTCCGCGCGGCTATTTTATTTTTGTGAAAATATTCACAAATACTAAATAATATGTTTAACTAGCCACCATGAATAAAACAACATCAGCTCTACAACGAGCGCTAAGCCGTCTACTGCGGCCACTGGCCAAGATTCTTCTTGAGCAAGGGCTCAGCATCGACGAATTTACCGAACTTGCGAAACGCGCCTATGTAGAGGTGGCCGAACAGGATTTCGCCATCGAAGGCCGCAAGCAATCCACCACCCGTATCGCGGTGATTACTGGTATGCATCGTAAAGAAGTGGCACGCCTGCGCAAACCTGACCCAGCCCCCCCCAGCTTAACCCTAGGCAAGCGCATTACTCGAGTAGTGAGCGGCTGGTGCAACGATGCGGACTTTTGTGCCGATGGCCAGCCCATGCCTCTCTCCAGCGAACAGTTTGCCAAGCTGGTGAGCCGACACAGTGGCAATATGACTATGCGCGCCGTATTGGATGAAATGTTGCGGGTCAATGCAGTGTGTCAACAGGACGACAGTATTGAACTGGTAAACAAGGTGTATGTTCCGCGCCATTGCAGCGCACAGCAGCTGGACTTAGTGGGCGAAGCCAGCGCTGATTTGCTGCATACACTCAGCGCCAATATCGGTACCAATACCGATAACCCAGGTGAAAACCGCCTGCAGCTGAGTACCGTGTTCGACAACCTTCCGGCCGAAATTATTCCCGAGCTGAAAAAAATGTGCGCACAACGCAGTCACCAGCTGCTATCGGAGATCGAACAGTTTTTGGTGCAACACGATCGCGATTGCAACCCTGATGCGCCAAAAGGCGATGGCATTCGAGCAGGCCTGGGTATTTATTACATCGAAGATGTAGCTATCCCTGTACAGGAGGAATCTCCGTGACCAGCGCCACGATTTTTTCTGTTAAAAGCGCCAAGCTGCTTTGTTTAACTCCACGGCTTGGTTGTAATTTTTACCGTCACAAAAGATCAAACACGTTAGAACATTACATAACTATTTACAGCGCCCCAGCGGCGAGCCAAACGAAAAGAAAAAATAGCACCCAGTAGTCGATACGCTGGTTCTGATTGAGAGGATAGATTCTCTATTGACTGAATAGAACACAGTGTCCATGCATAACAATAAAGGCAATCGAGAAAGGAGATTTATCATGAACCTTAAATTCAACCCCTACACCCTGGTGGTGTTACTGGCGATAGTGTCTATCGCCGGCTGTAGTGGTGGCACTTCAGGTACCGGCACAGGCGATGACGGTAATACCGGTGCGAGCGCTGACGGCTTTTTGGTCGAGGTAGGAAGCGATGAACAACTGAGGAGTTATTTGGTCGCGGGCGCGGGGTTGGATGACCCCTCCCATTTTGCCTTACCTTTGGCCGAAGCAGATGAAATTATTGGTGACAGTATCTTAAATAATAGTTTCTCAACCACGAATCTTGTCGAGGCGGGGATTGATGAAGCGGATCGTGTCAAATACGATGGTCGCTATCTCTTTGTCGCCGAACGGAGGATCGGAACGGGAAACGTCAAGGTTACTGTTTACGATACCGACCCCAGTGTGCCTTCTGCATCAGCATTGACAACGATCACTTTACCCACCACCGATGCTATTGACGGGCTGTATCTGTACCAGGACACGCTCACTATTATTACCCGCAGCCAGGGGTATATTTGGGAGGGACGGCGGTGGGCATCGTCGGGCTACTGGAATAACAACAAAGCATCGGTTTTTATCTATGACATCAGTAATCCCGCGAATCCGACGCCATCCGCCGCACTCACTTTCGACGGACGGCTACTGGAAACTCGCCGTATTGGGCAATATATTTACTTGATTAACCGCCACTCCCCCGATATTAATCCCGATGTGCTAGACGGCGTTAATATCGCCGAGCTGCTTCCGCAACTGACTAGCAACTTGCAGAGTTCACCATGGTTCGACGCCACCGATTGTTATGTTCCCGCCGAGCTTGTGGATGACAATGCTTCTGCAATTATTACCGTGATCAGCACGATTGATGTGACTAATAGTGGGTCGATCAATGCTCGCTGCTATACAGGCAAATCCACCGGCTTTTATACCTCTAGCAATGCGATTTACTTAAGCCGCTATAGCCCTGAGCGGCTGGAAACCGATATCCACAAGTTTGCTTTCCAGGCTAACAATGTTGAATATGTCGGCAGTGGCAGCGTACCGGGTAACCTCGATGGCCGTAACCCGCAGTTCCGTATGAATGAGTACGATGGCTACCTGCGAGTAGTCAGTGACGCCCGGCAAAACATCTGGAATGTAGCTGTTAGCGAATCAATGGATACACCGGTTGATACAGATCCGCAATTCGAACACTATCTGTCAGTACTGGCGCCAGTCACCGGCAGTAACGCACTGGAAGTGGTGGCGCAAATTCCAAGCGCGAATAACCCTAACAGTATTGGTAAACCTGGCGAGGCGGTTTATGCTGTGCGCTTTGTAGGCGAGCGGGCCTATATCGTAACGTTTATGCGAACAGACCCCTTCTACGTAGTCGATCTGAGCGACCCGCTGGCCCCGACCATCGCCGGCGAGCTGGAAATACCCGGCTTTTCAACCTTGCTACAACCCATCGGTGCCGATTATATGCTTGGTCTCGGTCGGACGAACAGCCGGGTGAAACTGGAGTTGTTCGATATCAGCGATGCCAGCGACCCACAGAGCGTAGATTTGATCACGCTTAATACTTCCTACAGCAACGCGCTCTACGATCACCACGCCCTGACCTTGTTACCGCAGGCCGACGGCATTACAACTCGCATTGCCATCCCTCTGGCGGCGGACTACTGCGGAAACGATGCTAGCCTGCAGTTGGCGGAAGTGGATACCAGTAGCGGGTCGCTGACAAATCTGGGGATCATACTGCCGCAGGATCTCAACGCATTCCCCTCTCGCAATGAACGCTCGGTATTGGTTAACGATGCGGTCTTCTATCTCTACGGCAATGACATTACTTCGGCATTCTGGAGCGATGGACAGATCAACACCGACTGTGTGGCCTTCCTGTCTGGGCTCCCTGTGCTACCGGACTAGCCAGTAAACATGCTAGCAATACAGCCCATTCTTATCGCGATGAGCACGAACAATAAGTCCATTAAAAATGAAAAATATTTGTTTTTAGTCCTTAAAAATAACAGGTAGGGAAATATCCATGCTAATCGTTAAATTCCATTTATCTTATTTTATTCGGATTAATCTACAGCCTCGTTATGTCAATGGAGAGATAAGTGTCGTTTAAAAAGATAATCTTTGTTCTAGTCACCCTAATTCTAATGTCTTGTGGAAATTCATCTGATGGTCCCCTGGATAGTGGTCCAGAAGATGCCTCTACTTATGATAATTCATCTGATGGCAATGGTGATGCTCCCCCAGATAGTGGCCCATTTGATACCCCCACTTATACTGTTACTGACGTTAAGGTAGATATTGCCACAGTAAATAAAGCTGAAAATTTGGCCTGCTATGGAACGTGTTCCAATCCAATCGATCTTGGTCAAGTTGTTAAGTTTGATGCTTTCTTGCTTGAGATAAGCGGAAATCCAATTTTTGTAAAAAATACACCGGAGAAAAGGGAGAATAATATTTTTAATATATCCCTTTTTAACACTGCATATGCATATAGTCCACTTCCCCCCTTTCCAAGAGATAGGATAGAAATGCTTAATATTACTTCTACAGAAAATTTCTCCGATGAATACGCTGCGGGAACAACACTAAACATAATCTTTCAAATAGAGTTTAGTGAAGAAGAACGCTTTAGAAATGTTCCCCCCGATATTGAAGGATTTATAGCTATTGAACCAAGAACGGGAAGATTGCTTCAACTGAAATTAATTCAGCCTCCTACGCTCAGCAAAAAACATCAGTTTAACGTTGAGTATATGTATGATAATGGCGAGTATTTTCTATTAACCACCCCTCTTGTTAGCTTCGAATAAACAAAATATCATCAGGTGGAGAGCCAGAGACGAGGACAGGTATCTTCTAACAATTAAAGTAATGCGACGCCGTAGGCGCACATTATAGCTCCCATATAAAAAGATTATGAGTAACGCGCAAGAGAAACAAGAGAACAAACCGAAACCCACAGAGCCATCTGGTCAGCAACGCTTTATGTTTCAGGCGTACAATCACTCAATACGGATAGCCATTATTTTTTAATAAACTTTAACGTCATCCGATCCGACTCGCCAATGGCTCGCATTGCGGCTTCGTTTTCTGGTGGCGTGCGCAGTGAGGGCGGTAGACGCCAAACAGAATCTTTTATGCCGGGCTTATCGTTGGGATTTGAATTAACTTCACTGCTAGCCACCAACTCAAAACCTGCAGTTGCAAACATTTCAATGACTGCCTGTTGTTTTAAATAGCCATTACTGCCGTTGGCCCAGGCATTATCGGCCTCAATGGGAGCGCGATGCTGAACGACGCCAACAATCCCGCCCGGTTTTAACAGGGCATACACTTCTTGTAATGCGCGGGTGCGAGTGCCCGCTGTTTCTTCAAAACGATTTAAATTGTGGGTTGCCCGTATCATCAATACCGCATCGAGGCTGTCGTTTAAGCTTGCAGGGATGCGGTCGAAAGCAAAACCTTTTGCAGTCATGTTTGCGCCGGCAATGCCAGTAATGATTTCGTCGAAGGCATCCATTGCAGCAATGCGATTGGCGATCATATTTTCGCTGAAAAAGCCAAACATTGGCCACATGGTATCAGCGTAGTTAATACCGTAGATAGCCCCTTCTGTGCCTATATAGGGCGCCAGGATTTGCGTATACCATCCGCCGCCGGGTAAAACTTCCGCCACTTTCATACTCGGCATAATGCCGAAAAATTCGAGGGTTTCTCTGGGGTGACGGCTGAGATCCCTGGCCTTTAATGCATCGCTGCGTGCTTCAAGTACCGCAGTCAGCTTGACTTTAGCCGCTGCTTGGTCAGCGGACATAGCATCATTGAATAGATTGGCACAGCCGACAATGGCCAAAGAGAACAATAGCACTACTGCTTGGATTTTTAGCATTAGATTTTCCTTATCGATTGGCGATAGCGATGAGTGTACTGATAACTGCTGCCCATTGTCTATTGTCTATTGATCTGGGTTTGTCGATGCAGGTTGTAACGTTGCAATAATGGATAATCAGTGTTTAATCTCTCTATGCCTGTGTTTATACCGCTACAATGGGATCTTCGTCATCAACCTCTTGTTTCAAGTAGTGTAAAGATGTCTCGAAAATCATTTATATGGCGCTATTATCCTTCCAATAACAAACGGTGATTTTTTATGAATGGAGTTTTACGAACAGTGCTGATTACTGTGGCACTGACGATTGGCTTGTTTTCCTGGACGGGGGGATATGCAAGTGCCGACAATGATGCTCATGCCCATAGCAGTAACTATACCCTAAGCAGTCATTATGCCCGTAGCAGTAACTATGCCCGTAGCAGTAACAATGGTGCCGGTGCGGTGGCGACGGTCCATCCACTGGCAACCCAGGCTGGCATCAATGTTTTAGAGAACGGCGGTAATGCCATCGATGCAGCGGTGGCTGCGGCTTTAACCCTGGGTGTGGTGGATAGCCATAATTCGGGCATTGGCGGCGGTAATTTTGCGGTTATTCATTTTGCCAATGGCCGCGTACAGGCCATCGATGGTCGTGAGATGGCACCCAAGGCGGCCTGTCGCGATATGTATATTCGCAATGGTAAAGGAGACACTGCACTGAGCTCAACCGGTGCATTGGCTAGTGGTGTGCCTGGTTCACTGGCGGTTTATGATTATATTCTCAAGCAGGGCGGCAAGCTCACTTTAAAGGATGTGATCTTGCCCGCAGCAGATTTGGCAGAGCAGGGCTTTCCCTTAAGCCAGCTGTCAAATGATCGCCTGGGATCAACCGCAGAGAAAATTCGGCAGTTTCCAGCAACGGCAAAAATTTTACTGGATAGCGCGGGGCAGCCGTGGCCCGCTGGGCATCAGTTAATTCAAAAAGATCTTGCCAATAGCTACCGCCGCTTGGCCAAAGAGGGAATAGATTATTTTTACCATGGTGATTTTGCTAAAGCAGCCGATCAGTGGATGAAAGCCAATGGAGGCGTGTTACGATTTGACGATTTTGTCAACTACAAAATGCTGGTTCGTGAACCGGTGAAAAGTGAATATCGTGGTTATACCATTTACGGCTTTCCGCCTCCCAGTTCCGGTGGTATCCTCGTCGCGCAAATTTTAAATATTCTGGAAAATTTTGATATTGCATCGCTCCGTGACGAAGATCGTTATCATCTGTTGGCAGAAGCGATGAAATTGGCCTTTGCCGATCGTGCACACTTTTTGGGTGACGCCGATTTTGTGCCAGTGCCCAAGGGATTGATCGATCAGACCTATGCCGATACTCTGGCAAAACACATCGATTTTAAAGTCGCGACAAACAATGTGCAACATGGTAAGCCCCCTGGTGCCGATATCGATTTGTTCGGTAAGCACACGACCCATATATCGACGGCGGATAAATTCGGTAACTGGGTGGCAATTACTGCCACAGTCAACACCAGCTTTGGTTCGAAGGTGATTATTCCTGGTACCGGTGTGGTAATGAATAACCAAATGGATGATTTTTCTATCCAGCCAGGCGTGCCTAACTCTTTTGGTTTAGTGGGGAATGAGTCGAACAGTGTACAGCCCGGAAAACGGCCGCTGTCGAGTATGAGCCCAACCATTGTTGTTAAAGATGGGCAGCCGATTATATCGATCGGTGCTGCAGGTGGACCAACCATTATTAGCCAGGTGGTGCAGGGTTTGGTCAATATTATTGATCTGGGCATGAGTGTTGATGATGCGCTGGTTACTTCCCGTGTGCATCATCAGTGGAAGCCCGAGGTGACATTTATTGAAGAGTCGCTGACTGAGTCGGTAAAGCAAAGTTTGCAACAGCGTGGACATAAAATTTATCCGCGTGCTTATTACGGAACCAGCCAAGTGATCAAGTCCAATGTTAAGGGAGAGTTTGAAGCTGCAGCGGAGCCCCGTGTTATCAATCGTAATAGGTCAGTGAAGTAGGATTGCAATTAGGAGTGCAGAATGATAATCGGCGAATTAATGACGGCTGTCGTTGCCAGGGTTTCTCCCAATGATAGTTTGTCAGCAACTATCGCTTTAATGCGCGAAAAAAACTGTTCCTGCGTGCTGGTGAGTGAGGATGGTTATCCTAAAGGCATTCTCACTGAGCGGGATGTCGTGCGGTTATTTTCTGACACTATTAAGCAGCAAGTTATACCGGATGTGGTTATTGCCGAAGTGATGACAGTGGAGCCTGTTTGTGTGCAGGCTTCCACCCCGCTGCACGATGCCCTGATAGTGGCCCGTAGTCAAAAGCTACGTCATTTACTGGTTGTTGACGAGCATGATAAATTAGTGGGTCTGGTCACTCAAACGGATATGGTGGATGCCTATGTTTACCTGATTGAAAGGCAGGTAGAGCTGGAGACGGAAAATCAGCAATTGCATTTACTTTCCCATAAAGATGCATTGATGGGAATCGGTAACCGCCGGGCGATGGAAGTGGAGCTGGCTTTTACTGAGGCTTCTTCCAAACGTTACAGCAAAACGTATGCTGTCGCTTTAATGGATGTTGATTTTTTTAAACAATTTAATGATCACTATGGTCATCAAAAGGGTGATGAGGCGTTGCAAGCCCTGGCTACAACTATTCAGTCCAGTATGCGAGATACCGATCGCCTTTATCGTTACGGTGGTGAAGAGATTTTATTGTTGATGCCGGAAACGAATGCCAGCGATGCCAATGTGGCTGCGGAGCGGGTTCGCCAGGCAGTGCAAGATAGGCAACTCCCGCATATTACAAGCCCGCTGGGTTTTCTAACAATTAGTATTGGCGTTGCTTCAGGACAGGCGGAAAGCTGGCAGGTGTTGGTGGGGCGTTCCGATACAGCGTTATATCAAGCAAAGCAATCTGGACGCAATGAGGTGTGCGATGCCTAAGGGCTCTTGCAGGCGATTATTTTTTAACAGGTCGCTTGTTTAATTTTCTTTGTAAGGTCCTGTGATGCATGCATAGTTGGTTTTCAGTCGCGGAATCCAGGAGGCACACAGGATTTATTATATCTCAATGACAGTTAAACGTTATTGGTAATCTTTGATTTGTGCTGCGGCAGATTGTCGCAGTATGGGGTTGGTTCAATGGGTAACGCGAAGACTAGCATATCGCTCAACCCGGCTAGACTTTGGAAGGTGGAGCGATTATGATCTCTGAAAATTGAATAGCCCGTCTTACGCCCCTTTTTTATCCATATATTGTATAAATAATGATTATAGCCAAAAACATCACAAAATATTTTGGTTCATTCCAGGCCTTAAAGGATGTGTCCTTTGACATTAACCACGGGGAAATTATAGGCTTTTTAGGCCAAAATGGCGCAGGTAAAACCACCCTGATGCGCATTCTGACGTCTTATCTTCCGGCTTCATCCGGCACGGTGTTGATTGACGGTGATGACGTCTCTAAAAATTCTTTAACTATCCGACAAAAAATAGGTTATTTGCCCGAAACGCCACCGCTCTATACCAATATGACCGTCAAAGATTATTTAAAGTTTGCGGCAGAAATCAAAGGTATTCCCGCCAATCAACGGCAGCGTCAGTTAAACCGGGTGTTAGAAGAGTGCCAGCTTGGGGATGTTAACCATAAAACAATTGCTACATTATCGAAAGGCTATAAACAACGCACGGGTATCGCTCAAGCCATTATCCACGAACCGAAAATCCTTATTTTAGATGAGCCCACCAGCGGCCTGGATCCGATACAAAACCTTCAGCTACGCAGCTTGATCAAAAATTTGAAAGACCACAGAACGGTTATTTTAAGCACCCATATACTCTCTGAAATTGAACAGATTGCCCAGCGTGTATTGATGATTAAGGCAGGGAAAATTATCGTTGATGAGTCGTTAGAGTCGCTGTTGAACAGCCACAGTAAAGAGCAATCTCGGACGGTAAGTTTGGAGGAAGTTTTTATGTATCGTCACGAGGAACATTGTCACGATAAACAATCTACTAATAAACAAGCGATGAATCATTATGGATAAAATATTTTTCATCGCAAAAAAGGAGTTGGCGACTTATTTTAAGTCGCCGGTTGCGTATATTATCCTTGTGCTTACCCTTTCAATATTTAATATTTTCTTCTTTGTGATCGTCGATCAAAACCGAGAGGCATCCCTAAGGGACCTCTTTCTTCTGATGGAGTTTATGTTTGTTTTTTTAGTGCCACTTATGACCATGAGAATATTTTCAGAGGAGAAATTAACCGGCACGATGGAGTTTCTTATGACGGCGCCGGTAACGAATACAGCGATTGTCCTGGGGAAATATGCCGGGGTGTTAGCTTTCTTTTCAATTATGATCGGCATGACCTTTGTGTATTATGGCATTATTGAATATTTTGGAAGCCCTGACCGAATGACAACCTTAGCCGGGTATTTTGGTATTTGGCTGGAAGGGGCTTTTTTCCTTTCGATTGGCATGATGGCGTCGTCATGGACGCGCAATCAAATTGTTGCAGCGATGACGTCTTATATGATGTTATTTTTACTGTATTTTTCCACCAGTTTCACTCAATATTTTGACGGCCTGATTGAAGTCATTATCCAACAAATAAGCACATTGAGTCATTTGCGAAACTTGGTGGCTGGTATTATTACAGTTGGAGATATCACCTACTATTTAAGTGGCATATTGCTGTGTGTTGTATTAACCCGTATAAGCATTGAAAACAGATTGTCTTGAGAATGAAACTAAACTATAGAAAAAATATAAGTCATAGCAAAAACCTACCTCTTTTGTTTGGGCTAGGAACGATATGCCTCACATGGGGTGGAGTTTCTTTTTATGTAGAGCAGCGTGCCGATAGTGTATCGATCGCACTTTTATTATTAGGCCTTATATCACTGTGCCTGGTTTTATTAGCAAAGTGCTTTGTCGATAAAGGCCATTCTTCTCAGGGTCATATGCAATCGCCTCAATGGAGGAAAGTCGGCATCATTATGGCTGTCGTCTTGCTCTCTTTAGCCTTTACCGTAGGCGTCAATGTCTTTACTTATTCCTTACCTTATCGGTGGGATGTGACAGCGGCCAAGCAGCACACACTAACAAGCAGCACTATCGATTTTGTTAAAAAGGTAAACAAGCCCGTTGAATTAACAGCCCTTTATGTTGGTTTGCCTCCAAAATATTTGCAAGACCTGTTAAAAGAATACGAGAGAATGTCTAATGGAAATATTAAAACAGAAATTATCGACCCAATAGAAAAAATCAGTTATGCAGCTAAGTTCGGTAATGTTATCAGCGGAAAAGAAAGAAAAGTTATCATTCGTTCTGGGGATGAACGAAAAGATATTGATTTTTCTGACTCTTTGTTAACCGAAGAACAATTAACCAATGCCCTGGTGCGGGTAACCAGGGAGAAGCGACGGGTTTATTTTCTAACCGGCCACGGAGAGTTTTCATTGTCGAGTGAAGAAAACCAGGGGCTTAGCCTTTTTGCTAAGTTATTGAACGCTAATAACATGACTACTAACAGTCTTATGTTAGGCATTGAAGAAAGTATCCCTGAAGACTGTGATGTCCTTGTTATTGCAGGCCCGCGCAATGAATTGACAGAAAAAGAGCAAGAATTAATTGAAGACTATTTAAACAGGGGTGGAGATGCGTTATTTCTCATTGAAAACACCGTTGTCACTACTCCCGATAAACCATTAACAGCGGAAGAGGAAGACAAGAACCCTTCTCTAAATAACATTCTTAACCAGTGGGGCGTGAATATTGGCAAAGACATCGTTGTCGATTTAAGCAGCCATATCGGACAGGATGTCGGCAGCCCTGCAACCCGGAACTACATGCGCCATAAAGCGATAACCGCAGGCTTGGATTATACATTTTATGTTCGCCCTCGCTCTATTTCTGTTCTGGAGGAGCGCCGCCCATCGATTAAACTTGCCCCTATTGTATTAACAGCAACAAAAGAAAGTAGTTGGGCTGAAACCAACAGGACTTTAGCTATACATTTCGATAAAGCAGAGGACATCCCTGGACCTGTTGCCATTTCTTTTGTCATTTGGGAAGTAAAGGAGGAGGGTGATAAATCGGATACGCGTATTATCGCCTTTACCGACGCCGATTTCCTGACCAACATTTATATCAATCAATACAGCAACGCCGAGATGGGGTTGAATATTGTTAATTGGTTATCCGAGCTGGATTACAGTGTTTTTCTCGATCAAAAAGTAATCAAAGTTGAACGCTTGGATTTAACCAGCAAGCAACGGCGTATGATTGCCGCTATGCTTTTTCTTATGCCACTCTTCATTGCTGCTGGCGGCATCCTTGTGTGGATGAGGCGTTAAGGGCAGCTCTATTCATTGCTTATGGAATCGAAGTGGCCTGAAGCGTGCAGCTGCAAGGCGCAATACTAGCCCGTGAGCGCGACAAACAGGGGCATGCTATAATACCTAAATTTCAATCGCTTTGGGTATAAGTTAATGATTGGACTGATTCTGTTCGGTCCTTGATTTATTTAGGTATACGGCGAGTCGGTTTAAATCGGGTGCCGAGTGGCCCCCTGGGTAAGTAGGTCACTAGGTATTCATCGCCACGCAATATTTCTATGGCAACCAGCTCACCGACCGAGCCTTTAGTGGTGCTTTTATAAAGTTCTGAGGGGCTATAAATTTTTTCGCCACCATAGCTGAGGATGATATCTCCCTTTTGAATGTCAGCAATGGCAGCGGGTGAATTTGTCAATATGTCTAATATCGTCACTCGATTATTTTGACCGGTGGCATACAGCAGTCGGTCGTATTCCTGATCACCCAATTCCTGTTGCAGACTCCGGTCCAGCTTCCTAATAGCCTTCAATAACTCCCCTCTATTTCCCCTGCCTGCGCGATTTGCCTGATTGTGGAGATAGAGTTTTTCCAATGCAGTTTGATCAAAGCGTTCTTTTAAATCTTGAACATCGCTGCTGTTAATGCCCAATACCAGCAACAGCTTTTCGTCGAACCAGAGTTCTGTGTTGTATTGCGGTTTGATAGGGCTTGTTGCCGATGATTTATCGTTGGTTTGTCCCGCCTTAGTTGATACGGCAGCTTGATCGGCCAGTAATATTTGCAGCCATTCGAGTTCATACGCTAGTGCGCTGCGCACTGCGACTTCTTCCGCGAGTTGTTGCTGAAGTTGTTTTAACTGCTCGTCATAGAGGGTAGCAGGTTCCTTGATCAAGGCCTGTAGCGGATTAGCTGTGTGGATGTCCGGCTGAGTCTGAAAAATGGGCTGCCAGAATTGCACCAGTAACCCCGTGCTTAGGCTGCTTAAAATTGCTACTGAAATTATGACTTTTATGTTGTGCATCGATATCTGAATGCCATTTGAGTAGCAATAGCCTATCAAAAGCCTTATTCGAAGCCAAGAGGGGAGGAATGGCGATACAAGGTGCCCTACACTGGATTTGTAGCTCTATTAATAGTTTAATATCTCCCCGGAGTTATTTTATTTGCCTCGCAATAACAATGAACGCTATTGATGAGCATTAAGCGACACTATTTTTTTGGGACTTACCTTGAAGGACATACAGCGACTGATTGTTGGTATCACCGGAGCCTCGGGTGTTGTCTACGGAGTGCGAGTGTTGCAGCTATTACGCGATACGCCCATTGAAATCCATCTGGTGGTGAGTAAATCTGCTGAACTGACCTTGGGTTATGAAATGGATATTAAGCTTAAGGATATTCATGCCCTAGCAGATGAGGTTCATCCGGTAAAAAATATTGCAGCGTCAATTTCCAGTGGTTCTTTTCCTACCATGGGGATGATTATAGCGCCCTGTTCTATTCGCAGCATGTCAGAAATCGCTTCTGGCATTACAACGTCACTGTTAACTCGTGCCGCTGATGTTATCTTGAAGGAGCGACGCAAGCTGGTGTTGATGGTACGTGAAACACCCTTTCACACCGGGCATCTGCGAACCATGACGGCACTATCAGAAATGGGGGCTATTGTCGCACCACCGTTGCCTGCTTTCTATAACAAACCTGAAACAATAGATGATCTGGTTAATCACAGTGTTGGTCGGGTGTTGGATTTATTTGATATCGATGTTGGTAAGGTGAAGCGCTGGGGAATAGATATTGGTTAATTGGCCTTGTCATCGGTTAATCATTTTGGTTGTCCATAGGGTGATTCAGATTCTTCCTAGAAAAAACGCCAACTCCTAGGAATTTTTATGGATAGTGCAGGCTGATTTTTAGTTTTCTGGTACCAGTGTCACCTGGAGACCATTCAGCGCTTCAGTAAATTCTATCTGGCAGCTGAAGCGTGATTCGCTTTACTCAGCTAGCTAATGTTGGGTATAGGTAGTGCCTTGCCTGAGTTTGTTTGCTTTGTCGATGATGAAAAGAACTTTAGTCATTGATTTGTATAGGTGTTTTACAGGTGATAGGTGCTTGTGGATAGGTGCTTTCGGTATTTTTTTACAAAGAATTATTTTTCTAAGGTGGTTGTAAGTGAGGCATTTCCTCCTTTTAGCTGCTATCATCTATTAGAAAAGAGACGTGCATCACAGCCTGATATTTTGTTGTTTCCGTCTGTTGTTTTTGCCTTGTTGTTTCAGGCGAGTTACTAATTTAAGGAAGATGAAGTTGAAAAGAAAAGATAATATGCCTCTGTGGGTTTCCCTAGGGTTGTCAAATTTTGAGAGTAGAAAAGGCCCTATATATTTAGCTATTGCCTGTCTGGTTTTTGGTTTGGGCTTTTTACCCTTGCCGTTATTAATGGATAGTTGGACCTGGATGGACGTATTGGAATGGGGGGGCATAATGTACCCTATGGCACTTTGGTACTGGCTTTGTGTGCGCTGGGTGGATAAAAATTCATCCTGGGAAATTGTCGGTTCTACTGTTGAATAAGTCTTGTATTGAGTTTGTTCGAGTAGGCCCTTACGTCAAACAGTAGGGTGTTCTTTAGATCTTCCTTTTGAAAATCGGGGTGAAAATCGGGGTCAGATGAAAATTATGGTTCAGAAATTTTCATCTGACCCCCATTATTCTTCCCCCATTATTTCGACCCCCATTATTTAATCGACAAGCCTACCAGTAAAGTCTCCTTAAAACGAATAAGTTAAAGTAACGGCTGTTTCTGTATCCGCATGCCGGGTTCCCGGTGGAACATCTTCGGTATATTTGATGGTGTAGGACAATTTTAGCGATAGTGCGCCGATTACCTGTACTTTTAATGCGGTAATAGATTTACTGATGGTATTATCCTTGCCTGCTTCAATATTGGCTGCTTGGCTGAAGTCGGCGTTATCACTAAAGTGCCAGGAGTATTTGGAGAACGCACGCAGAATGACTTCTTCAGAATCGTCTGCGATCGAATTGTCATCTACTTTGCTATAACGATAACCGGGGCCGACCTCCACATCCCACTGCATTACTTCATTATTGATTAACCTGCGGCCATAACCGGCCGAGGTGGTGGCTTGGTAATCAAAGCCGCTGAAGTTATCTTCGTCATATGAGAGGTAACCAAAAGCATAATCATATTCTGAATATTGGAAGGCCAGGCGGTTGGCGAAAAAATATTTTTCTGCAGAGCGTTTGCCTTTAGTTTCTGAATTGAGTGAGTCAAATAACAGGTTGTAGCGCCATTCATTCTTTTCTCTTTTGATGTCAACGCGGCTCTTAATGGTGGACTCTTCGGTGTTGCCTGAAGTATCAACATAGCCGAACTCCACATCTCCACTCCAGATGTTGTCTTTTTCAGCGGTTTCCTGTTCGGCTGTTGTGCCGGTTAGCCACGTTATTTCTTCAGTAATTTTTTGTATCTCATGGTTTAGCTCTTCAATTTTTTTGGTTTCTTCCACTGTTAATTCTTTGTTTTCCTGGGCGATCAGATCATTACTGATCAGTACCGTCATTGAGAAAAGTGCGATATTTAAGTGTTTTTTCATAGAAAGTCCAAGATTGGTTTTTCAAATTTAAATTTTTGTTACATTAACACTCTGCTGGGAGCAAAGCTATTTCTAACGTTATTAACGTAGAAGGGCAAACTTACCTCGTAATAAATGTATGAGGTAGCTGTAACTAAATTCTAAGCACTGACTTATCGATTAACACTATCGCGACAGGAGCCATTTCAAGATGGAGTTAAATATTATTTCTACAATTTTGGTTTTCACCATAGAATCTTATTTTCTTTCTTCATTGTTGGTCAATTTGAGCCAGAGCTTCTAATCGCTCAAATATAATGGCTGCGCGTTCGGTATTATTGTTCGCAGTAGCCTGGACGGCATAGTCAAAGTCACTGTGGCTTAAAAGTGCTCCAATCGTTTCGGCGATGTAGGCGTTTCGGCGATATAGATTTTGAGCTTTGTTGATGCTTGAGTAATTTCTTCTAGTAGCTCTGTGCGACCATCGACAAGATTGAGTATGTCTTCAATATCGTGGCTGGAGAGTGGGTCACCGTTACCACGGCCAAGGTAAGCCTCTAGTTTAGTTGCAACAAAATGGCTGGGGCTGATTAGGCGAATACGGGTCCCGTCGCTTAGGGTTGTGTTTTGGGCCTGCTCAAGTGCATCGTGATACCAGCGGTTGCTAAAGCCGAGAATACGTTCATCGTCGGGCATAAAATCGACTTTGAGATCTCCCAGTCGCATCCGGCATATGACGTCGTCTTCGGGGTTAATAGTGAAGCCTTTTTCTTTGAGTTGTTCCTGAAATGTAGCTCACTGTGGGTAGCCCATTACATGGGTAATGAGGTCAACGTCTTCGGTGTAGCGAATGGCTTCCTGTGTCATTGAATCGGTGATGAGCAAGCCGGTGGTGCAGCCGCCGACAAAGACGACTTGTTGCAGTAACTCTTCGCCTAGGGCCTGGGCAACGACTACCAGCATAGCTTCTAATTCGTTGTAGCGGCTCATGGGCGCAAGTGCTCTGACAGTATCTGCTTGGCGATGGTAACTTCTCGGGGGGCGCCGAGGCGAATAGCATCCAGTAAGGCCATACTTTGGTATAAATGAGGGTCTTGCCGGGCTGCATGGGGGGCTGTTTTATAAAGCGGTGCCACGGCCTGGCCTTTATCACTGCCCTTGGCGTCGGGCCAAATATAGTGGTAATCGGCTACTGACGATAATAGGCCTTTTAAACCCAGTGCTTCAAAGCCGGTAATAAGCCCTCGCTCAATGGCACCGGGTTTGACCGGGAATACATAGCGCAGTCCGCTGACGATAAAGCTGAGTAGGGCTTTGTTGTTAGTTGTGGGCAGCTGACTTCGGCGATCTAATTTGGCGAGGCCAGCCTCAATGCTTCGATTAAGCGAGGTGCTAACCTCTGTTTTACTGATGCCAGTGCTGGCGGCTAAGGCACGTACGCTGAAGTCCTCGGCTTGTATCGACTCGCTTTGGTATAGGCTGATTAGCTTGAGTAGAATCAGGATGTCTTGGCTTTTCATCATAGACTTGAGCGCTATATTAGTATGATTTTGCTGTCCTTAGTCCTAGGACTAAGGACAGTTTAGGTGGATGACAAGCTTTTGGCAAGTTCTGTCAGTAGTAAACTCAATAGTCGCAGAAGCTATCATTATTTGCACGTACATGTAAATTAATATATGATCTCCGCCATGAACAATGAATCAAAAAAGAAACGTGGCCGCCCCGCTGGCTACCGCTCCGATAATCCGTCCTCTGAGCGCCTCCCGACAGTCCGCGTCACCCCTGAACAACTTGAGTCCTACAAGAACACCGCTAAGTCTCTGAATAAGACGTTCTCTGGCTGGGTTAAAGACACTCTCGACAATGGGGCAAGCCAACAATAAAACGTAGCCGAGCAAAATATGGTAGACTTAACAGCACAGAGCGCGGAGAGCCTGATGAACGATAAAGCTATTAAAGATATGGCTGAACTAGAAGTCAGTTTGGCTCAAGCAGCTAAAAATGCTGCTGAGGCCGTATTAGCCGCCAAAAAAGCCCAGTGGTACGAAATCGTCCTTGCCTGCTCATTTACCGCTGGCCTGATCACCGTTGGCATCGCTATCAGCAAAGCATTTCTTTAGCTCGACATCCAAATCCGCAATTATTGCGGATTTACCCAGCCTTTTTGTAACAGCCATCAAAATTGCAAGGAAATCCCAGGTTCCCAGAGCTCCAGGAGTATATCGACCTAATGGCGGATTTGGTTTGGGAGGTTTGAGGACTCTGCAAATTTGCATCTTGATCAGTCTTTCTATCACCATTAACTCTGCCAATTGGCGGAGATAGATCAGAGCAATCCGCAAAATATTGTGGAATGCAAAGGAAAAGTGTTGGCTATTGGCTTGCCTTGGATTCAACACAAAAACTGATAAATGAGCTAAACCAGCCTTTTTTGCTGCTATTTCTCGAGTCTTTTTCCCTGGTATAGTATTCGCAATTTGATGTCAACACAGCATCGCATTACGGTAAACATGCCGACACAGGCAGGAGGTCAGCTCTATTTACGAACGACTTCACGCGCCGAACCTCATCAACTTCATTTGTATGAAGCCTTGGGTTTTTCTGCAGATCCTATAGGGAAGCAAAAAACGGCCATAAACAACGTAAATTGAAAATAGGTGTGCCAACTATCGGTTATAAAATTTATAACTTATTGATTTTACGAGTATTTTTATTACGATTCACGAACTTGGGATAAGGTTGTATGCCTTTCCTTGAGGTTTGGCTTGCTTCACTTCTGTATTGGTTAGCGGCTTGGTTGATCTGGCCATTTTAGGAACACCAGTCAGGGGGTGGGGCAATGGCATTCACTTAAGCTTTAATAGTAATATCAATTACTTATGTGTATTTGACAAATTTAATAAAACATGTATCTAGCTTTTTTAAGTCTTATTTTCCGATAAAATCTATAATGCATAAAACGTTATCCACGTCAAATACCTGTAACACCATGAAATTACTAGAGTTCCTTAAGTGAATGCCATTGGGGGGTGGGGTGGTCAGTGTTCCTAAAAAGCGCGAATGTTGCAACATATTAGTGAATGTTATCGCATACAAAAAAGCCGCAAACCCTTGCGGGGCGCGGCTTTCGTGTACTTCTTGGAACGTTGGTGGATCTTGTTATGGTGGAGCCGGCGGGAATTGAACCCGCGTCCGCCAGTCCGCTGCTTAGCGCTCTACATGCTTAGATTCCGTCAATTAATTTAGCGGCATACAGCCCGACGGGCAGGACGTAATTGGCGATCCTGATTAAGCGTTTCGCGGATCCACCTCAGGCGAGTTTCACTGCTAGCTTGTTCTATATGACAGTCGGGTTCCGTTTACAAGCATCCGTTATCGACTGTTAGCAGATCTAAGCTGCTAAAGCGTAGTTGTCGTCGTTGGCAACTAATAGTTTTCAGCTTTGGATTAACGTGATTGGCTGACATCACGGCATGCACACATAAGTTTTGTAACCGGCGTCGAATCCAAATCGGCCCCGAAGCTTGGTAAAACGAGTTACGTTGTTATGAACACCACTATTGTACACGGACGTTTGTTGTTTCGGTAGGTTGAAAGAAAAAATAACCAGGGAAAATACGTGGGGTACGGGCAGCGTTGCGCTGTTCCCGCACCCCCTGGCTCTCCCTATGGGAGGGCGATTGTGGTAACTAGTACCAACGTAACTATGACTCAATACGCTAAAATTGCCATGCCCAGGTTAGAGGGATTATGTCTAAAAAACACTGTTTAAATAGTATTTTTTGGATTTTTTAACATGGGGATTTAGTTTACATAGGCTTTTTCAAACATGGCTACACAGCTAGCGAGGTAGCTGGGTAATTCTTGTTGATTGTGGCCGTTGGCTTGTCCCAGGGCTTTTTGCAAATAGGCCTCTGCTTTAATCATATAGAGAAATTGCTGGGCGGCAAAGTGGGGGTTATCGAGATGAATTTTTCCCAGTCGGTTTTGTTCCGTCAGGTATTCTCGAAATCGTTGGGCTAACCGTTGGGGTCCTGCTTTCCAGAATAATTCTGCAATTTGTGTTCGTTGAGCGGCGCCACCGATACAGACACGAAAAATACAGATCGCCTCGTCGCTCATCAATAGCGCTGAAAAATGTTCCGCCAGTTCTTGCAGTACCTCATGCACTGGCCGGCTAGTATCAAACACCCTATCAGTGAATTCATGGATGGCACATTTGAATTCGATAATAGCGTTGAATAATTCTTCCTTACTGCCATAGTGGCTGTAAACAGTTTGTTTGGAAACCCCGGCGTCAATAGCCACCTGGTTCATGCTAACACCATCAAATCCGTGTTTCAGGAACAGCGCGCTGGCGGTAACCAATATATTCTGGCGCTTTGCTTCGCTTTTGGTGCGATGGGGAGTACGACGGAGAGGGGTGCTCATAAATGGGGCTCTTGGCTGTACAGTACAGTTGCTTTGGGGTATTTGACCAAAACTAGACTAGACTGTCCAGTCTAGTTTTGGTACCTTGTCGTCCATGTTGCTTAAATCATGGAGTGCCTTGGGTACGATGTCTCGATTCTGTTCCCTACAGTCCCATTTTCTTCAATACAGAACCCTTCAATCCAACGTTCTGCGATTTTATTCGCTCGCTGTCCTGATCATCAGCGCAATGGCTCTGCTGGTTGGTTGTGAACAGGGAGATGCCGGTAGTGCCCCTTATTTTCATCGCGTGGTTGCTCAGCCACTGCAACGGCAGACTAGTTATAGCATTCAGCGCTATTTCGTAGGCCAGGTGGAGGCTCGTCAGCGGGCAGAGCTGGGATTTGAATTGTCCGGCACTATTGCTGAGATGTCTGTCGATGAAGGGGTGATCGTTGTCGCTGGACAAGTATTGGCGAGATTGGATAGCAGGTTGCTACGGGCGGAAATTCAAGCGCTTGATGCCCAGCAGGATGATATTCTGGCGCGGCTGAAATTGGCCTCTATTAAGATTAAGCGCCAACGGCAACTGATCGACCAGGGATTTGCCTCCGAGCAGCGGATTGATGAGTTAACGGCAGAAATTGCCTCGTTGCAGGCTCAGCTCAAACGCCAGCAGGCACTGTTTGAATCTGCTCAGACCCGGCTTGAAAAACATACCCTGAAGGCGCCATATCATGGCGAAATTGCTCACCGTTATGCTGATGTGGGTAGTATTTCTATACCTGGACAGACGGTCTTTCAGTTGTTGGAGCAGGGGACACCTGAAGCCAGAGTGGGGGTGCCAGCAAGACTGATAGCGAAAATGACCCCCGGTTCTGAGGTGCTTGTTATAGTGGCTGGCCGGGAATTGTTAGCATCAGTGCTGGCTATTGGCGCCAATGTAGATGTGGTTACCCGCACGGCTTCGGTGCGATTGTCTCTACCGAATAATGAGTCCTTAATTGATGGCGAAATGCTTTATCTGATCCTGTCAGAGCGGGTGGATCAGGAGGGTTACTGGGTGCCTGACACCGCGCTTAGTGCAGATGTTAGGGGCATGTGGAATCTCTATGCATTGGTACCCGCTAAACAACAGGGCTTATATACGATCGAGGCCCGCAGTATAGAGCTGTTGTATATGACTGGGGACCGGGCCTTTGTTAGGGGCGCGGTTGTCCCTGGTGAGCAGGTGTTATCGGCTGGATTGCACCGGGTGGTACCCGGATTGACGGTCAGGCTGAACGTTGAGTCTGGAGAATGAATACACTGCTGACCAATCCCCGCGTATTTGTTCTGTTAATTGCGCTGATTATTGTCTCTGGCCTGACGGCGCTTAACGCGCTGCCTCGTGATGAAGATCCCCGTATTGCCAATCGCTATGCTTTTGTTATGACGACTTTTCCCGGCGCCAGTGCGGAACGGGTTGAGGCGTTGGTGACGGAACCGTTGGAAAACCGGCTGCGTGAAATATCTGACATTAAGCATATTGATTCCCGTTCCAGTGCCGGTTTTTCATCGCTCACGATAGAGCTGGTTGAGCAGGTTGGGATTAACCAGACTAAAGCGGTGTGGGCCGAGGTGCGGGACAAGCTGGAACAGGCCCGGTCATTACTGCCCCGTGGTGTTGCAAATCCTATTTTGGAGGAGCGCCGCAGTTATCCTTTTACCCTGATCGTTGCCCTGACTTGGGCGTTCGATGCAGCCGAACCGGATCTGTTGGTTTTGGGGCGCTATGCCCAGGAGTTGCAAAGTCGGCTGCGCAGTTTGCCTGGCATGGATTACATTGCTATTCACGGGGGACCAGAGGAGGAAATTGTTGTTGATGTCGATCCGGCCAGAGCAGCGTTGTTAGGTCTGTCGCCCCATGCAATCGGCAGCGCAGTGTTGCAGGCCGATGCCAAAGTCACGGCGGGTGAAATTCATAATTCCCGACTGCGGATGGCGGTGGAAGTAGAGGGAGCGCTGGATACGTTGGAGCGGATCCGTCAAATTCCCCTTCGCCAAAGCGTCGATGGTAGCGCTGTGCAGGTGGGTGATGTGGCTGACGTCAAGCGGCAAGCAAAGACACCCGCGCGGGATTTAGCGATAGTGGATGGTCAGCCTGCAGTGGTGGTAGGTATAAGGATGTTAACTGACCAGCGCAGCGATCTGTGGTCAGCAAAAGTGAGAGTAGCACTGGCATCGATGCAGCAACAGCTGCCAGCGAATATTAAGCTTAAAACGATTTTTGATCAGGAGCATTACACCTCCAATCGGTTGCAACAATTAACCAGTAATATTGTGCTGGGCTTTCTCCTGATCGCCGCAGTGTTGTTGTTCACCCTGGGTTGGCGAGCGGCGCTGATAGTCGCTGCTGCGTTACCTCTAACGGCATTGTTTGCTTTTGCCTGTATGAATTTTACCCATTTGCCTATTCACCAAATGTCGGTAACCGGTTTAATTGTGGCGCTGGGCATTATGGTGGATAACGCTATTGTGATGGTGGATACCGTCCACCGCTATAAACGTGAGGGCTTGAGTGGACAGGAGGCAACACTGCGAGCAGTCAAGCATTTGTGGTTGCCGCTATTGGGTTCGACGCTGACCACCATATTGGCCTTTATGCCCATTGTGTTGATGCCAGGTGCTGGCGGTGAGTTTGTCGGCGGGATCGGTTTAACGGTGCTTTTTTCGCTGCTGGGTTCCTATCTTGTCTCGCATCTTGTGGTGGCGGGATTAGCGGGTAGGTTTCTTGTTCGCGACGAGGGCGCTGGCTGGTTTTATTCGGGTATGAGTATGCCACGCAGTTCAGCTCACATTCGTCAGTCGATAGCCTGGGCGCTAGCCAATCCCAAAAAGGTTTTGGCCATGGTGGCGTTTTTTCCGGTGCTAGGATTTGGCTTGGGCACAACGTTGCCGGAGCAATTTTATCCGCCTACAGATCGAAACATGTTCAATCTGGAAGTGTTTTTGCCGACGGCTTCCAGTATTGACAAAACCAAAGCGTTAACCGAAAGGATCAGCGCTGAAATTGAGACTGTTGACGGGTTGAAAAGTTTGCATTGGTTTATTGGTCGTAGTGCGCCATCGTTCTACTACAACTTGATACAGGGTAAAGACAATTCGCAATATTATGCCCAGGCGATGCTAACCACTGAGCATTTTTCTGATGTCGATCGAATGATTCCGATGTTGCAACAACGGTTCGATGAGTTGTTTCCTGAAGCGCAAATAATTTTGCGCCGCTTGGCCCAAGGGCCAGCCTATAACGCACCTGTAGAGTTGCGTTTGGTAGGTTTCGATCTGGGCTTACTGAAAAAATTCGGTGACCAATTACGTTTGCGAGTAATGGCTATTGACGATGTGGTGCATGTGCGCACCAATCTTTCCGAGGCTGTGCCCAAAGTTTGGTTGTCGGTCAACGAGAATATGGCCAGAGCTGGGCGGTTGAGTTTGACGGATATCGCTGGGCAATTACATGAAGGCATCGATGGTGTAATAACGGGTTCGGTTCTGGAAGGCACACAATCGCTGCCAGTGCGGGTGCGAGCCCGAGGGCAAAAACAGGTCGATATTGGCGGTGTTCATAGCTGGCTGTTGGTGCCGGGTGATACTCACACTGCAGCGCAACCGATACCCTATGTCTCCCTTGGTGATGTGAGTATTCGGCCAGCCCTCGGCTCAATTCCACGGCGGGATGGGGAGCGCATCAATACTGTGCAAATTTATATTCGCGATGGTGTGTTACCTGCCACGGTGTTGGACCGAGTGAAACAATCGCTGATGGAGCAGGGGCTGCAATTACCTCCTGGTTACCGCTTGGAAATTGCTGGTGAAGATGCCAAGCGCGATGAGTCGGTAGATGGATTGGTGGGTTCAATGGGCATGATTCTGGTCTTGTTGGTGGTTGCGG
>JAZFYA010000395.1:0-4128 GCA_036443315.1 Pseudomonadales bacterium
ACAGCGGCTCATAAGCACCACAGATTGCAGACTGGGTCTGGCCTGATTGCTGATCGGCTTTATATATCCAAAGCATTTGGATGTTTGGATAAACACTCTCGTGAATAAATATAAAACCCTATTACCAAAAGCCATGATTAGCCGCTCTTGCCACTCCTAAAATCACCAAAATGGGCTACATTTATACTAGTCTATCTCCTGCACTACTTTATTTAATCTCGGACTGTCCATTCATGGAATTACTGCAAAACTGCCGCGACCACGCCCATAAGTATTATGGGGATTTGATGCTAGCAGCAGAGAAAACATTAGAAAATGCCCTGTTCGAGCAAGCGGAAAAGTGTCCAAATAATGAAGACCAACGCCGCTATTTCGAAGCTATGCAGCAACTGAAAGCCAGAGGTGGAGCCATGCAGGCCACGTTCCGACAGGAACTAAGCAAAGGCTATCAGGCTTTTGCCAGTGGCCAGGATGAAGAAACCAGTCTGGATGATCATATTGATCTCAGCAATCTATCCCTGGTCCAACGCAATGATCTAGAAGATGAATTGGCTATTTCAGTCATTGTCTCCAAATCCAACAGTCGCAACTCTGAATCCCTGTGGAAGCTCAATCGTCGTATGGCGGTAATACGAGGCGGCAAAAACGTCAGTGATGAAACCAATCCTTTCGGCCCGGCTATGGTCTGCCAGGCTCTGCAAATTGGGATCGCCCAGCTGTCAATTGACAGCAAAGCCAAAATCCTGATTTATAAACACCTGGGTAAGATATTAGTGATCAGCTTTGCTAAGGTGCTGGACGGCCTTAACGAGATCTTAATGGATAAAGGGATTTTGCCGAACCTGCGCTTCAGCGTTGCCAAAGCTGCAGGCAACGATGTGCAAGCCGCAACATCTGCCGATAAGGCCAGCACAGAACAGCTAGCGTCATTCAGGGAAACCACATCAAGTATTATCCACCAACAGGAACTATACAGCGCCATTCGTGCTCTGCAGTCCCATACTGGACCCCGCACTCATACAGCCGGCGGTGTCAGCCTTGGCAACCTAGCTACCGATGGTAGCGGCGGTGCAGATACTTTCTCCGCCATGGATTACGCACTGACATTAAGTGCCATTCAACAATCCAGAGCCTTTTTATCTTCAGCAGCTCTGAACCAGCCTCTACCCGCTGAGCTAGTTGAAGAAAAACTGCTTGGCCAATTATCCCAACAGGCGAATAAAGATTCCCACCATAAAATGACCCAGGACGATGCCGATACCGTTGATCTAGTGGGCATGATCTTCCGCTATATGCTGGACGACCCGGAGTTGCATGATGGCGTTAAGTCCCTGTTAAGCCATCTGCATACCCCCTACTTGAAGCTGGCTTTGGTGGATAAATCCTTTCTCAATAATTACCAGCACAACGCCAGATTGTTACTCAATAGTATGGCGGAAGTTGGCGGCAAATGGGTAAGGGAAGATAATGACCGCACGGTGCTACCCAAAATCAAAATGATAGTGGAACAGATTTTAAACGGGTTTATCGACGACATCACCATTTTTGATCGCCTGCTGGAGGATTTCTCTCGCTTTCGGGAACACCTAGCAAAACGATCGCGTATGGTTGAGAAGCGCAACACGGAATCCCAGCAAGGTTTGGAAAAACTGGAACTGTCCAAACAACGGGCCATTGATGAAATCGAAGCACGACTGGAGCATGCCAACATACCAGAGATGATTGCGGATTTGCTGCGTAAGCCCTGGGCAGACTTTATTGCCTTTAATTTACTGCGCCATGGCGACAAAAGCCTAACCTGGCAATCGGCCTTAAAAGTGGTCGATGGCGTAGTGTGGAGCGTCAGGCCCGGCGAGGCAAGTGATAGCAAAGAAGACCTGCACCGCCGTCAAGCTGATTTGGAACAGACTGTTTCCGAAGGTTTGATGACTATAGGCTATGATAGTGAAGCCTCCAAGGGTTTATTGAACTCCCTCAAAGAAGCCCAGGAATTGGTCTATCACGGTGCCGTGATGGATGAGGTAAACGAGAGCAATGCCCTCGCCAAAGCCGCCAAACAGGGCGAAACTTCCGTCGCTGTCACGGTGAAGAAGCCGTCCACAACAGCACAAGCTGCACTCAACAGTAAACCCAACGCTAAAAAACCTCTTAAAAAAACCATACCACCTCCACTGTCTTCTGAAGAGCAAGGCATCGTAGAGAAACTGCAAGAAATTGCCTTCGGAACCTGGTTTGAGTTTGATCAGGAAAAAACCGTTACACAATTAAAACTGGCTTGGTTTAGCCGGGTTTCGTCTCACTATATGTTCGTAGATCATGCCGGCGTTAAACAAGCCGTGGAAACACAAGCCAGTCTTGCCAAAGGCATGTGCGCGGGTAGCATCCGCGTTGTTGAGCTCACCCAAAAGTCCTTTATGGAGCGGGCACTGGAAACAGTGCTGGATAAACTGAAGTTGATGGCTTGAGGGGCTAAAATAATGTAACCTTGATTAGATCACTGTCAACGCGTTACTCGAAACTTACACCTGAAAAAAAGCCGAAGAAATGGGCCTTGTCCCTCGTCCGTACAACCTGCCTGTGATAATCTCTCCCCAGTTTAAATACGTTTATTCTAACCTCAGAAACATTGTTGACATGGTGAAACAACCAACCAACCAACCCATCAACGAAGCTGACAAGCTCAGGCGTGAGCGATTACTCAAATTCGCCACTAATGCATCCGTTTTAGTAGCTACATTACTGGTCATTATAAAGTCCATTGCCTGGTTTCAAACCGGCTCAGTAGCCATGATGGGCTCTCTGCTTGACTCCATCCTTGATGCCGCCGCCGCTATTATCAATTTAATATTTATACGCAGCGCTCTACGCCCCGCCGATACCGAACACCGTTTTGGCCACGGCAAGGCGGAGCCCATTGGCGGCATGTTCCAGGCGATGATTATTGGCGGCTCTGCAGTGTTTTTAATTGCTGAATCAGTACGTCGCATCATCGAACCTGAAATGCCGACTAACAGTAGCCTCGGCATTAGTATTATGCTGATCTCTTCTGTACTGGTGGCAACCCTGGTATTTTTTCAGCGCTATGTTGTTAAACAGACAGGATCAATGATTGTATCAGCGGATGCCCTGCACGGCTTTGGCGATATACTCATTAACCTCGGCGTCATCGTTGCACTGTTTATTTCTACTCAGTTTGATGCACCCCTGGCGGACCCTGTTATCGGTATTTTACTGGCGGGGATTCTACTGAAAGGTTCCTGGAACATTGGTAACAGTGCCATGCAACAATTGATGGATACAGAATTTTCCCAACAAGAGCGGGAACATATCCGCACGATTGCCCGTCAACATTCACGCGTCCGGGATATCCACGACCTACGCACCCGCCACGCCGGTTTTTCTTCCTTTATCCAGTTACATTTGGAAATGGATGGCAACATGAATTTAACGACAGCCCATCAAATTGCCGATGAAGTAGAACAATCGATTAAAAATGAGTTCACTAATGCGGAAGTACTGATTCACCAGGATCCACAAGGCACAGAGGATATTGACTCTTTCCTGCGTTCTTAAGGACAACGCTCTTAGGGGCAGTATCTTTGACGCCCTCACTACGAATTAACTACTTTTTCTATGACAGGTTAAAAGGGCGGTTTATTGCGAATATCAATAATCGCCTGTTCTAACACCTTGTAAACGTCCCGAACATTGACGTGAATACCCACTTCAACCTTGCGGGAAATTTGTGTCGCTGGAAAAATAAACTCTTTATCAAACCCCGGCACCTGCAGGGAGCGAGAACGGCCGTATTTGTCGTAATAGATAATCCACTGCAAGCCTTTTTCGGATTTGAGGATGCCACCCAAAATCAAGCCCATCGCCTGTAACTGACGGACCTGCTCACGACCTACAATGCCATCATCCAGCAAGCGCTGAATAACTGCCAAATCATTATCTTTTTTCCCATTCAACTGACGACCAACATAACGACGGGCCAACTCATCGATACTATTGCGCTGCGCCTCCATGTACTGTTGATCAATAGGGGTTAGTGGCTCCGTTCGCCATTCCTGGGCCATTACGCCAATGGGCATTAATCCGAGCAATAATAACAGGGCAATGACATAA
>JAZFYA010000396.1:0-8001 GCA_036443315.1 Pseudomonadales bacterium
TCAGAGTTCCGCTCGGCAAAAGCAAAATTTCCATACACTCGTCAACTCACCATTCTAGAAACTATCTGCAACCCAACATCCAGACTCAGAGGGGCAGGCATTAGTTATGTTCCTGTTCATCTTGAACCTTGTGCCATCCTTAGGGGGAAATGGCTCAAAGATGCTGGATTTAGCATTGGGCAAAAGATAACCATTCAGGTTAGTGGCAACGAGCTTATTATTACCCCAAGCTTCCCCTTCCTAAATATAGCCCCCTGAGTTATAGTCGATCCAGCCGCTGTGCCCTAAGCTAGGGCACAGTATACTGGTAAACTTGGAAATATGAAAATATACGCAGATACATCCGTTTTTGGTGGCATATTTGATCAAGAGTTTTCTGAGCCAAGCAAACAGTTCTTTAGTGAAGTGGATGCAGGCCGCTTTGTCTTGGTAACCTCTGCTGTTGTTGAAGCAGAGATTGAACCAGCTCCAGAGAAAATCCGGTTATTTTTTGCTAGATATGCTGAATCCGCCGCTATTGCTGTTACTAGCGAAGAAGCTTTAGAACTCCAGTTAAGTTACATTAAGTCGGGAGTTGTTACTGAAAAATCCCTCGATGATGCGCTGCATGTTGCAATTGCTACCGTATCAGGCTGTAATCTTATAGTGAGCTGGAATTTCAAGCACATCGTACACTTTGATAAAATCCCGAAATACAATGCAGTCAATGTGTTAAATGGCTATGAGCATATCGGCATATACTCGCCATTGGAGGTAATTCAATATGACAACCCGTGAACCAGAATGTGTGACTTTAAAGCGCAAAGGTGCAGAATACGTTGAAAAGTTGCTAACAGGCAAATCAAGGCAGGAAGAATTAGAGTTTTGGAGTAAGCGTACTGAACTTTTGCTTTCTAAACAAAAGCAAGAAATGTCGCAGTCCAAACAGAGTAACTCATAACAAAAAGCTGCATTTGACTCCGGCGCTGACGCGCCTCCGCAAATGAGCTTGGCGGTATGACTTCCCCTGTCAATAAAAACATAAGAATCCAGGCCTACTTATTTCAAAGCTTTTCGTTTTTCATTATCAAAGGCGAGTGAGTGCGCGATGAGACTAGTGATGTTCGACGATGATCATGCTGGTATTCGTGGGTTGGTTACCACCTTACTTATTACGTCGTAGAGCCTATCCTCAGTCTATGCACGAGGGTCAGATCAAGCCCACCACAAAACACTGGCTTGTCTGCCTCCTAACGCCGCCGGGGGTTACTCCAAAATCGCGGTCTGATCATCGCACTCACTCTCAACTTTTGATTCATTTTCTAGCGATACTTGTCATGGCCTGCCTCAAGGGGACTTCCCGGGAAATTGCCCAGATGTAGGCGATCATCTCTCGGGCAATGGACACCTTAATCACATTGTCTGGCTTGCCTCGTTTGCTCAAATATTGAAATCGTTTACACAATCTCAATTGGGCTTTCCAGGCAATATCAATCACTTCTTTGCATAAGCTCTCCTGCCGCTTTTGCATTTCAGTAGAGATGTTGGCCGGGTAACGATAGCTACTCGCCCCTTCCACCAATAACCGCCTTGCTCTTGAATTACCCCATTGGGTGATAGCACCCAAACGCCGTTTTCCTCCACTGGAGTGTTCACTGGGTGTTAAGCCAACAAAACTCATGAGCTTAGATGGACGATCAAAGCGGGTTAAATCTCCAAGTTCTGTGATCACGCCAACAGCCACCAATAGTGCCACGCCTCTGAGCGCTTGTATCGCTTTAACCACGGGATAATAGCGCCATTGCTTGACGTGGTAGACCACTTCATTGTCCAGCCTTGCCAGCCGTTCATTGCGCTCATTGATGGTTTGAATCATCTCTTGTAACACCATTTGCTGGGTGGGGTATGGCAGCACGATTGCCGTTAACCAGCGTAGATGTTTGACCGACCCGTTGGCCGTGCCTTTATACTGAATATGATTGCGTAATAACAAGGCTTTGAGCTGAAAACGGGCATCGTTCAAATCGTGCATGGCGCGTTCCCTTGCTCGGGAAAGATCACGGATGGCTTCATCTTCTGCTTCGGGCACATAAATCGGATCGAGATCGCCATTTTTTAACAATTGCGCCAGCTGCAGGCTATCGCGCTTATCTGTTTTGACTCGATCCCCTGGCTTCTTTGGAATCAAGGAGGGGGCAACGATGTAGCAGTCTTGCTGCACAACTTGGTAAGCAACCGATACATCCAGTAACCACAAGGGCCTGCTTCGTAGACGAAGTATAAAGTGGCGCCTGGATACTTTGATTGAAATTGCCTGACGAGTTTTTCGATGGCATTTTTGCGAGTCGCTATCTTGCCAAAGAATTGGGATTGATACTCACGACCATCATACACATAGGTGGATTCTTTATGGGTATCCAAGCCTATAAAAATTATGTTATGTTTCTTCATGCTGACCTCCGCTATAGTGCTAAAAAACTATATTGTAGCTCTGGCGATGCTAATCCACGAAATTGGGGGTCAGCACTCAAGGGGAAGTCATTATGTCTATGTTTCCGTGAGTACTGTAACTAAACCTAATTCTTTCACAAACGGGATAAAGTCTCTATCTGAAAATAAGAGAGGAAATTGGTTTTCAATACAAAATGAGGTAATAATTACGTCTGTTGTGCGTCTGATTGCGATGCCTTTTTTGCGAAGTATTCGGTATTTATCGGCGCACTTAACTACCATGCTGTGTCCAAACATCTCGTATTGATCTAGAGTACTTAATGTTGACTTTGCTCGATTATATTCTTTATCACTTTTAAAGCCTTGGAGTATTTCTAGGAAAATTAAATCTCCAAGAGCGACAGTACCCTCAACAATCGCCGCATCCAAAGTATTAGTGTATACATTGTTATTGCCATTCAAATAGTCGATCCAGACACTGGTATCAGCTAATATCATCAGCCGCCTCTCATCTCATTAAGATCACCTTCCCAATGGAGCTTGCCTCTTAACTCTCGAATAGCCTGCTGCTTATTTCGCCTGATAAGCAACTTAAGCCCTTGCTCTACAGCTTCCTTCTTGGTGTTTAATCCTGTAGCCTTAAGAGCATCTGTCATTAACTTGTCGTCTATTACAATATTTGTTCTCATGTCGCACCTATGTGTAATATATTGATAAACATACACACAGTATGTTCTATAAAACATAACGAGTCAATTCAGCCGAACGCCTTTGGCATCGGCTGATTGAAGCGTTAGGCATACAACAGCAGGAAATTAAATTGGATAAAAAGTGTTTTATTATTGCTGGACCAAATGGTGCAAGAAATAGAAAAATGTATTAAAGAGTCTAAAACTTTTGCATTCGAAACAACCTTAAGTGGCCTCTCTTATGTCAAGAAAATCAAGCAGTGGAAACAATTGGGCTACAAAATTATACTGTATTATTTCTCGCTTCCATCTGTTGAAATGGCTATTGATCGTGTGCGATATCGCGTCGAGCAAGGTGGGCATAACATACCTGAACAAGACATAAGAAGGCGATTTGAAAGAAGTCAAATCAACCTAGAAGATATATTCAAGCCTATGGTTGATACTTGGGTGATTTTTGATACCTCTTCTTCTAGGCCAGAATTAATTGGAGAATCTAGTGACCATGAATGAAGGTAAATATTACGCAAAAATTGGCATGCAAGCTGCTGAACGAGCCGCCAGAAAAGTGATTGAGCAAGCACATAAAGATAATAAGCCAATGCCGGTTTGGGATGGAGAAAAGATTGAGTATCGAATTCCACCATTGCTTAACAAAGCAATACAATCGGACTCGCTAGATGCTCGCCGTTGATTGCGAGCGTTATACGACCACCCCTTGACATACCATATTTGATATATATACTCTATATGGTATGTGGATGATATATGAACATAGAAGAGTTGCCAAGAGCCTGAAATCTGCCCCTGTTGACGTGCTTAAGAGGTACGAAAAGTGGAAGGATATTGCCTCTATATCCGGCCCCCAAGGGCTTAGAAAGATTAAGGGGCTACATGATAAATCCCTGAGCGGTAAGTGGAAGGGATACCGCTCTTGCCGATTAACCCTCCAGTATCGGGTCATCTATAAGGTGGAAGGCGATCAAATTTTAGTACAAGTAGAAAACGTTACACCCCATGATTCTCGGAGGAAGTGACATGAAAGATTACCGTAGAGCCAAAAAGAATATTGATGTGTCCGTTGGTGAGTCCGTTAAAATTCTTCGTGAATTCCAAGAATTAAGCCAAAATGATTTAGCTGATTTAACAGGTATTCCTCAATCTACTATATCAGCAATTGAAAATAACAGGATTCAGTTAGGTGTTGAGAGAGCAAAGGTCTTGGCTAGGTCGCTCAACTGCCATCCTGCTGTTCTGGTGTTTCCTGGCTGGGATATAGTACATGAATCAGCCGCATAACGAGGCCATGCACAGGAGGCCAAAACCGCCGCTTTGCTCTGGTTTTTCTCCTGTGATGGCGGTGTTGAGGCTGTAGAAAAACCTCTATTGAGATAGATCATGGCGAAAACCGGCAAAATATCGCAATTTAGTCATAGTTATTTTGTTAGATAGTAATTGAAGAATATCCTTTATATACAGATTGAAATTGACTTTTAACAATATTTTCGAATTTTTTGATTTGCTAGAGGTTTGATGAATTCGGGCAAAGAATTTTGGAAAAGAGATTTTTCTACAGCCCGTTATGTGTAAAAGGAGTTCATAGTGAGAGCTATATTTTGGTTTATTATTGACTTGCTCAGCATGCCGGTAGCAGCTGCAGACTGGGTAGGAGTAGTGACTGAGCTACATGCTTCAACGACATCAAGTTCAGTTCTTTTTTTCTTGTAACACAAAAGGGCTTTTCTGCAGTAGGTTCCTATTCTCGGACAGGTTCCTAGGGGCTTTCTAACGCCAGTGATTCAATAACATGGCCATTGCCTTGCCGCGGTGGCTAATACTATTTTTCACTTCAGGCAGCAACTCGGCGGAACTGCAATTTTTTTCTGGTACAAAAAATAGCGGGTCGTAACCAAAGCCGTTGTTACCACGTGCGGCAAATAAAATCTGGCCCTCCCAGGTGCCTTGGCAAACTAGCGGAGTAGGATCGTTTTCGTGTCGCATAAAAACCAGTGAGCACTGAAAGCGAGCAGTGCGTTCATCTTCTGTTGTTTCTTGCAGGTCAGCTAACAGCTTTTTATTGTTGGTTTGGTCATTGGCTTCAGATCCGGCAAAACGGGCCGAATAAATGCCGGGCAGACCATTGAGTACATCCACTTCCAGACCGGAGTCGTCAGCAATGGCGGGCAAGCCGGTATGCCTGGCGGCGTTGCGGGCTTTGATAATGGCATTTTCTACAAAGCTTAGGCCGGTTTCAGCGGCCTCTGGCATACCAAAGTCCGACTGCGGTATTATTTCAAAACCGCAGTTACCTAGTAGTAGTTGGAATTCTTTTAATTTGCCATGGTTGCCGCTGGCCAGTACAATTTTTTGCATAATTTTTTAATGTGCTATTTTGTCTATATACTATTTGTCTATATATAAGGTCTTTGAAAACTTTAAGGTATAGGCAGCAATATTGGAGTCGGGTTGAACCTTAATCGTAAAGGTGCGCATTTCCTTGTTGTTAAAGCGCAGTTCAGCAATATAGTAAATGGCGTCCTGTTGGTTAATTTCTTTAAAGTTCAGTTCAGCCGTGTGGATCAGATCGGAACAACTACCTTTAACCAATGCCTTTTGTGCTTTGCTTGCTCCTTTGGCTAATCGCTTGCGGATCGCAATATTAACCAGTGCTCTGTTCTTTCCACGGATAATGCCATAGTTTTTTGCAACCTCTGGCGTAATAAAAGTGGAAGTGATCACGCTGTAATGGACGTCGTAGTCACCGAATACTTTTTTCTGTTCGGCGTAGAGATTAGAGGAAAGTAGAACAGCAATTAATAATAAGCAATAGTGTTTTAGCATGGTGTCCCTATATGGATCAACGTGTAGATTAGCGACTTATATGATAGACCGCTGTTACGCCAAAAAAGTTCGGTATTAGTCGGCCCAATGTGCTTTCGCTACTATCTTGAGCAACCACCGTGCTGTCAAGAATACGAATAGCTTTATCGGCACAAAGCGTTTCAAAGTCCTTCACTGTACAGAAATGAATATTGGGTGTGTCGTACCAGCTATAGGGCATAAATTTCGACACCGGCATTTTTCCATGTTGACCCAGGTGTAGGCGGCAGCGCCAGTGGGCGAAATTAGGGAAGGTGACAATGCATTCCTTGCCTACCCTCAGCATTTCATCTATGACTAAATGAGGAGAGCGCAGGGTTTGCAAGGCGTGGGCCATTACTACTATATCAAAGCTGTTGTCCTGAAAATTTGCTAAGCCCTGGTTGAGATCCTGTTCGACCACATTCAAACCACTGCTAATGCAGTCGTTAATGAAGTCTGCATCAATTTCGATACCGAGGCCGTTAACGTGTTTATCAGCGATTAATTTTTTGAGCAGCGTGCCATCCCCACAACCGAGATCCAACACGCGGGAGCCCGGTGTTATCCACTGGGGGATAAGTTGCAAATCAAAACGCATTAGTGACACCCTCCCGCTACTCGCTGCATGTACGCGCGGAAAGCCTTTTCATAGCGCTGGTTGGGAATCAAAAAGGCATCGTGGCCTAAGTCGGCTTCAATCTCCACATAGCTCACGGGTTTGTTGGCGGTGATTAATGCGTCGACAATTTCTCGCGAGCGCTCTGGCGCAAAGCGCCAATCGGAGGTGAAGGAAACCACAAAAAAGGAACAGCTGGCATGGCTAAAAGCGGCAACTGGATCATCATCGTACTCTCGGGCTAAATCATAAAAGTCCAGCGCCTTGGTCATTAAAATATAGGTGTTGGCGTCAAAACAGTCGGAAAACACATCCCCTTGATAACGCAGGTAGCTCTCCACCTGAAACTCCACTTCTTCATCGCTGCCCAAAGTGAAATTGCCTGTTTTTAATTCGCGACCAAATTTTTGTCCCATGCCATCTTCAGACAAATAGGTGATATGGCCCACCATCCGCGCCAGTCGCAAACCCTGTTTGGGGATAACACCGTGGTCTAGGTAATAGCCGTTATGGAAATTGGGGTCGGAGCTAATGGCCTGCCGCGCCACTTCATTAAAGGCAATATTTTGTGCCGATAATTTCATCGCTGAGGCGATGACTATGCAGTGGTGCAATTCGTCGGGATATTCCAGAGCCCAACGCATCGCCTGCATACCACCGAGACTGCCCCCAATCACTGCCGCCCACTGCTCAATTCCTAACACTTTCATTAATTCTCGCTGGGTGTCGACCCAGTCGCGACAGCGCAGATGGGGAAAGTCGTGTTGCCAGGGTTTACCAGTTTCCGGGTTGATCGAAGTGGGACCGGTAGAGCCGTGACAGCCGCCGATATTGTTCAGGCTGACAATATAAAACTTGTCGCTATCGATAGGCTTGCCAGGGCCGATGTAATGATTCCACCAGCCGGGCTTACTGTCATCTTGGTGGTAGCCAGCGGCATGGTGATGGCCAGAGAGGGCGTGACAAATCAGGATGGCGTTGGTGTTGTCGCTATTGAGTTCGCCGTAAGTTTCGTAAACCAAATCGTATTCCGGCAGCGTACGTCCACAGGCCAGTTTAATTGGCTGATTGAAGTGATGGCTTTGTGGCGTAATAATACCGACAGATTGCTCTGACATCATTGGGTCCGATTATTTTGCAGCTTGCGAGTCTAAAGAGTCATGGGGGCATCTGCAACACTGGGGCTTTTTTTCCTGTCTATAGTTAATAGCTAGAGTTTAGAGTTTCAGCGGGAAAGTTATAATAAAAATTCAGTGTGAGTACTCCGGGCCTGCAGGACAATGGACACGGTGGCCGGTCGCAAGCTGGTTGGTCTTTGCGGCTGCTGCGGAACTCGTTGCGCTCAGACAGTCCTCGCTAAAAACGCCGCAAAGACCAACACGCTTAAACGCGCCCTGATTGGCC
>JAZFYA010000397.1:0-22412 GCA_036443315.1 Pseudomonadales bacterium
TGCTTTCAAAGCGACTGAAAGTCGCTATATTAAAAAGCAATGCATCGCCGCTACGCGGCTACTTTTTAAATTTGCTAAAGCCTTGCACTAAAGTGCATAGTTTTGACTAGCGTACTGAGACAATAAAGAACAGCACATCGCTAACTTTAAATGAGAGATACTTTCTGGTGCTAGCACACAGCTGCATGTCCTGGAATCGTATTGATTTTAAATGGCTGAATGATACTTGAGCCGATGCATTGATACCTAAAATAGACAATTTAATAGGAACATAATATGTTAGGTGGCGAAACTTCCTCTAAGAACCGAAGTACAATAATTTTGCTGCTTGGTACTTTTTTATTTGCGTTGCTGGTTTTTGCTGACCAACGCACTTTTTTTTATAACCTCTATGGCAAACGATCCCTTGCGCTTTCAGAAATAGCTTTTATTTTAATTGCGGTGTCAATGGTATTCTACTCAGTCGTAATAAAAGGCCGGAGGGAATTCCTGCGATTAGGCGTGTGGAACGGCTTATGTATCGCCTTGTTGCTGGCTTTTAGTGGTTATTCTATATTTTATTGGGAAGGCGGGGCTATCAATGCCTTTCTCATTTTAGGGGTCACCCTCTTGTTCTTGATATTGGTGATCTTATTGGGTTTCCTCGATAGGCACACGTTTCTAAGGCTATTGTTATGGGTAGGTAGCGGGTCTGTCGCCTTTTTCCTTATCATTTCCTTTCTTACCAACTACTTGAATGTTGATTTTCTCCTATACGGTGAAGGTACGCCCTATTTATACTGGCCACAACATAGCCCCTCTCAATTGGGAGTGTTTTTTCTCGCGGGCATGTATGTGACAGTATCCGCGTCCCTGGCTGCGGATAAACCAGTACTGCTTTACCTTTTTGTGCCTGCCTTTGTTGTATTAATCATGCAAACGGGATCTCGTGCGATGGGTTACCTTACGCTATCGGCCTGGACAGTATTTGCCATTGGCGTCCTAGTGAACCGCGTCCTGTTTCGCCCTAAAGGCGGACTCGCTGTTACTATGCTTATATCAGTTACGATGGTTTCTACCCTGGCAACTTGGCTAACCTATAGCTTAGCCTCAAGTCGCGCATTGGAATTTGTGGGTACACCCGTGTTAAATGTGGCCAGCGGTTCTGGGGATCAATGGCGGAATGAGAGGTGGAGCAATGTCGAAAAAACCAACAATAGCACTACCGTTAATGTCCCTGCTGAGGAGACCCCTACGGTCACTGAGCAAAGCGCGGAGCCTACTAACACTTCGGTAGCTACTGAAATAGCACCTACCAGCGAAGATAAAGTTGTAAATAAACTCGATGAGAGGTGGAGCAATGTCGAAAAAACCAACAATAGCACTACCGTTAATGTCCCTGCTGAGGAGACCCCTACAGTCACTGAGCAAAGCGCAGAGCCTACTAACACTTCGGTAGCTACTGAAATAGCACCTACCAGCGAAGATAAAGTTGTAAATAAACTCGATACGGCGTCATATCACAATGTGTATCTAGACATACTTTATGGTGGTGGCCCCATTGCATTGTTGCTTTTTTCACTGTTTTTGGTTACGGCGCTACTGATTCGTGCATGGGACGTATTTAAGGCACGAGGTAGCGATACCTTTGATGAAAAATTCGCGCTGTTGATATCTATACTAACCTTGGCAGCCTGTCTTTACTCACATCCATTATTCCATGTTCGCTATATTTGGATTCTTCTTGCTGTACTACTGGTGGCGCAAAGCCCCAGAGAGAAAAAGGAGCATGATAAAAGTGATGCTCTACTTATATAAGTGAGGGATTTCGGATGCGGATTGCGCTCAATATCGGCGACAACAAACCAAGTGTTTGCTATTTCTACATTAAAACTATAAGCCGTATCTAACGCTATGATTGTAGCTATTACTGGAGGGCGGGGTTTCATCGGCCTTCATCTTGTAGCTGCCCACCTGGCACAGGGGGATAAGGTCCGCCTGTTGTCACGGACGACAACGCCTATAGAGGGTGTTGAGGTTTACGTGGGGGACTTGACGTCAAAGCATGTCAAACTTGATACATTTATTGATAATGTTGATGTCATATATCACTGTGCTGGAGAGATAACTAATGAAGCAACTATGCATGTGCTACATGTGGATGGCACCCGTCGTTTACTAAAAGCATCCACGGGCAAGGTCGGTCGCTGGGTCCAGTTGAGCAGTGTAGGGGCATACGGGCCAAAGCGAATCGGGTTAATAGGCGAGTCGACGAGCGAGAATCCCAAGGGAAACTATGAAAACACTAAAACCATAGCGGACGCATTGCTGCATCAGTTCGCAAGAAAAGCAGGCATGGACTATGTAATTTTGCGGCCCTCTATTGTTTTTGGATCAGCTATGACTAACCGTTCTTTGGCAAGCATGGTGCACATGCTTAAACGGGGCTTATTCTTTTATATTGGCAAAGGTGATGCCGTCGTAAACTATATACACGTATCTTATGTCGTAAAAGCTTTAATGCATTGTGCGACACACGCTAAAGCACCTGGTCACACCTTCATTATTTCTGAATACACTTCGATCCAAAAAATGGTCCAGGCACTCTGCAAGGGGATTGAGGCCCCGGAGCCTCATTTGTCTGTGCCAGAACCTATTGCTCGATTTATCGCCAAGAGTCTTGGCTGGGCGAAATGTGTTCCACTAACCTTGGGACGTGTAGATGCAATGACCAATCATTGCATCTACGATGCGTCGAAAATCGAACAAACTTTAGGGCTGAATGCTTCAGGCCACCTGGCAATACAGTTTACCCGCTATGCTCGATCCGTATTGGAGTAAGCGCAATAAATACGCCATGTAAAGGCCGGTTTGCAATGGCTGTATCCGAACCGCTGATGGTGAGGGTATTTCTCTAGAAACAAAAAAAGTCCTGGCTAAAAAAATATAAAGCCTAGCTTGCACGCGTCCCGAATCAACTTGCTATCGGTTCATATTTTCTAAAGAAGTGGGCGTCTTTAACATTGAAGCAGCTAGAAATTTTAGGGGCTGGCTGCTATGCTAGCTGGACAATTCAGCTAAAAACCTAGAGTCAAACCTTGAAGGAAGCAAGGAAGCAAAGTCTACTGCCTTAAAGCTCCACCCTTAATTGATGCTCAGACCTATGGCATCGAGCTAGCTAAAAAATATAAACTAATTCGAATTTAACCATGAGCCAATCATAAAAAATTTTTAGTTGCAAAGATGAGGTACGTGATTGAGAAATTTACCAGCTTTCTGTTATCTAGCGTTGAATCGTGCGAGAAAAGGATATTGCTATGGCGCTTTACCTGTTTCGAAAATGAAGAGAGTTAGCGTTGCGGCGAGCAGAAGAAACTTATCACCCCGTTGTTGCTGGCTAGCATTCACTCAAGGCGCAAGGCAGTGAGTACGAAGGTGTTAATAGCCGGCGGCAGCGGCTTTTTGGCCGTGAATTGGGCCTTAGCGATCTGTGAGCACTCTGAAGTCGGTTTGTTGACTCATAATCATCCAGTCAACTTGCCGAGCATTACAGCCACCAAACTTGGTCTTGAAGATACTGGGCCATTATTAGCCTGGGTAAACGCTTGGCGACCCACAGTGATTGTGAATGCAGCAGGAATGACTAATGTTGATCAGTGTGAGCTCAACCCGGAAAATGCCTATATAGCCAATGTCGTGGTGGCAAGCAATTTGGCTAAAGCTGCCAAACACGTAAGTGCCAAATTGGTGCATATTTCTACTGACCACTTATTTAACGGTCGTCAAGCAATGCTGGACGTGGACGCTGAACCACAACCGCTCAATGAGTACGCGAGGTCCAAGTTGGCAGGTGAGACTGCGGTGTTAGAAGTCAATCCTGATGCTATAGTAGTTCGGACCAATTTTTATGGATGGGGGACACCCTTAAGAGAGTCGATTAGCGACTGGGTGATTGGCTCATTGCGTGCAGGCAAACCAATAACAGCGTTTGACGACGAGTTTTTTACTACAATTTTTATTAAACACCTGGTGGCCGTGGCTAACAGTTTGGTGACACACGGCGCCAACGGCATTCTTCACATAAGTGGAAATGAGCGTATTTCAAAATTTGATTTTGCGTTGGCACTGGCTGAAGCATTCGATTTAGACGGCAGTTTAATAAAGCGCGCCAAGGTAGAAAAAGCTGATTTCAAGGCACCTCGACCACTAGACATGTCATTAGATAATAGCCGGGCAAAAGAGATAGTGGGCGATATATTTGGCAGTATTAGCGAAGGTTTTCAGATGCTCCAGGAACAGGAACAGGCAGATCGCCCAAAGAGTCTATCCCAAGCACTGTGCGGATAAAGCGTGGGGCTTTTACGAATGGATTATTAGTGTGTTGTTTACTACCGTACCTTATTACTCGTTGGAGGAAATTGCATGTCATTACTCGATGGAAAGGTTGTCCTCATCACAGGAGCAACAGGCTCTTTTGGTAAGCGATTTATTAGCACTGTGCTGGAGTCGCAAAACCCACAGTCATTAATAGTATTCAGCCGAGACGAGCTAAAACAATTTGAAATGCAACAGACCGTAAATGCTAATAATGTAAAATACGTTCTGGGCGATGTGCGTGATTATAATCGAGTTCGCAGGATAATGGACGGGGTGGATATCGTGATCCATGCTGCAGCAATGAAGCAAGTACCAGCGTCTGAACACAACCCGATGGAGGCAATCAAAACCAATATTTTTGGTGCCGAAAATATTATTAATGCAGCAATTGAAACTGGCGTTGACAAGGTAATAGCGCTAAGCACTGACAAAGCTGCAAACCCGATGAACCTTTATGGCGCCACTAAGCTGGCCTCCGACAAATTATTCGTTGCCGCTAATGCACTATCAGCACCGGATAAAACCCGGTTTTCAGTAGTCCGCTACGGCAATGTTATTGGCTCCAGAGGAAGTGTGGTACCCTTTTTTCTATCCCTTCGAGACACCGGCATACTGCCGATTACTGAACCAAGAATGACACGATTTTGGATTACACTGGGTGAGGGCGTACAAATGGTATTGGATTGTTTGGCCACTATGTTGGGAGGAGAAATTTTTATCCCCAAGATACCTAGCATGACGGTTGTAGATGTTGCCAAGACTATTGGACCAGAATGTGAGTTAAACATTATTGGCATTCGACCGGGAGAAAAGCTGCACGAAGTTATGATCACCTCTGATGATTCAATCAATACTGTTGAGCTGGATAATAAATATGTCATCCAACCCGCTGCTGACTGGTGGGATCAGGAGTCCTACCTAAGCCAAGTGGGCGGTAAACGAGTGCCAGAAGGTTTTTCCTACACAAGTGATAACAACAGTGTATGGATGAATAGCGAAGAGTTTGCGAAAATACTAGCAAAGGAAAAAATTGAAATATGATTCGCATTCCCTACGGTCGACATTTTATCGATGACAGCGATATCGATGCCGTTGTCAATATCCTTAAGAACGGGTCCCTAACACAGGGGCCCATGGTGGAGGAGTTTGAACAGGCAGTCGCCGATTTTGTGGGCGCTAAATACGCAGTTGCTGTAGCTAATGGCACGGCAGCATTACACTTGGCGTACCTTAGTTTGGGAGTGGGTCCAGGAGATGCGATTATAACCAGCCCCAATACCTTTGTTGCAACGGCAAATGGAGCCCATTTTGCGGGAGCCGAAGCAAAATTTGTTGATATCAACCCAAACACCCTGAATATGGATCCACAAAAGCTAGCAGCGGCCTGTGAATCCGTTACCAATGTGAAAGTAATCTCCCCTGTGCATTTCGCGGGATACCCCTCCGACATGCAGCGAATTCGCAGTATTGCTAATAAGGTTGGCGCTCGGGTTGTAGAAGACGCAGCCCATGCGTTGGGGGCCACCTACGCCGATGGTGGCAGAATAGGCAACTGCTCACATTCAGACATCACCCTATTTTCCTTTCATCCCGTTAAGATGATTGCCGCGGGTGAAGGCGGCATGCTTACGACTAATGACCAAACGCTTTATCATCGCTTGTTGCGTTTAAGGAGCCATGGTATCAATAAAGGAGATGATGCCTTTGAAAATTCAACAAATGCAATGACCAATGGGTTGGCAAACCCCTGGTACTATGAAATGCAGGAACTGGGGTTTAACTATAGGATTACAGATATTCAATGTGGTTTGGCACTATCTCAACTGGGTAAATTAAATCATTTCCTAGAACGGCGATACGCGCTGGTCAAGGCATACGATAAAGTATTTTCTGAAATGCCTGCGGTTACACTGCCGCAACTCAGTGGCCGAAATCTTAGCGCACATCATCTCTATGTACTTCGTATCGATTTCGAATCTATAAACATCTCTCGGGCACAATTAATAACTGATCTGTTAGCACAAGGAATTGGCACACAAGTTCATTACATTCCGGTCCATATGCATCCCTATTATCAAAAACATGGGTTCTCACAAGGTGACTTTCCAGAGACGGAAGCTTATTACCGTGAGGCATTAAGTATACCCCTGTACTTTTCACTGTCGGACTCTGACCAGCAATATGTCATCGAGAATATAAAAAACTGTATTCAAGCGTAGCTGAATGTAATGAATTGCTTCAACTATTATTCAATTGGGTGGACTGATGACTCGCGTAAATCATTGTCTCTTATTAGTTTAGAGAACAGACCATGAAAATTGCTCTCGGGACTGTTCAGTTTGGGCTGGACTACGGTGTAGCAAATGAAAGTGGGAGGGTTTCTCCTGCGGAAGTTGAACGTATTTTTGCGCGAGCCAAAGATTGTAAAATGTTTACCGTTGATACGGCGTATGCTTACGGAGAGTCAGAGCGAGTTTTAGGTCACTACGGACTGGATGAAGGGAAATGGCAAATCGTCACCAAAATTCCATGCTTCCCGGATACCGAGCTGGATGCAAATGCGGTTAGCCACTTCTTTAACGAGTCGATGTCAAGATTGCAGATTGAGTCATTATACGGTCTGTTGATACACGATGCAGATGCATTGTTATCAGTGAAAGGTGCCTGCGCATATCAGCAGCTAGAACGTCTTCGTGAACAAGGATTGGTAAAGAAAATCGGCGCGTCTATCTACACGTCGGCACAATTGAATAGTTTGTTGGAAAATTACCAACTCGACTTGGTTCAGTTGCCCTTAAATGTTCTGGATCAACGCCTCTTACAGACTGGCGACCTTGATAAACTTAAAGACCACGGTATTGAAATACACGTACGCAGTGCATTTTTGCAGGGATTACTGCTTATGCCGGCCGATAAGATTCCCGATTATTTTTCACGCCACAGATGGATTTTTGAGCAATTTCAAACGTGCCGAGAAAAACTGGAGCTTAGTGCATTAGAGGCCTGCATAGGCTTTGTTCAATCATTACCACAAGTGGATAAAGTTGTTGTTGGCGTCAACAGCCTTGAGCAATTTGAAGAAATTATTGCAACAAGAGATGTACATTTTGAACCTGAACAGTTTAGTGAAATGGCGATGGATGATGCCAGTTTGCTTGACCCCTCCCAATGGCCGTTATAAGAGCTGGTCATATATTGGCACGTCCGTGGAGAAGCAGAATGACAGATCGATATAGTCGCTCCAATCAGCTCATCGAAGAGGTGCTGAACTATATACCTCTTGGTTCGCAAACGTTTAGCAAGAGTATCACGCAGTATCCTCAAGGTGTCTCCCCACTGTTTATTCAGCGTGGCCTTGGCAGCCATGTATGGGATATCGACGGCAATAAATACATTGACTTTGTGAGCGCGCTGCTTTCCGTCTCGATTGGTTATGCTGACCCAGACGTAAATGCTGCCGTATCAAGTCAATTAAGTAATGGCGTTAGTTTTTCTCTTCCACATCCGCTGGAAATGGAAGTTGCTAAGGCTTTAGTGGAACTCGTACCCTGCGCGGAGATGGTGAGATTCGGTAAGAACGGTACTGACGCAACGTCAGCAGCAATTCGATTAGCAAGAGCATTCACCGGTAAAGAGCACGTTCTTGTGTGTGGTTATCACGGCTGGCAGGATTGGTATATTGGTTCAACCAGTAGGGATTTAGGTGTACCGGAGGGCGTTAAAGCGCTAACACATAGTTTTGAATACAATAATTTAGCTAGCGTCGAAGCACAGTTTGAACAGCTAGGCAATGAGGTTGCTGCAATTATTTTGGAACCTATGAACGTGGAGTGGCCACAACCGGGTTTCCTTGCAGAGCTTAAATCTTTGGCTCACAAATCTGGGGCACTATTGATCTTTGATGAGACGATCACCGGTTGTCGTTTTGCCAAAGGAGGAGCCCAGGAGCTGTTTGAGGTAACGCCCGATTTGGCCACCTTTGGCAAAGGTTTGGCAAACGGGCTCCCATTGTCCGTAGTGTTGGGGCGCCGCGATATTATGCAAAAAATGGAAGACATTTTTTTTAGTGGAACCTTTGGTGGGGAAACCTTGTCCTTAGCCGCTGCCAAAGTGGTGCTTGAAAAGGTGAAGGACACAGACCTTATCGAAAACCTTAAAGAAAAAGGTGAATACCTGATGGCTGGCGTTTCAGCATGTATTAAACGCAATGGCCTGGATAGTGTGTTCAAACTATCCGGACATCCTTCATGGTCAATATTAAGTACCAATAATGCTGAAAATTATAGTAACTACGAATTGACAACATTATTACTGCAGGAAACTTTTCGTCGAGGAATACTTTGTTTAGGCTCACACAATCTTAGCTATGCTCATTCTATAGCAGATATTGACGCATTGTTGCATACCTATGATGAGGTTTTACCAATAATCAGTGACGCAATTAATCAGCAGGATTTGTTAGAACGGTTGGAAACTGATGTCCTGAAACCGCTGTTTAAAGTCCGCTAACCGGCCCTTAAAAATGGTCGGCTTAAAGAGAGGTTGTATATGATACTTGGCATTGTCCAAGCCCGAATATCATCGACAAGGTTGCCGGGGAAGGTAACAAAGTCCATTATGGGTGAACCCATGTTGGCCTTGCAGCTGGAGCGTATACGACGGTCGGTTCTAATAAACGAGCTGGTAGTCGCCACTAGCAACGAAACCGATGACGATGAAATAGCAGAACTCTGTACTCAACGCTCTATAGACTGCTATCGCGGTAGTTTAGATGATGTGCTGGATAGGTTTTATCAAGCGGCCAAAATCCACGCCCCCGACTATATCGTGCGCCTGACAGGTGACTGCCCCCTTGTCGATCCCGGGGTCATTGATGATGTGATCGCATTTTGTCTGAAAGGGGGTTACGACTATGCCAGCAATACTCTGGATCCAACCTTTCCCGATGGCCTGGACATTGAAATTTGCCGGTTTGACAAGCTACAACAAGCCGCGAACGAAGCGGTACTACCGTCCGAAAGAGAACATGTAACCTCATTTATCGAATCCAGGCCCGATCAATTCATGCTTGGCAGTTATCGGCAAGATGAGGATTTATCGCACTTACGCTGGACAGTCGATGAGCCGGAGGACTTTGAAGTTATACAACGAATATACCAAGCACTCTACCCTACTAATGCCGATTTTCGGATGGCGGAAATATTAAATCTTTATCAACAGCACCCCGAACTCGAGCAGTTGAACGCCCGCTTTACCCGGAATGAGGCGTATAAAAAGTCCTTACGCGAAGACGCTGCATTCATTCAGAGAAATAAGTTATGAATGCAGTTGAAACTACACTGGGTTACCGCAAATGAGCCAGCGTTTTCACCCAGGCTTGGCCTATAAAGCATTTGATAAGATTGTCGCCAGAGTCGAGTTATGGGCTGACTCTGCTATTCACTATGTGGCAGGTGAAAATTTAAGGGAAGTAAAAGAACGGCTAGTGCAGAGGTTTGTAGATCTGTGTTATACCGCATACGCCTCGGAAGCGGGGGCTAGATCTGAATCCGGTGTCAATCCATTTCCCGACAATAAACCCCACCTGGATTACAACAGTGTGCGCGTTAAGCAGACTACCGGCATTCTATCGATTTCGATAAAACAATTTATTGTTTCATTGGGCTCATTTTGGTTGCACTGGCTGTATACGCTGGCTTGTATCATTCCCAGTCGAACTGTGTTTGGCACCTCTGCCGATACCCCCGCAGCCATCGTGTTTGGCGTTGGACTTAATAGCTTATTTCAGGATGGGCGTGATGAGCGCTTTCAAACCTTTTGCCGCAAGGGGCCTGTCACACCACTTACTGTAGCGGATAAAATATATGTACACGCTGTGCCTATGAAGCGCATGCCCAATATAGATCACATAAGGTATTCGGAGCACACAACCACTACAGATCACATAAGGTATACGAGATTTCCTCTCCACGCGCTTTTTCGGGACGGCCAACTGGGGCTTTCAGCCAGAATGTCTTTCCTGCTATCACACTTAACTATGGTGGCTAAATTTATGCTATCGGTAGCCATAAGACCAACATTGATTTTATTAGGACGTGATTTTGCTGATGCCTGCATGGTACGACAGCTGGATCACTGTGGTTTGATTGAATCAGTCATCATCACCAACTCCAATGCAAATAGTCAACCGCTATGGATGCGAGACCATGCCACTCGTCGTTTTACCCTGCATATGGTTCTATATTCTCAGAATGACCTCCCCTTCGCCTATAAACAGGATGGCGTTATAGCGGATTTCCCCAATTATCGTCATGTTCGCTCTGATGAGTACTGGGTATGGACAGAGGGTTTTGCACAATACCTGGAACGATTGGGTTTACGGGGCAAAAAACACGTCATTGGTCCTGTGCTTTGGTATTTACCAGAACAGCAACGGGCTCCGTCACCCAGCACTGATTTGACCATAGTCGTCTTTGACGTCACACCTATTAAAAACAGCTTATCCGTGCCACTAGGACTGGTGAATGACTATTATTCCCCCGCGACTATGTCAGCATTTATTGAGGATATTGTGGCAACGGTTGCCGATTTAAAGCATAGCACTGGGCTCAATATCCGCTTGCTACTTAAAACAAAACGTCGCTACATTCCGCGACACGATGAAGCGTATATTGCAATGCTCCATCGCCTGGATAAGGCAGGGGCTATTGAAATAATCCATTTTCAAGACAACATGTATAGTCTATTGTCAGAGGCACAGGCTAGCATTGTTGCGCCGTTTTCATCACCAGCCTTAGTGGCAGCCCATGTCGGTACACCTGCTATTTATTACGACCCAACTGACTTGATAATGCCAAACTATGAAGCCTTGCCTGGAATTTCCTTCGCGACAAGTCAAGCAGCGTTAAATGAACGACTTACCGGTATATTGATTGATAAGCCCTTGAGTAGCGCATCGTTATCACCGACTGGGGAGATCAGTCTCCCGTGATCAGCCCAGGAAATGTTGTGTTTCGAGTCGACGCTTCTCCAGAAGTAGGCTTGGGTCATATAATGCGCTGTTTAACCTTGGCCCAAGCATTGAAAGCATCCGGTGATCGCTGTTATTTTGTTTGCCAACCTGGTTCAGGGTTGCCAGAGCGTTTGTTATCGGAGCATGGTTTCGAGTTCATTATTTTGGACGATGAACGTTCCCGAGGCGATAAAGCAACTGATCCATTTTGGCTGAACGAGGCCCAGGATGCTAACAACACCGGTAACAAAATACAGACAATAACAGGCGGAATTGGTTGGTTAATCGTCGACCACTATGGTCTAGGAGCACAATGGCATGAACAATTGCGAAGTGCCGTCGGTCGAATCATGGTTATTGATGATTTAGCGAACCGGGCTTATCACTGTGATGCGCTACTTGACCAGACGGAAGGACGTAAACCTGAGGACTATAGCCAGTTTGTGCCAAGTTCCTGTGAATTATTATTGGGGGCAAAATTTGCGTTACTGCGCAATCAATTTGCAGAGAAGCGAGCGCCCTCAATAGAGCGTCGGCGCTCTATTGAAAGGGTTGAGCGCATTTTTGTATCCATGGGTGGAGCCGATTCAGAGAACCTTACCGGTTTAGTATTAGAAGCGATCAATCAGTGTAAGTTAGGCTACACCCTGGAAATTGATGTGGTAGTTGGAACACCCTCAGAACATCTACCTGCGCTCCAGGCCCAGGCCCAAATGTCTATTCACCGCGTATACCTACATACGGATGTTAGTGATATGGCTGGATTAATGGTCTCCGCAGACCTGGCAATCGGTGCAGCAGGCATCAGTGCCTGGGAGCGATGCTGTTTAGGTATGCCGGCATTAATAATTGTTGCGGACGCTAATCAAGCCGTTATAGCTGAAACCCTGGAGCAACGAGGTGCGGCAACTATTGTACCGACTGTGAAACCAGACCTAATCCGTGTAGCGCTCAAAGCATTGCTGCTTGATCCACTCAGACTGAAGCAACTGTCTACGGTTGCCCAAACGGTATGCGATGGTAACGGGGCCAGAATTGTAGCTGATCGACTGCATGCCATGAATCAATAGCGTTCAGGGCTACGCTATTAAAATTGAAGACGAAAATGGGTACAAATAATGACACCAACCTATGATCCAGTATGGGATGAGCATTATGCAGGGGGCGCAGGATGTCGTTACCCCTGGGATAGTGTGGTCACCTTTGTGTTCCGGCATCGACCGCAAGACAAACAAGCCAATGATACCAAATTATTGGAAGTCGGCTGTGGCTTAGGCAGTAATTTGCAATTTGCAGCCACTGAGGGGTTTCAAGTTTCAGGGTTGGATGCCAGCGATGACGCCATCCGCCGTGCCACTTCGATTTTTAAGCAGGAGGGCTTAAGCGCTAATCTAAAAGTGGGTAACTTCACTTCTTTGCCGTTCGAAAACAAAGCCTTTGATATGGTTATCGACAGGGCTGCACTAACCTGTTGTGGACAAAGTGCACTAGCATTGGCCATAGAAGAGATATATCGGGTATTAAAACCTGGAGGGAAATTTTTCTTTACGCCCTACTCCCAAGATCATACATCCTATCGAGCCGGCAGCGCTGGGGATGATGGTGTAGTCATCAACATTAATGGCGGTTCGTTAGTGGGTGTAGGACAAATTTGTTTTGCATCAAAAAACTCTGTAGAAGTATTGTTCAATGATGCGAAAAAGTGGCGCATTGAAAGTATGATGCATATAGTGAAAACAGATGTTGTGGCAAATAATGATCAACACGCTGAATGGCATATTGTCGTACAGCGGCTTTAGATCTTGCAACGGATTAAGGTGGGTTTGATTATGGCTATTGATCGATGGTTAGTCGTTGGAGGGGGGGTAAAAGGGATAATTGCAGCCTACTTTCTTAATAAAGCGGGCTATGAAGTCACTATTGTTGAAGGTGCACCTTTTTTAGGTGGGGTTATGCACGCGGATGAATGGTCTACTTTTTATCTAGACAAAGGCTGCCACCTCTTTGATAACGTGGATGACGATATTACGGGTGTGCTTATGGACTTAATGGATCATCAGTTTAAACCTGTTCACGTCAAGTACGCCTCACGCTTCAATGCTGAGTTGTCCGAAGATATAGCATTGCCTGATTTGTCGAAATTGGATCTCGATACCGAACAACTGTTGCTAGAAATAGTGAACGCATCACTCGAGAAAAATGTGGAAGCTGCTAATTATAGTGAGCATTTGGTCGAAAGGTATGGCATACAAGCTGCAGCACATATAGAAAAAGCAGCTGAAAAAATGATCCAAATAGACTGCAGTCAAATTAGCGTAGTGGCCGCAGAAATCTTACCCTTTAGTCGCGCAAGAATGTTCGATGATAAGTTAACAGATTTCTTGAAATCTCATCCGGTTTTGGATGAAAAGCTGGCCGCTAGACCAAGAGGCGATGCATTCCGATATTATAATAACGTATCAGAGAAAGGTTTCAGGAATTTTTATCCCTCCGAACAAGGCACCTCTGGCTTTATAGCGCGCGCGCAAAAACATCTTGAAAAAAAGGGCGTGGAGTTTCGCCTTAAAACTTCATTATCGGAAATCTCTACAGTAGACTCCATGGCATCAGTAAGCTTTTCAGATGGATTAACGGAAAACTACTCCCGTGTATTTTGGACAGCTGACGTGGATAAATTGGCAGAATTAGTCTATGGCGAAACGCCATTAAAAAACTTACTACACAAAGTACCCATGGTTTTGTATTACTATGTTGTTCCAGAAACACTCGTTAAGGACTGGACCTATTTGACAGATTTTTCAGATAACACTCTACTTTACCGCAGCTCAGCACCCGGTATATATGGCAATCAGATAGATGCGAATGGTAATACGTATATTTGTTGTGAGGTGCCGACCAAAATTGGATCTGGAATATGGAATGAACCGGAAACATTTATTGACCCTATATGGAAAGAGTGTATAAATCTTGGCCAAGTTGATAAAGGTGAATATGTCGATGTTCATCATATACAGACGCCAGTCTCGTTTAAGATTCCCAAAGTAGGTTTTCTCGACACCGAAGACAAAATAATTTCTCGTGTGCAGGAACATTGTGAGCACATTAAGGTATGTAGAACCACGTTATTTAGTAAGTTATCCATTGTAGAGTATCTTCGTACTGTAATTTAGCATGCACTGCAAAGCCGCTGTTGTGAGGTCAATTGTTGAAATGATGAAAATAAGTGTGGGTGATCGCGAGATTGGCGATAGTTGCCCAGTCTATATTGTTGCGGAAATCGGCATAAATCATAACGGCGATATGGACTTAGCCGAAAGAACTATCATAGCTGCCCATACTGCCGGTGCTGATGCGGTTAAATTTCAGAGCTACTGCACCGAAGATTTTATTTCGAATAGAGAGCTAATGTTAGAATATCAATCGCAGGGACAGATACACCGAGAGCCTCAGTACGATTTATTTAAACGTTGTGAAATTGATGGTGAGAAACTCCTGCGACTTAAACACTTTTGTGATGATATGGGTATCGACGTACATACTACACCCACCAGTCAGTCGGGCATTGATGATTTGCTGGCAGCTAATATTAATGTCATCAAAAATGGATCTGACTATCTAGGACATATTCCCCTTATTCGCAGCATGGCATCAACTGGACTGCAGGTCGTATTGTCGACGGGCATGGCCAGTGCGGAAGAAATCCAGGAGGCCGTCGATGCCTATTATGATAAAGCTGACGAAAAATTAATCCTATTGCATTGCACCTCAAGCTATCCAGCCCCTGCAGATTCGATCCACCTCAGGAAAATGTGCCAACTTCGTAAGCAGTTTGGTTGTCTGGTGGGTTTTAGTGATCACAGTAACGGTTCCACAGCTACAATCGCAGCAGTGACTATGGGCGCTTGCTGGATAGAAAAACACTTTACTCTCGATAAGAATCTACCCGGCCCGGACCACTGGTTTTCAAGTGACGAATTGGAATTCAAGGCATTAGTTGAGACAATACGGTGCGTCGAGGCTTGCCTAGGGAGCGCTGAACTCGGGTATACGGATCTAGAAGCCCAATCCCGAGCTGACTTTAAGCTATCCTGTGTCGCTAACCGTGATTTGTCAAAGTGCCATCAGCTAGATTGGGAAGATATCGCCTTTCGACGCCCAGGCACAGGCATAAAACCTGCAAATGCTTATAAAATTGTTGGGCAGGTTTTGAAGTCTAACATTCAGTCCGGTGAACCCTTTACTGAAAACAACTTTTAGCAGATTTTTACCTTACCCCTTACCATAGGCCTTACGAATTATTTAACGCATTAATGATGCTTACAAAAGAACTATCAACCAATATTAAAGAATTCTATGCTACCTTGGTAAAACAACACGGTGCGTCTGTGCGCTCCCTCGACTGGGGCAGCCAGCAATCCCAATACCTACGATTTCGTGTACTATCCGAGCTGGATAATTTCACGGACGCCAGCTTGCTAGATGTGGGTTGTGGTTTAGCGGACCTTAACGCATATCTCGATAATGCGGGTATTGCCACCCACTACAATGGCGTTGATCTATGTAGCGAAATGATTGAACAAGCCAGGCAGGAACACCCGAATATAAACCTCCAGGTCTGCGATATTTTAGCTGACAAAAAGCTCAGTAACTTTGACTATGTTGTAGCGAGCGGTATTTTTGCCCGTCTAGGCGATGCGCCCTTCGAAACAATGCAGTCTATTGTAGCGAGAATGTACGAACTGGCCAACAAGGGCGTTGCTTTTAATTTACTAAGTATCTTTGCGAACTACCAGGAGGAAGATGAATACTATGCGAACCCAGCTGAAGTCCTTGAATACTGTTTATCCATATGCTCTTTTGTGACTATTCGACATGACTATTTGCCGCATGATTTCACTGTGTATATGCGCAGGGAACCATCATGATTATCTCTATCAATCAACCTGCGTATCTACCATGGCTGGGATATTTTGACCGAATAAATGCCGCAGACATCCACGTAGAACTGGATACAGTGCAATTCGAAAAAAACAGTATGGTTAACCGGAATAAAATTAAACTCAATGGCACTACCGCAATGTTGACTGTGCCAGTAAAAACCAAAGGGAAATTTGGTGACCTCGCCATTTCTGAAATAGAGATAGCTGATAATCGGTGGGCTAGAAAACATTGGTCTTCTATCAAGCAATCATACGGAAAGGCTAACTATTTTTCCGATCATAAAGATTTTTTTGAACATCTATATAGCACTTCTTGGACAAAATTGAACCCTTTATTAGCAGAGTCCAATCAATACTTATACAATGCCCTGGGAATACAAACGCAAGTTTGCCGAGCTAGAGAAATCAACGCTGTCGGAACTAAGCATGATTTAGTACTCAACATTTGCAAAGAATTAGGTGCAACAAGCTATTTATCAGGTCCATTCGGCAAAGATTATCTTAAGCTTGATCAATTTAATGAAGCGAATATCGAAGTGATTTTTCAAGACTATCACCATCCAAAATATGATCAACAAGGCAATACCTTTGAACCGTATTTATCCATAGTCGACTTATTGTTTAATCATGGAAAGAAATCACTCATCACGCTATCAACGTCTATGGAGAATTCCTATGGGTAGAGTATTGATCGTTGCGGCCCATCCCGACGATGAAGTATTGGGCTGTGGCGGCACTATAGCTCGTCATATAGATGAGGGAGATGATATTTGCGTGATATTTTTAGCCGACGGAGAAGCATCGCGGATCTCTATCCCTGAAACGCTGCTATCGCCAAATACCCTGCAAAAGCGTCGTAGCGCAGCAAAATCAGCCTGTGGCGTGCTCGGCGTTGAGAATCTGCAGTTTTTTGATTTTCCGGATAACGGCATGGATACAGTGCCCTTGTTAAAAGTCACACAGTGTGTCGAAGCTGTAGTCAATGAATACCGCCCCGAAACAGTGTACACGCATCACGGAGGGGATCTTAACATTGACCACCGTATCTGCCATCAAGCAGTGATTACTGCCTGCCGACCAATGCCAGGAAGCGCTGTAAAGGAAATATTAACTTTTGAGGTATTGTCTTCTACAGAATGGTCGAGCCCATCTATTGGTCCAGCCTTTAATCCCAATTGCTATATTGATATCAATGCAACTTTTGAAAAAAAGCTGGACGCCTTGCGTTGCTACGACGACGAAATGCGGGATTTTCCACATAGCCGCTCTTATGAAAATGTTAAGCACTTGGCTGCGTACCGAGGAGGATCAACAGGCATTAATCTCGCAGAAGCTTTTTATATTGAACGCGCACTTCGATAACACATAACATCCTCGTTTAACGGTCTTGGTTAATTAAAATAGTAGATGAAACTAATTCAGTTGACATCATTGGATACGACTCCTGCCATATCGACTAGTCGTTATTGGAGAAAAAGAACTCGAAGTCCATGATGATATCTTTAGTTTCTTTAGCCATCATCATAATGTCAACATAAATTGCAATTTAGGTATTTTTTCAGGCTACAATAGGATTGTTGACGAACAACAACCAGAGGGAAAAGAAACATGGCACCCTCGCAGGAAGCCAGAGAGCTCTATCATTTCAGCTGATAGTACTGTAGTGTAAGTATTCGATCATCGGATTTTAACTCCTTGCGGACGTTTATTTCACCTTATTTTCAAAAAATCATACAAGCTACCTGGCAGGCGAAAAATGGGCAAGTAAGCTGGCCTCGCATATAATTCAGGGAATACAGACTGGCTTTGGCCAAATTATTTTCTATAATGAAACTGATATCCAAAATTTATTATGGTCTTTTCTATCGTCACTTCAAAAGTCATCAATAAAATTAATTTAGATGCAGCAACTGTGCATGAAGAATTTCATATGTTTGCAGGGAAGCCATGCTAAAAATCAGAAAAGTAGAAAAAGAAGATTGTCAGTTAATTTTTCAGTGGCGTAATTTACCGTTTATTATGAACCTGGGAGGATTGCGTAAAACTGTTACACTTGATGAACACACGGCCTGGTTTCATGCAGGCCTGAAAAGTAATGATCGCCTTCTTTATATAACCGTTATTGATGGAGAGAACAGCGGCTTAACACGTTTTGATAAGAGCCCAGAAGGAGCCACCGTCAGCATATATCTTCTAGAAGAATTCACCGGTAAAGGACTGGGAATTGAAACCTTTCAACAAGCCTACAGTCGCATGCTTACTGAGTGGCCTGAAACGTCTGTAATTGCCGAAGTTCAATTAGAAAATATTTATTCACAGAAATTTTTCCAGAAGCTTGGCTTTAAAACTTTAGCCACCGATGAACTTGTTCACTTCAGACTGGAGAGCATATGATACCGCATAATAACCTACTTTTTGATGAATCAGATTACCAGGCTGTCGCTGATATCTTAGACAATGGAATGCGGGCGATGAACAAGATCACAAAAGAGCTTGAGGGAGACTCATGAAAACCTCAGCAGTTGTCGTAGTTGGCAGTGGTGTAGCCGCATCATTAGCAAATGCCCACCTGACCGCCAGGTAGAGAATTTAAATGGCCGAAGAAAAAAATCAGCTAAAAAATACATTAACGTATATCAAGCAAACACTCGTTACTACTGCGATCCCGTTTTTAGCATTACTTATTATCGCACGCTTTGTTTCGCCTGAAGATTTTGGACAATACGCACTGTCTCAAGTCTATGCCATCATTGTTACGTTCGTGTTTTCTCTAGGCTTGCATGTAGGTTACGAAAGAAACTACTTTAAATACTCTAACAATCACCGAGCGCTGTGCGCTTTGCATGGGACCATATTGTTAGTAGTCGGATCGCTTTTTATGCTCACCATCGTTGTGAGTTTTTTCTACGTAGATAAATTGATGTCCCTTGTCGGCGTCCATAGTGAACGTTTATTTATGATTGTATTGCTGGGGCAATCCTTGGAAAGACTATCTCAGTTCTATTTTATTTACTTTAGAAATATGGAAGATGCAACCAGTTATACACGCTATATGGTATTAGTAGCAGCCTTGAATGGTGGATTATCAATATCATTAGTGCTGTTTATGGATATGGGCATCACAGGCGTAGCCCTAGGCTACACCTTGGCCTGGGGCATTATCTTATTGATCATGGCCGCCAAGCTCTCTCAACAACTACGTGCACAACTGGATTGGTCGATTTTTAAAGAGGCCGCAATCATCTCTATTCCCGTGACACCGAGTGCATTGACCAAAGTTATGGGGTCTCAATCTGATAAGTATATTTTAGGAGTGCTAAATACAACAGGTGATGTCGGCATTTACAGCTTGGCGAATCGCATAGGCACCGTGATTAATTCATATATGATCGCGTTGCAAAATGCTTATACACCTGTTCTATATCGAGCAATGTTTTCAAAGGACGAGAGGCTTAGCAGAGAGTTTTCACAGCAATTAACGATGATCACTTTCCTATCAATACTACCGGCTGTAGTTTTGTCGCTATTTGCAAAGGAAATTACTTGGTTGCTACTGCCTGAATCATATCAAGCGGTAAGTTCAGTACTGGTAATTATTTCTATCTACTACGGCATCAATTACTTCGGTAAGATTTCGGGAAAACAACTTACATACGCGAAGAAGACAGGGCTCACCTCCTTCTTATCTATTGTTTTTTCGCTAATCAACATTGTGCTTAATATCCCATTGATTAACGAATTTGGTGTGCTCGGTGCTGCACTGGCAACATTACTTACAGGCGCAATGTATACGGCTGTTGGTTTTTGGATAGCCCAGAAGTACCATTGGATCAAGTGGGAGTACAGTTTCGTAATCGGCATTATTGGATTCCTATTAGCCTCTGGGCTGTTGTCATTGGGTGCATTGTCCGCGAATCTATCTTATGGCTTTGATTTTTCTATAAGACTGGCATTCCTACTGGCTTTTATTGGTTACGGAATAAAACTCGATGTTATTTCTTTAGCCAAGCTGGCAAAAATTCGCATTGTCATTCAAGACTAATTACGATGGTGCTTTAGCCATATTAGCTACAATTAAGATCAATCAAGGTGTTTTGTAAATAGAGAATCAGTATCTTTTCAATCAACAGCGGATGTTCTGAATCAAAGCGAGCCAGATTCACGCGCGATTTGGGTGCCAGGCCAGCTAGGTGCGCCAGAAAATCCAGGGGCTCAAAGATGACATGCATTGTGCCATAACGGTATGACGTTTTTAACTGGTAGCGTACCTTGCAGCGTTAATGCTTACATAGCCACCTTCTAATGGCAATACCACTACGATCTGTATTCGTAAACAGATGGTTGAATTATCACCGATAATGGCTTCCAACCGCCCTTCTCCTTTGCCGTAGAGGTGAACACCTATGATAAAAAAATCCTCAGTGATAAATTTTTACCAATCTTTAGGTTCGAATGTATTTTTCCTGTGTTACCCATATTTTTTTTAAAAAATATACTACTCAAGGATCAGTCTGAAAATAGAGCCCATTCAACAGCGAGACGTGACGCCTCCCTTTCGGCGATTCTATCAATAATTTTTTTACTTTTAAGCGTTTATGGCCTATGATAGACACCTTAAATCTATACACAAGAAGGCTTGTCATGTCTGATAAAAGCTATGAAGGTTGGGACACTAATAGTCACTTAGAAGTTTTTGATTTCTGGAATAATAAACTCGACTTCTACTTTAATTATCTATATGGATGTTTTACTGAACAACATTTTCTAATCTCTTCACTTCAAAAACTAAACAATTCAACACTTCTTGATGTTGGCTGCGCAACTGGAACTACTTTTCGGTTTATTAAAAACAAGCTAGGCAAAAATCATGTTGAATATACGGGAATTGATTTTTCAGAACCCGCCCTCAATCGAGCAAAGAAACTTTATCCTTCGGGAAAATTTGTTAAGGTAACTGACGAAAAGTTTAGTTCATTATTTGATAAAAAATTTGATGTTGTTTTTTCCAGAGATACAATCATGCATCAAACTGACCCAAAAAGGTTTATCTCAGATCTTATCTCTGTTGCAAAAAAAGTTTTAATTATTAGACTTAGAACTAGGGATAAAGGGAATACTGAATATAATGTGGAAAAATCTTGCCAGATGCACTATGATAAATTTTGGATGCCTTACATCGTCATGAATATTGATGAAGTTATTGATATTTTTTCTACCACAAATAATGTTTGTAAAATTACAGTTAACAAATCTCGCGAAGTTCTCGGCGGGCATAACCTAAGATTCCTTCCAAAAGAATTATATTTTTCCGAAGCAGGAGGGGCTGAGACTTCAATTATGATTGAGTTTAATGAAGGCCATACAGACAAACCAGAAATAGTTATAGAAGAATCGCCCCAAGGCCGAGAATATATTTCTCGAAATAAGTGGAAGAATTACTCATATGCAGCCGCAAACAAAATATTGAAGAAGTTTGTATAGCGCATAATTGATACCAAAAAGATCTCTATAATTATCCCCGTCTATAATTTAGAAGGCCGTCTTCCCAGCCTTCTAAATTATAGACGCCGAACGTATAAAAATGAATTGGATGTGGAAATCCTTCTTATTGAATATAGCAGCACAGACTATATTATTGAAGTCATTACTCAACTCAAAGAATCACAAAACAAAGATCATATGGAAAAGCCCTACTAATGTGGGAATAAATGTAAAATTTGACGGATTTTATTGTTAATCGTAAAAAGTTCTAGCTCGCACCAGTTATACTGGGCGTACTCATTGTTTTAGCTCCTGGTACAGCCGTAGCGCCGTTTATATACACGCTATTTAAAAAATGGCAAAGGCAACACCAGCCACGCTCAGATCATTTTCCATAGCAGAGGTTTCCCTTTGGGATATCAATGTTGAGATATATAAACATCATCGCCTAAGTCAGTCATAATCTGTCCAGCTATTTTTCGATAACCTACAGCATTAAAATGACCGCCACTCTCTGAAAACCATTGGACTAAACCGCTAGCGCGGTAATGGCAGTAACTGCATCTTTTTCCCACATCCGTAGCTTTGGATTGAGCTGAAATTCCCTATACAACCCTGTAGGC
>JAZFYA010000398.1:0-8849 GCA_036443315.1 Pseudomonadales bacterium
ACGCACTATTTGAGGAACCCACTATTTGTTTTGAAGACGGACAAACTGTTTGGAAGGCTTTAGGTGATTTTAGGCGAGCCGAGCCTGTAAACGTTGGGAACAAAAAGCAACAAGCTGATTTCCCGGACGCTCTTATCGTCAATAAAGCGAAATTTCAGTCACTGAAGTCTAAAGAAGTTTTAGAAGGTGTATACACGTTTGATGTAGCAGCTCAGGAAATACCAGGGACAAGGAAACCATAAAGAAATACGCGTATGGTGGAGTTGTTGGGCGGCTTAATTGTACGACCTTGTCTTGGTACCTGCGGGCTGGCTTTTAGTAGTCACCCATAAAATCAATTCGGCTTCAAGCTATTCTCCAGCCTTTGGTCGCGTCCATCACACTGTTTTACCTAAGTTTATATTATTTATTATCTGCGGTGCATATCGCCGCAAATAATAAGTTAGATAAACTTTTGTTAGTGTGCTAGTTTACTATATATATAATCAACGGCGTATAGCGCCGCCAATAGTGAGTAAGTTAAACCAATGGCAGCTGATAAAAGAAGACAGGCTGAACTGGATCAGTTGGTGCCCGCGGGGCTTATCGTTACCCGTAAATGGCTCATGAAGCAAGGGTTGACCCGCCATGCGCTCGATAATCAGGTGAAGAGTCATCAATTTGTCCCGGTTTTACCCGGTGTCTATGCGAGACCTCATGTAACGCTAGTTTGGCAGAATCTGGTGTGCTCACTGACCTCCGTTCTTGATACCGGTTTACACCTCGGCGGCTTATCAGCCTTGAGCTTGCAGGGGTTTGGTCATTATCTGGAGCTTTCTGATCCCCCACTTGTTCATCTCTATGGCAAGAAAGCGCCGCCAGCCTGGACAAAAGATCTTTTGATAATGGTTGAGCCTGTTTGGTATAGCACTAAACGACTTTGGGAGGAGGGGGCAGGCTCTGTTGTTTCTAAATACACGGTCGACTTCAAATGGCGTGATGATTTACCTCCGATGAAAGTATCCTCTCCAGAACGTGCCTATCTGGAGTTACTGATGGACGTTCCTGGTGACATCTCATTTGAGCATGCCGATGAGCTTATGCAGGGGCTAACGCAACTGTCTCCACGAAAATTGATCGAGTTACTGTCGGTCTGTAAAAGCGTTAAAGTCAAAAGGTTATTCTTTTGGATGGCGGACCGCCATCATTATGCCTGGCGAAAAAAGCTGAATGTAGATGATTATAATTTGGGGGAGGGTAAGCGCGTGATCGCTAAAGCGGGGAAATTGGATTCCAGGTATCAAATAACGGTGCCAGGGGCTATGCATGGATAAGGGCGCTGTGTACTACAGGCAGGTTCAGTTACTTGTCCAGGTACTACCGTTGATTGCCGGTGAAAAGTGCTTTGCTCTGAAGGGTGGAACGGCAATCAATTTATTTGTACGTGAGCTGCCTCGTTTATCGGTAGATATCGATTTGGTTTATCTGCCGATTAAGTCTCGAGACGAATCTTTGGGCGATATCCAGCGAGCATTAGGGCGAATTAGTGATGTTATTGAGGCTAGCCTTGCTGGCGCTGATGTCCATAAGTCCTATGAGGATAAGCCTGATGCATTACGTCTTATTGTGCGAAAAGAGGGTGTGCAGATTAAAGTTGAGTTGTCACCGGTTTTGCGCGGTACTGTCTATGCTCCTGTGGCCATGAGCGTAACAGAGTCGGCAGAAAATGAGTTTGGTTATGTCGAAATGCTGGTGGTATCGGTGGCCGATTTGTATGCGGGTAAAATTTGTGCCGCCCTTGATCGACAGCATCCCAGAGACTTATTTGATATTAAATTCTTATTGGAGAATGAAGGGATAACTGATGAAGTTCGGAAGGCGAGCTTGGTCTATCTCATTAGTCATAATCGTCCTATTGCCGAACTGCTATCGCCGATCCTTAAGGACATTTCTACATTGTACAAATCAGAATTTTCTCGGATGACTGAGATTGTGATAACAGTTGATGATCTTGTTGTGGCTAGACAGCAATTGATTGAACAATTGACGTTATCAATCACGGACGACGAAAAAGAGTTTCTCATGAGCTTTAAACGGGGAAATCCAAGCTGGGACTTATTAGGCCTCGAAGGAGTAGAAGATTTACCTGCTGTAAAATGGAAGCAACTGAACCTCAAGAATATGAGCGTCAACAAACATGCGCAAGCACTAGGTAAGTTGCAAGCGGTCCTGGATCAATTTTAACGATGAGCTTTTGATTCATGAACAAGAACAGAAGAATTCACAGGGTCTTGTGTGTTTATCGAACCACCCAATTCTCAAAAAGTAAGCCAGTAACACGGGAAAACTCACGAACATTATCAGTAACTAATAGGCTACCCTCTGCAATAGCATGTCCAGCAATGAGTGTATCGTTATGACTAATGGGTGTGCCGCTGGATTCAAGTTCGGTTTTTATTATCGTGGAATGTTCAATGGCTTTTTTATCCCAGGGTAAAACCGTATCCAGCCGCTCAACAAAATCGGTAACGATCCCCGCCATTTTAGGGCTGGCTTTTTTGCTGGCCGCCCCAAAGCTTAACTCAGCATAGGTGATGGAGGATATAACGACTTGGTGCCCTGATTGCACAGTCTTTTGTAACTTGTCGAGCAAGTAGTCAGGTTTGTTGCGAATTAAAAAACTACAAATGTTGGTGTCCAACATATAGGTTTTTTTAGGCATTAAAATTCTACTCGTCCATCGTCGATAACATCCTGGCGTTCAGTTAAAAAGTCTTCATCAACTGCGGGTGTTCCAGAAAAACTTTTCCAGTTTTTGCGGACCGGAGTAAGGATGATGGAATTGTCTTCTCGGCGAACGTCTACTTCTGAAACCCCTTCGAATTCGAGGTCTTTGGGGAGTCTGACGGCTTGGTTGCGGCCGTTCTTGAATAAGCTGGCTGTGGTCATGGCTTTTTACCTTTTCTAGTACTAAGCCAGTATATGCCTGCGTCTTTCTTAGGTAATATCAACGTGAGATATGCGAGATTCCACCGTGCTTTACCATGATTTATAGTGACTTTTGCAATGGGCGTCACTGATATAGATCGTTAAAAATCAATAAGTTATATACAAGTTTTCAGTCCCTCCGTTATTACTTATGCCAAATCCTCATGGATATATTGTCTAATGTCAGTCCAGTAATTCTCTGATTGCATTGATAAATTCCTTGAACTTCAAAGGCTTATCAAATACATAATCGGCACCAATCTCTTTGGCGAACTCAAGATATTGTTGCGCACCTATACGACCGCCGCCGGATATAGCAATTATTTTGGTTGGACATTGCAGGCGATATTTTGTTAATTGATCCAGTAACTCAATCCCCTCCATCTCAGGCATAATAATATCCGTGATAATCAGGTCCGGTTTTTCTTGATAAATCAGTGACAATCCTTGTGTACCATCGAATGCACTGATAACTTCAAAATCTTCAAGTTCCAGAAACTCTTTTAATGTGGCATTAAATTCAACATTATCATCAATTAGCACTACTTTTTTCATGGTGACCCCTGAGCGTGTTAGTGAACGTGCCGATGTGTGCCCTTATCCGGTCATTGGGAGTGAAAGAGTAAAGCAGCTGCCTTGCCCTTCACTGCTTACTATGGACAAGTCACCGTTGTGATCTTTCACTCTAAGACATGGAATAGAACTTCGGTTGAAAGGCGATTTGTCGCTGAGAGCGCTATAAGGTGAATCATAGTGTGTTCTAATTTAGGCTGATAACGTATTATCTCCCTGGTCACATTATTACTGGCCTCCATTAGTGAAGCAGATGGTTCACTAGAGGCTGAATATTATTTTCTCTCATATAAGCATGGAACTCAATAAAGCGCGATTGATAGACGGTGTCAATATTTTCGATCATCTGAGTTGTTTCCTCGCTATCTAAAGCTTTGCTAAAGAAATAACCCTGTCCAAGATCGCAACCAATGGAGGATAGGAAGGCGAGCTGCTGCTTAGTTTCTACCCCTTCAGCGATTACATCAATGTCCATCGTCTTGGCTATGGCGACCACTATTTTAATGATTTCTTCGTCGTGCCTATCATGGCCAATATCTTTGATAAAGCAACGATCTATCTTGAGTACGTCGATAGGGAGCCGCTTGAGATAATTTAATGAGGAATAGCCAGTTCCAAAATCATCAATCGAAATGCTAATACCAAGGTCTTGTATGGCCTGTAATCGCTTAGCCGAGGTAGTTGGGTCTTTCATGATGGCCGTTTCGGTGAGTTCGAATTCAAGATGTTTGGGGCTAAAACCATAATTGTTCAATGTATCTTTAACTAGCAGGTGGAGATTTCCCATTTGAAGTTGATGTGCTGAAACATTGACAGAAACAACAAGGTCATCAAACCCTGGCAAGCAGCGCCAACGTTCGATTTGTTGGCAGACTTGCATAAAAACCCAGGTTCCAAGCTCATGAATCTTTCCGGATTCTTCAGCAATGGGAATAAACGTTGCAGGCGATATACTTTTTCCATCAGTGGTTGTCCATCGTAACAATGCTTCAAGACCGACAACTTTATCTAAACTGCTGGAGAGTTTAGGTTGATAATAGACTGAAAGTTGATTATTGCTAATCGCCTCATGTAGAGCAAGAATAATTCTATTTTTTTCTTCAGCTTGTTTTTGCATGCTGGGGTTAAAAAATTTGTACATGCTTCTGCCATCATTCTTGGCCGCATACAAAGCGATATCAGCCGACTTGACTAGTTCTTCCATCGATAATTCGAACTGATCATAAATGGCGATACCAATACTGATGCTGGTAGTAAGACTGTTGCCTCGCAATGTAATCGGCCGTCCGATGTTTTTTATTATTTTTTCTGCGACCTTAATGGTGGCGGCTATCGAATGGATGTCATGTAAAATAACGGCAAATTCGTCTCCACCAATTCTGGCAGCGATATCGCCTGTGCGTATACTCGCAGAAATTATGAGGCTGGTTTCACGCAAAAATTGATCGCCTGCATCATGTCCCAGGCTATCGTTAATATCTTTGAAATGATCCAAATCTAGAAAGAGCAATGCGAGAGTGCTTTTTGTGCGTTTAGATCGAGCGATATCCCGTTCAAGCGCATCGTAAAAATAGGCGCGATTACCTAAGTTTGTCATAGGGTCGAAGTTGGCTAAATAGATTAGCTTATCTTCGATAGATTTACGCTCACTAACATTTTGGAACATTACTACTGCACCGTTAGTTTTCCCGTCGTTGCCTTTGGTTTCTCCGCTGCTGAATTCCACGAAAAATTTATCTCCTAAGGCCGATATCCATCTTTGTTTATAGGTTGTAAAATGATCACCATTGTTTAAAATCTCCACAATGCCTAGTGAGTCCTCATTGTCATCGAAACAGTCGGGAGCGATAGAGTCAGAAGGGGCTGGTGAGTGGCAAGGTAAGAAATCCTGTAAATGGCTACATAACAAAGGTTGATGGTCAATGTGAAGAATATCGCAGGCTTTTGGGTTAGCAAAACTAATTTTACCGGTCAAATCAATACCAAGAATTCCTTCCCCGGCAGAATTTAATAGCGCCTGCATCCTATTGGCGACTTGTTCCTGTTCCATCTGCGCGACTTTGGCGGCGAGCCGCTGTCGATAGAGTTCAATAAACTGATTGACTTTGTTGACCAGTGTAACGGGGTCAATAGGCTCAGTAATATAATCAATAGCGCCAGCTTCATAGGCTTTATGTTGCTGATCTACAGAGTGGCACTGGGCAGTAATCATTACGATAGGTATATGCTTAAACTGTTTGTTGTTATGAATAAGACGTGCGGTTTCATAACCGTTAATATTGGGCATGACCACATCTAATAGAATGATGGCATAGTCAGATTGCAGGACTTTATGTAAAGCCTCAGCCCCAGAGCAGGCATGATGGGTGGATAGTTTTAGGGGGCGAAGGATACACTCAATGGAGTGGCGGTTGGCGTCCTTATCATCTACAATTAAAACTTTTGCGGCTTGGTCCATCATGAGCCCACGACATTTTTCTACAGATATTCTAAATAGTATAAATCAAATACTAACTGAGCATAGACATTGTATTGTCGTTCCCAGAAATTTTAATTACTTGGGGGAATATTTTTTCTGGCTGCCTACAATAATATTCTTCTTGACGCTATACAATGTGAAGTTAGTAAGTAATTAATAACATAACGTTTTTTTACCCAAGCCAATAAATTCACCTGATCAGGGGAATAGGGTGTATAACTTACTTCTCACTCTGAACCATTTTTTATAGCTGATACAAAGGACTATGATGGGTCTCATTTTTAGTTTCTATACCCAGGGAGAGTTTGGTGACACCAGCTTTTAGCTGGCAATGGCGTGCGTCATTTTAGAGATCAGTTGATCAACATCAATCGGTTTGTTCAGGTAGTCTGTGGCGCCAAGCTCTAGGCACAATTCCTTATCACTGCTCATGCTATTAGCTGTTAGCACGATAATTGGCAGAGATTGCCACAGACTATTTTCACGAATCTTTTGAATAGCCTCATAACCATCCATGACCGGCATCATCAGGTCCATCAGTACGATGTCGGGCAGATTGGTCTGCGCTAACTTGTCCAGCGCGATCTGTCCATTTTCAGCAACTTGTACATCGATGCCATACTCATCGAGAACGGCCATTAAGCTAAAGATATTGTGCGCATCGTCTTCAACTAATAAGACGGTTTTGTTGCTTAGCTCACCAGTAGGTAGCGGCTCTGTATTTGGCAGCTTAAGGGGATACTGTGGCGAGCTGCTGTTTAGCTGCACCACAGCAGGCTCGTTGTTATTGTCGAAATCTCGATGGCCTTGCGCCTCGCTGTTGCCGGCGGGGTTGGGCAGAGGTTCTGTGATCCTTTCATCCCGCGATAGATTGATGGGTAGCTCTATATTGATGGGTAGCTCTATAGTGAAGCAGCTGCCTTTACTCACTTCAGAGGAGATTTGAATATCGCCTCCTAATAATCGAATCAAATTGAGGCATATGCTCAGTCCTAATCCCGTGCCACCAAAGCGTCGATTAATAGTGGAATCTTCTTGCTTAAAGGCCTCAAAGATACTGTCAAGGTTTTCAGGTTTAATGCCAATGCCTGTATCGCTAACACTGATGGAAATTTGGGTGTGACTTAACGATGTAACCTTGATAGTGACTTGGCCGTCAGGGGTAAATTTGATGGCATTAGACACCAGGTTTGTGAAAATCTGGCCAAGACGTAGCGGGTCCGTCTGTATAGTGGTGGGTACATCGGCGGCGATATCGATCACCAACGGTAAGTTTTTTTCTTCGGCTAAAGGGGTCAGCTGAGAAGTCAGGTTCTCTAAAAGGTTCTGTAGAGAAAAGGCTTGTACTTCAATAACGATCATCCCTGCTTCTACTTTGGCCAGGTCTAATATGTCGCTAATCAACTGTAATAGCACCTTGCCACTATTGTGAATAATAGTGGCAGATTGAACCTCATGCGCTGATAATGTGTTTTGTTTATTTTCGCACAACAGCTGCGACAATATCAAAATGGAATTCAAGGGTGAGCGCAACTCATGGGACATGGTCGTTAGAAAGTCGCTTTTGGATTTTGTTGCCGCTTCAGCAACAGAGATGGATTTATCTAAATCCTCGGTGGTTTGAGTCAGCTGTTGGTTAAGTCGCAGCAGGAGTTCATTGTTGGCAGATAACATTTTATTCTGCTTCCATAATTGTAAAAAAAACAACACTTTACTTTTCAGGATTTGATCATTGATGGGTTTTACCAGGTAGTCAACGGCCCCGCTTTCATAGCCTTTGAATTCAAAGGCTTCATCCCTGGAATAGGCGGTAACGAATATAATGGGAATGTGCTGTGTCTGTGGATGACCAAGTATCAAGGATGCCGTTTCAAAGCCATCCATATTGGGCATTTGTACATCCATCAGGATGAGAAAGAAATCGTGAAGGTGAGCGACTTCAAGGGCTTTCTGTCCAGACGACGCTTTTTCAATATGCAGGCTCAGTGGCGCAAGAATTTTTTCGTAGACCAAAAGGTTCTTCGGTATGTCGTCAACAACTAATATTTTCGGTTTTTCTTCCTGCATTATTGGCTCCAATTAGCTATCGACTTTAGGAAAATGCCTATCTCATTTAAAGGAATAATATGGTCAACTTCTGCGATATTAATGGCAGCGCTTGGCATGTAGGATGACGCTGCTGTGGCTGGGTCCTGAACGATAGATAAGCCACCGTATTTTTTTATGCTTTCTAGCCCACGGCAGTCATCGCAATTGGCGCCGGTCAAAATTACACCTACCCGTTTCTCCTGATAAGCGTCTGCAGCTGTTTCAAAAAGAACGTCGATTGAAGGTATGGCGTAATTGACCTTAGGATCGATACTCAAACTGAAGGATCTATCTCTCTCAACTAGCAGATGATATCCGGAAGGCGCAATGTATACACAGGGTGCTTGTATAGCCGCCCTGGATTCGGCGGTTTTAACTTGAAGGTCACACAGGTTGCGCAAATGCTCTACTAGATATTCATTGGCATCATGCAGGCGGTGCTGCACTATCATTACGGGTAGAGGATAGGTCTCAGGAAGTTTAGGAATGATCTGCGCCAGTGTATTCATCTCCGCCGGCAGACACACCAATGACAATGGCCTTATAGGACATGTTTTTTCCTGTAGATTCGCTCTTTTTTGCTGCTCTCTTCGAATCTGTCTTTGATCTCGGTAAACCCTAACATTTCATAAATCGATTAATAATCGATTTATCTTGTTGCGCCTAGAGCGCCAAGATAGTGCATGATTTCATTTTCTACGGCTTCATTAACACCCATTGTAAGCGTCAGCTTTCCTTGCGG
>JAZFYA010000399.1:0-12702 GCA_036443315.1 Pseudomonadales bacterium
GTCCATGGCTGCGTTGTTTGAACTTGACAGTTTGAACTTGAAATATTGACAGTTTCCTGCGTTCAAACGCCTTGCCATGAACAACTTGCCATAGACAACTTTCCATAAATAACTTTCCATAGATAAATAAGAGACGCACTCTAAAACTTAAATTTCAATCGCTTTGGGTATAGATTAAACAATTTTATATGGCTTGGCGGCATTGGCTACCAAGTCGTATTTAGGGGAGAAATATGCAGGACAATGATCCTACGGAAACGGCTGAGTGGCTTGAAGCATTGAATGATGTGATTGGGCAGGAGGGCGGTTCAGAGCGGGCGACTTTTCTATTAAAAACCATGACTGAGCGCGCGGCCCAGTCCGGTAGCAAAGTGCCTTCAGCTATTACCACCCCTTTTTGCAATACCATAAAGCCCACCCATGAGCGCCGTATGCCCGGTGATCTATTTATGGAACGCCGTATTCGTTCGTTAATTCGTTGGAATGCCCTGGCGATGGTCATGCGTGCCAATGATAACGACGATGGCCTGGGTGGACATATCTCTTCTTTTTCCTCGGCGGCCACACTTTATGATATTGGTTTTAACTATTTTTTCCATGGCAATAATAATTCGCCCGGTGACTTGATTTACTACCAGGGCCACAGTGCGCCGGGTATGTACGCCCGTTCCTATCTAGAGGGACGTTTAACTGAGGAACAGCTGGATAATTTTCGGCGGGAGGTGGGTGGTAATGGATTGTCCTCCTATCCACACCCCTGGTTAATGCCGGAATACTGGCAGTTCCCCACCGTATCGATGGGCTTGGGATCAATACAGGCAATCTATCAAGCCCATGTGATGAAGTATCAGCAGAGTCGTGAGCTGGTTAATCATACTGGACGCAAAGTCTGGGCATTTCTTGGTGATGGTGAGTGTGATGAGCCGGAATCTTTAGGTGCGATTTCGTTGGCTGGTCGAGAGCGGCTCGACAACCTGATTTTTGTGGTTAACTGCAATCTGCAGCGACTGGATGGTCCGGTACGGGGTAACGGTAAAATCATCCAGGAGCTGGAAGGGGTTTTCCGTGGTGCTGGCTGGAATGTAATCAAGGTTATTTGGGGTCGTCACTGGGATGCCCTGTTAGAAAAAGATACTACTGGCTTGTTAAAAAAACGCATGAACGAAGTCTGCGATGGTGAACTACAAAACTATAAAGCTAATGGTGGCGCTTATACTCGAAAACATTTTTTCGGAAAATATCCTGAGCTGCTGGAGTTGGTTAAAGGCTTGTCCGACGATGACATTATGTACCTGAATCGTGGTGGTCACGATCCCTATAAAGTCTATGCGGCTTATGCCGAGGCCGTCGAACATACGGATCAACCAACAGTAGTGCTGGCGATGACTGTTAAGGGTTACGGTATGGGCGCTTCTGGCGAAGCCCAGAACGAAACCCATTCGCTGAAAAAACTTGATATAGAAGACCTAAAAAAATTCCGTGATCGGTTTGCTATTTCCATTAGCGATGATGAGCTGAAAAATGTTCCCTATTATCGACCGGCACCCGATAGTCCCGAAATGGTCTATATGCGCAAGCGCCGTGAAAAACTAGGCGGATTTATTCCCGCCAGAAAGGCTGATTTTGATGCTATGGAAGTTCCTAGCCTGGATGACTTAAAGAGTCAGTTAAAAAGTAGCGGTAAGCGTGAAATTTCGACCACGATGTCATTCGTTAGAACACTATCCACGCTGACTAAAGATAAAAAAATTGGCCAACGTGTAGTACCGATTGTTCCCGATGAAGCTCGCACTTTTGGTATGGAAGGGATGTTCCGCCAGTTGGGTATTTATTCGTCGCAGGGACAGCGCTATACCCCCCATGACGCTGACCAGATTATGTATTACAAGGAGGATAAAAAGGGTCAAATTCTGGAAGAGGGTATCAATGAGGCTGGTGCGTTTTCCGCTTGGTTAGCGGCGGCGACTTCCTACAGTAATCATGCTTATCCGATGATTCCCTTTTATATCTTTTATTCTATGTTCGGCTTTCAGCGCATTATGGATTTGGCCTGGGCTGCCGGTGATGCTCAGGCGCGGGGATTTTTATTGGGGGGTACAGCAGGCCGCACCACATTAAATGGAGAAGGTTTACAGCATCAGGACGGACACAGTTTGTTAATGGCGAATATGATTCCTAACTGTGTTTCCTATGATCCAACCTATGCCTATGAGCTAACCATAATTATTCAGAATGGTCTCAAGCGTATGTACGTTGACAAGGAGAACTGCTTTTATTACATCACTGTTGAAAATGAAAACTACCATCACCCCGATATGCCTGTAAGTTGTGAAGACGGCGTTATTAAAGGGATGTATCTGTTAGAAGAAGCAAAAGGCAAGAAGAGCCATACCGTACAGTTGATGGGTGGTGGTGCTATTTTAAGAGAAGTCCTTGAAGCGGCCATTATATTGCGCGATGAGTTTGATGTTGATGCTGATGTTTGGAGTATGACCAGTATTAATGAGTTACGCCGCGAGGGTATGGAATGTGATCGCTGGAGTTTGTTGAATCCGGAGCAAGCACCACGAATATCGTTTGTGGGTCAGCAGTTGGATGGTCATAAGGGGCCGGTTATCTGTGCCACAGATTATATGAAATCCTATGGTGAACAAATAGCCCCTTTTATACGTCGTCAATATAGAGTTCTAGGTACTGATGGCTTTGGGCGTTCTGATACCCGGGCGAAACTGCGTTATCATTTTGAGGTGGATCGCTATTTTGTTGTGCTTGCTGCACTTAGATCTTTGGTAGATGAGGGGTGTCTTGAGGCTTCAATAGCGACCAAGGCCGCCAAAAAATTTGGCATAAGCAATGATAAGCATAGCCCGGTGATCTATTAAATGACTGGCTAGTCCCACATAATTTTAGGAAAACAATGTGAGTATAGAAATTATAAAAGTCCCTGATATAGGTGGCGCAGAAGGGGTAGAGGTTATCGAGATCTGCGTAGCTATTGGGGATCAAGTGGCTGAAGAAGAATCTCTGGTAGTGCTGGAATCGGATAAGGCATCAATGGAAGTGCCTTCACCTTTGGCGGGTACAGTAAACGTGATAAAAATTTCTGCAGGTGACTCCTTGTCGGAGGGTGATGTCATTCTGGAACTGGAAACAGCTGCGATAGCAGAAAGCTCTTCTGAAGAAGGCGTTGTAGAAGGGGCTGTGGTGGATCAGCAGGATAAAATAGTTGAAACTGAGTATGAATCTACTCCCGAGTCTACCCCTGAACCTACTTTTGAACCCACTCTTGAATCTAGGAATGTAGCTCATCAGCAAACTGCCACATCGATCGAGGTTATTAATATTCCCGATATAGGTGGCGTTGACAGTGTAGATGTTATTGAAGTTTGTGTTGGTATTGGGGATGAAGTTGCAGAGGGGGATTCACTTGTCGTATTGGAAACTGATAAGGCTTCGATGGAAGTACCCGCACCTAGGGCGGGTAAGGTGGTCTCAGTAAAAATCCAGGAAGGTGATCAGGTCTCGGAAGGTGTGGAACTTCTGCAAATGCAAGTATCGGTAGCTGCTGTTGATGCAAACGCTGCGACACCTGCTGTACAAGCCAATCAGGTAGTTGAGACAGTGGTTGCCCCTTTAACACAGAACCAGCAACCAGACATCCCTACACCAAGCTTTGCCTCTGCTCAGCCTGAAGCCAAGGTTGACCCAGGGGCCCAAACATCGGCTCAGTCCGGTATCTATGCCGGACCTGCTGTACGCCGACTGGCCCGTGAAATGGGTGCTGATTTGAGTAAGGTGAAAGGATCTGGTCCCAAGGGGCGTATTGGCAAGGACGATTTAAAAGCCTTTATCAAAACCGCTCTTACTACGATAGCTTCTCCCATTCAGAGTGTCGGTATTACTGCGATCCCAGAAGTGGATTTTGCCAAGTTTGGTGATGTTAGGGTTGAGCCTTTAACTAAGATACATAAACTGACTGCAGCCAATATGCATCGCAACTGGTTGAATATTCCTCATGTGACACAATTTGATGATGCTGATATTACTGAACTGGAAGAATTTCGTCAGTCGTTGAAAGCTGAAGCGGAACAGCGGGGAGTAAGAATCACGCCGCTGCCGTTTATACTAAAAGCCTGTGCTGTGGCATTAAAGGTTCATCCAAAATTTAATGCGTCGCTGCATACTGATGGTGAGCATAGGGTGTATAAACAGTATGCTCACATCGGTATGGCGGTGGATACGCCTGCCGGTTTGGTTGTTCCTGTAGTGCGCGATGTCGATAAAAAATCTATCTGGGATATGGTCGCAGAGATTGCAGAATTAGCGCAGAAGGCCAAAGATAGAAAATTAAAACCAGCAGAAATGCAGGGTGGTTGTTTTACACTATCTAGTTTGGGCAGTATTGGCGGACAAGGGTTTACGCCAATTGTTAATGCGCCTGAAGTAGCTATTTTAGGTGTTTCAAGGCTGGCAGTGAAGCCTGTCTGGAATGGTGATAAATTTGTGCCGCGGAAGATGCTACCGCTATCTTTATCTTATGATCACCGAGCAATAAATGGTGGTGATGCGGGACGTTTCTTTACTTATCTATTGGAAGTATTGGCGGATATCCGTCGTATAGTGCTTTGATTTATGGCTATTTAGGCTTTTAAAAGTAAGCACCTAACCAAGGAACTAGTTGATAAAATGTTAGGTAGGAGTATAACCAGATAACTGTAATGACGCTGTGTTTGAGCGACGCCGGAGGCAATGAAATGACTCAATTATCTAACATGGAATGCGATGTTTGCAAGACAGGTGCCCCACCAGTCAGTGCAGAGGACTGCCAACAGTTACTCGCTGAAATTCCCGATTGGGAGTTGTTTGGGGCGGAGGGTACTCGTCGCTTACGCAGGAAGTTCTTATTCCGCAATTTCGCTGAGTCCATCGCGTTTACCAATCAGGTGGGTGAGATTGCAGAAGAGGCAGACCACCATCCAGAAATTCTCACTGAATGGGGAAAAGTAACGGTTACATGGTGGACTCATAAAATTAACGGTTTGCATCTTAATGATTTTATTATGGCGACAAAGACGGATGCTCTCAGCGGATATCAGCACTGAGCGATAATGCCATCACCACTAAACCATATCCGAGCCGAGGCTCAGCAGCGTGATTGTTGAACAGATATGGACGGCTAATGCATTTCGCAATTTTAATTATCTAATCGCTTGCCCAGAAACCGGTGAAGCTCTGGCCATCGACCCGCTCGACCATCAACAATGCCTTGCCACCGCCAAACGACATGGTTGGACCATCACCCAGATACTGAACACCCACGAACATGGTGACCACACCGGTGGTAATCAAGCAATGATTGCTGCTACGGGGGCAAAACTCCTGGCGCACCACAACGCCAAACACGGCATTGCCGATATTGATGTTGGCCTGATTGCTGGCGATGTCATTAAGGTGGGACGCACTGTTGAGTTGCTCGCGCTGGATACGCCAGGGCACACCATGAGCCATATCTGTCTGTTATCGCAGACCGATGAACCGGCCCTGTTTTGTGGGGATACACTGTTTAATGCTGGCGCGGGTAACTGCCACAATGGAGGTCATCCGGATGAACTCTACGATACCTTTGCCACCCAGTTAGTCAAGCTCGCTGATAATACCCGCATTTATCCGGGGCATGATTATATTGGCAACAATCTGCAGTTTACCCTAGCTCGCGAACCCGGCAACTCGCGAGCAGAGGTGCTACTGAAACAAGTCTCAGATCAGAATCCGGCTGCGGCACTGGTGTCGACCTTAGCGCTGGAAAAGGAAATCAATACGTTTTTCCGCCTGCACAAACCCTCCGTCATCGCTAAACTGCGCGAGGACTTCCCTGATTTGCCTGAACGGCCAGACCCAAAAACCGTGTTTCTAAAATTGCGTGAATTGCGCAACCGATGGTGATGTATTATCTTAGAAAACCCAGCTGAATTATAGCGAGGGTATCTAAGGTGTTGAAGATAAAGCTTTTTTGGAAATTTTGGTCGAAGCAGTAGAGCCCACCCCGCGTAGCGTCGTGGCCATTCGGTGTCTCACCCATACGATAAGGTCAAAATCCCCCTTTTCATTTATAAGAAGTCAATGTATTAGGCGTCCGTAGTACCCAAAACACTCTGCGAAAAGCGCGTCGCGGGGCAGGCCCTAGATTTAATTGAGTTTTCTGATATATATTCAGATGGCTGTCCGAGAATAGACTGACCTACTACGGATAAGCCTGATTGTGGCGATGAGAGCTGATGGATAATTGACAACTGATGGCTTTGCTAATACTTCCCATCTATGGCGCAGATCTCGCCATCAGTGCAATTTAGCGCTCCAAAAGGGGGGGGCAACAAAGTTACCCCTATCATTCAAGCATTTGTATCAATCTGGGTACCAACCCGTTCATCCGCACTAGGCTGACGTTCTTCAGGTCGTTCGTTTTCTTGCGGGGCTTCAGCCCGCGGTGTCTGTTTCTGTTCTTGCTCCAGATTGACTTCATCCTCCTTTCGGGGTGGAGGTGGAGGTGGCTGAACAGGGGGTGTTTGAGTGGTAGTGCTGCTAATTCCGTCAGGCATCTGGACCTCCATTTAATAGTGAGAGCCACTATTTTTTGTAAACGACTTATTGATAATAGCACTGATTGGCATGTTGTGGTTAAAAAGTGGTCGAAAAGGGTCGGGGACGAATGGCACTTACTTAAGGCTATAACTGAGGAGCTTTAAACCCGCTGTTCGCAATGCAAGGCCCACTATCGATTGGAATCCCACGCCCTTTAGCGAGACCTTGCATTGCGAACAGCTACTCCAGTGGCACCCGGATACCGCACAGTCTAGCCACCCTCGGTAGTCACTACCCTCACCAGGGCGTGGGGTTCCAACCGAGTGAGGGTAGTGACTACCGAGGGTGGCGGCGGGATACTACGGTCGCAAGCCGTTAACAGCGCTGCCCTTAAGTAAGTGCCATTCGGGTCGGGGACAGCAGAGCCTCCTAGAGTTGGGTGTGCAGCGTCAGGGGTGTAGACTCTCAATCCACGATCATGGCAAAGTACTAACAATACTGAGTGTGGCATTGCCGGTTGGAACTAGACTTGAACGTCCAGCATTCGGTATCAGAATAGTATCCTTCGCTTCAGGCAATACCTCCGGGTAATCCAGGGTATAGTGCAGTCCCCGGCTTTCCTTCCGTGACATTGCCGAACGGATAATCAACTCTGCTACCATGGCCAAATTACGTAGTTCAAGCAAGTCGTTAGATACCTTGTAATTGCGATAGTATTCACTGATTTCCTGTTGTAACAGCTCGGCTCGTCGCAGTGCCCGTTGCAGGCGCTTGTCGGTGCGAACAATACCGACATAATCCCACATAAACCGTCTTAACTCATCCCAGTTATGGGAGATCACTACATCTTCGTCGGAATTGGTTACCTGGGATTCATCCCAATCGGCAACAGCTGACGAGGCTGGCACGGAGGCCTGTTTGGCCAAAATATCCTTTGCTGCAGAACTGCCGTAAACCATACACTCCAATAGCGAGTTACTGGCCATACGATTGGCTCCGTGGAGGCCGGTAAATGAGGTTTCGCCGATAGCGTATAAATTGTCAATATCGGTACAGCCGTGGGTATCGACCATCACACCGCCACAGGTGTAATGGGCAGCGGGTACTACGGGAATGGGGTCGCGACAAATATCAATACCTAATTCCAAGCAGCGAGCTTTTACTGTGGGGAAGTGATTTAGCAAAAAGTCAGCGGATCTGTGACTGATATCCAGATAGACGCAATCGCTTCCCAGTCGCTTCATTTCGTGGTCGATAGCGCGGGCGACAACATCCCGAGGTGCCAATTCGCCTCGTTTGTCGAAGCGTGTCATAAAGCGTTCACCATTGGGGAGTAATAATTTTCCGCCTTCGCCGCGGATTGCCTCGGTAATTAAGAAAGACTTTGCTTGAGGGTGGTAGAGGCAAGTGGGGTGAAACTGGTTGAATTCCATATTGGCCACCCGACAGCCCGCTCGCCACGCCATGGCAATGCCGTCGCCGCTGGCACCGTCCGGGTTACTGGTATAGAGATAGGCTTTGCTGGCACCACCGGTGGCCAATACCACAAACCGAGCTTTGAACAGATCGACGTGGTCGTTTTTACGATCCAGGACATAGGCCCCCTGACAGCGGCCCTCTTTTACAATCAGGTCTACTGCGACTCGCTGGATATAGAGCTCAATATTATCGGCGTTTATAGCTTGTTGGGTGAGGGTGATTGAAACTTCGCGGCCAGTAGCATCGGCCGTATGAATAATTCGTCGTTGGCTATGGCCACCCTCCTTGGTCAAGTGAAAGGACTTTTGCTCGTCGGTATTGCGGCTGAACTTTACTCCTTGATCAACCAGCCAATCGATGGCTTTGCGGCTGTGTTCGACGGTAAATTGTACTGTGTCAAGATGGCAGAGATTGTCGCCTGCAGTGAGGGTGTCCTCAACGTGGGAGTCAATGCTATCTCTGTTATCCAGTACTGCTGCAATCCCACCTTGAGCGTAATAGGTGGATCCTTCATTCAGGTCACCCTTACAGATAATAGCGACCTGCAGTTGGCTGTCTAATTGTAGGGCCAGGGTCAAACCTGCAGCGCCGCTGCCGATTACTAACACATCATGTTGGTAGTGTTTGTTCATTGCCAATTATTGTCAATAGTCTATAAAGTGAAAATAGTTATCTATAATAGGGCCAGGTGGATACTTAAGGGTAGCGCTGTTTATGGCTTGCGACCTCTGATGCCTGCGCGTCATCCCTCCACCCTCGGTTGGAACCCCAGGCCCTGGTGAGGAGTTAGACTACCCAAGATGGCTACAACCTCTTGGGGTAATGTATCCAGGATAATGTAGTATCCGGGCACCACTAGAACAGCGGATTCAAGGCTCTGTTGTTCGGCCTAAGTGAGTGCTATTTGGGTCAGGTGGTGCTCAATGTGCATGTAGTATAAACCTGAGTTTCGGTCTTGTGGCACTTTCATTGAGAAAAATTAGAGTTTAGAGTTTCGGGAGAAAAATCTGACACTTAGCTGAACTTTTGCCAATATCAAGGTTCTCAGTTTTCAATATCTAGAAAAACCAACTAGGCAACTTTGTAAAAAGTTGTTATGGCAATATGCAATGGCTAAAGCGCAATATTTATTATGACGATGTGGCGGCCTATCCAGAAGCTCATTTTCAGAGGCTTATGAGAAGAACTTATGACAGGGATGATGGTCTACAGACCAGACAAAATGAAGTTGCAGGACCAAAATGTAGCACTGTGGGTTCGGAGGGGTTAAATGACGACTGCTCAGGAATCTGACCAGCAGCTAGTGGTGCGGGTACAAAAAGGTGATAACCGAGCCTTTGATTTATTAGTGTTGAAGTACCAGCATAAGATCTTTGGCTTGATATCCCGTTATATCCGCGATACCAACGAGATTCAGGATGTGGCTCAGGAAGCCTTTATCAAAGCTTTTCGCGCTTTACCGAAGTTTCGCGGTGATAGCGCTTTTTATACTTGGTTATACAGGATCGCTATCAACACCGCCAAGAATTATCTGGTGGCTCGTAGTCGCAGACCTCCGGCGACGGATATCTATGTGGAAGATGCAGAGCATTTTGAAGCGGAGTCGCCATTAAAAGATATCGAAAATCCGGAAAATGCTCTCTATGGCGAGGAACTAAAACGGGTGGTCGACACTGCGATTAAAGAGTTGCCAGAAGATTTGCGTACTGCGGTAACACTTCGCGAGTTTGATGGTCTTAGTTATGAAGATATCGCTGATGTGATGGAGTGCCCAGTGGGTACGGTGCGATCGAGAATTTTCCGGGCTCGAGAATCAATCGATAAGCAAGTGCGAAAACAGATTTTTGGTGATGAGGTGGAAAAACCTCTGAGTTTGGTGAAAACATAGCCTAGTGAAAACATGACAAAGTTAAAAATGATTAAATGATAAATGATTTAAAAGTGGAGTAGTTAAATGAGCAATCAGTTGCGAGAGTCACTGTCTGCATTAATGGATGGTGAGGCCGATGAACTGGAATTACATCGGCTATTATCGAATGTATCCAGTGGGCAAAGAGCAACGGTAAATGAGACCTGGTCTCGATACCATCTCGTCAGGGATGTGATGAAAAACAACGGGCAGAATTTTGAATTTCGAAAGCTGAATATTGTCCAGCAAGTCAGCGACGTTATCAGCAATGAGTCTGTGCCAGTGGTGACTGAGAAATCTTCGTCATTCTTTTCATCCCCCTGGCTGAAGCCTGTAGTGGGTTTTGCTGTAGCCGCTTCTGTGACTATGGTTGTGGTTGTGGGTATGCAGAGTTTTAATCAGACTAATCCGGGTTTGAGTGCTCCCGTTAGCGGCCAGCCAGCCTTGGCTAGCCGTGTTTATCCGGCGCAGGGTACCAGCCTGCAGGCTTCTGAAGGTGTTGGTGGATTTGTTACTTATCGCAGTACAGAATTGCCCGGTGATATTGCCTCCAGTCGTGCGGTTGCGGACCTAGAAGCGCAAAAGCGTTTGGACAAATATATCCTGCGGCATACCGAGCAGGCAGCATTAAATAATGGGCAGGGTATGATTTCTTTTGCTCGTGTGGCCAGCTTCGAGCCTACTAATGTTGAATCTGAATAGGGCTATGAAGTTTAGGATCATGAGGTTATTGTTGCAACAACATACGTCTTTTCTCATCACAATCTTGTTATCGCTGGTTGTGGCGCCGGTATCAGCTGGTGATACTGCCACGCGGGTTTTACTCGATAGAATGTCCCATAGCCATCGTGAATTAAATTATCAGGGCATCTTCACCTTCCAGCAAAGGGACAAGATGGAATCCCTACGTATGGCACACGCAGTTATTGATGGCGAAGAATATGAGCGCTTGGAGTATATGGACGGCGATAAGCGGGAGATTATTCGTCGTGGTCATAAGCTTAACTGTATTCACCCTGGCCATCAGTTGCTACGTTTTTACCAGTGGCAGCAAAACCTTAAGCAGAGTTCTCTAGTTCAGGGCGGGGTGGGCCAATATTATCAGTTTACTGTTATTGGTACGGATCGTATCGCTGGCCGTAGGGCAGTGAGTTTGGAGGTTAGTCCCAAGGATACCCACCGCTTTGGCTATCGCTTATCTCTGGATGAAAAAACTGGCTTGTTGCTACGCTCTGAGTTGCTGGATCCTAAAGGCCAGATTCTGGAGCGCTTCCAGTTTGTTGATATCAGTATCGGTGAGCTGATACCGTTAGAGCGCTTTAATGGAACCGAGCATAGCTACCACGCTGGGCATATTAAGCCTGCTGCTGACGCCAAACAATCATTTATAATCCCGGGAAGCTGGATGGTGAACTGGTTGCCGGGTGGTTTTACTGCGGCAGTTGCTAACCTGAAGTTTGTATCTGATGATATGGCTTCATTCACCGATGGACTGACGGTGTTTTCTGTATTCCTGGAAAAGGATATCGATGCCGCCAAGATAGCAACCGGCGTAGAGGGGCGCGCCAGGCACGGTGCTACCATTGCCTATTCAAGGGCCTTGCTATTGGCGGGTCATCCCCATAGAGTAACTGTGGTGGGAGAAATTCCTCCCCAAACTGCTCAGCAAATTGCCCAATCGGTAGTGTTAGTCAGCCAGTAGTTTATATATTAACCCAGTGGTTACTTCACAATTCGCGGTTTGTTTATGATTAAAGAGAAGGGTCGAGTTGTGGCCATTGAGTCCAATTGTTTATGGATCGAAACTATTCGCAAAAGCACCTGCAACAGTTGTTCTGTGCAGAAGGGTTGTGGTCACAGTCTGCTCAACAAAGTAGGCACAGGACGTCGTAATCATATGCGGGTGTTACTTCGCGATATGTCTGCTAGTGATTTTTCAATTGATGACGAAGTGGAAATCAGTATTCCTGAACAGGTATTGGTGATGGGGGCTCTATTGGTCTATTTACTTCCCTTGGTCACGATGTTGGTTGGTGCTATATTGGCTTCACGCTGGTGGCAGGGTGATATGCAATCGTTTATTGGCGCTGTACTGGGGTTCGTCCTGGGTATAGGGGCAGTTAGATTTCATGCTGTTGCCAATCGTAATAATATGGATTTACAACCGGTGGTGATGTCTAAGCTTATCGTTAGTGATACAGTACAGAGGGTGAATCCGGTTTGATTAGAATAGCGCTTACTTAAGGCTGAATACTAAGGAGCCATAAACCCTGATCCTTGAACCCGCTGTTCGCACTGCAAGGCCCACTATCGGTTAGAACCCCACGCCCTTGAGGTGGGCCTTGCAGTGCGAACTGCTACCCCAGTGGTACCCAGTACTAGATACATTATTCTAGATACAGTGTAGCCACCCTCGGTAGTCTAACCCCTCACCAGGGCGTGGGCTTCCAACCGAGTGAGGGGTTAGACTACCGAGGGTGGCGGGCAGCTCACACCAGCGCCAGAAGTTGCGGGAATGAACAGTGCTGCTCTTAACATAAGTACCTTATGGTCTGATTAGCTCGTGTGTAACCCATTAATATTCCTTTGCTTTCATAGCATCCATGCAAGTATTTTCCAATCCAGCAATGAGCCTGAAGGGAGGGGGTTCCAAGCCCTTATCTTGAGTTGCTCATGGAGTGTTTAAATGAAGGATCTAGTGCTGAATTCTGTTGTTCAGCAGCCCTATTGTCAGT
>JAZFYA010000400.1:0-3097 GCA_036443315.1 Pseudomonadales bacterium
GCATCAGCCTACCCACCTATCCCTTTGCCAAAGAGAGATACTGGATAGATACAACAGATAATGGACAATTTACAGCAACAGGAACTACCCGACTCCATCCCCTACTGCACAGCAACACCTCAGATCTAAGCCGGCAAAGCTATAGCTCAAGCTTTACCGGAGATGAATTCTTCTTCGCGGGTCATCAAGTGAAGGGGCAAAAAGTTCTACCTGCAGTCGTTTATCTGGAAATGGCTCGGGCTGCAATAGATCACGCGACACCCACTCAACCAGAATCAACCATCCTGACGTTACACAATATCGTCTGGGCGCAACCAATTGTTGTCACAGAAAACAAACAAGTCACTATCGCCTTGTATGCAAATGCCTTACTTGAAAATGGTAGGGAACAAATAGACTATGAAATCACTAGCACAGAGGCAGAGCAAGAGACAGTCCACTGCCAAGGTAAAGCCCTATTTAGCAATAAGCCACTGCCGGCTAAACTTGATATAGCACAACTACAAGGGCAAATGCAGCAAGGCAAGCTAGAACCAAGCGATCTCTATAGTGCCTTGACTAAGATGGGTATTCACTATGGCGACTCTCATCAAGGGATAAGGGCTATCCATCAAGGAGAGCAGCAACTACTCACCCAACTCAGCTTACCCGCTGCCGTTGAAACTAAGCAAAATGATTATCTGTTACATCCCGGTTTAATGGATGCTGCGTTACAGGCTTCGATGGTCTTAAGTGAAGAAGCGATTTTACAGCCCACCTTACCATTTTCCTTAGAAATCTTGGAGATTATCCATCCTTGCCGTGAATCGATGTGGGCTTGGGTGCGTTATGTTCAAGGTAGCTTAACCTCGGATAAGGTAGAGAAGCTGGATATTGATTTGTGTGATGATGATGGAAGGATTTGTGTCAGCCTGAGAGGTTTATCTTCTCGAGCGCTTGAAGAAAAGATTTCAAACAACCCGTCTGAGTCCCCCACCTTTAGTCCTCCAGCTTCTGTCCTCCGTCCTCAGACGGGCACATTAATGCTAAAACCGGACGGGAAAGAAAATACCGCAGACAAGGTACTGGAAGACAAAACCTTACAACAGCTTAAAATTCTTTTTGGCGAAACCATTAAACTCGCGGTGTCCAAGATAGATGCAGAAGAATCTTGGGAAAATTATGGCCTGGATTCCATTATGATCACCCAGCTCAATCAACAGCTGAGCCATATTTTTGGGGAAATCTCAAAAACGTTATTTTTTGAATACGCTAACTTAAGGCGTTTGACCCGATATTTGATCAACGATAATCCACAAGCGTGCATGGACTGGACGGGGCTGACGGAAAAAGGGTTATCCACCTTGGAAAAAACTACGACGGAGTTTGCTTTAAAGGATCCATTTCCGCCGCTGGTATCGCTAAAGAAAACATTATCTCGACATAGGACAAGCTTGGCCGATAAGCCTAATCGCCCTGAGCCGATTGCAATTATTGGCCTCAGTGGCCGCTATCCTCAGGCCGACACATTGGAAGCTTACTGGCAGAACATAAAAGCAGGCAAAGATTGTATTACGGAAATACCTGAAGCACGCTGGTCTCTGCAAGGTTTTTTTCATGCAGATCAACAAGAAGCGGTGGCACAAGGTAAAAGCTACAGTAAATGGGGTGGATTTTTGCATGGATTTGCAGATTTTGATCCCTTATTTTTTCATATTTCGCCTCGTGAGGCACGAAATATGGATCCACAAGAGCGTCTATTTATTGAAACGTGTTGGGCAACCTTCGAAGATGCGGGATACACCAAAACCGAATTAACCCAAAACCATAAGAGGCAAGTCGGGATTTTTGTTGGCATCACCAAAACGGGTTATAACTTATATGGCCCTGAGTTATGGCAGCAGGGTGAACAGGTTTATCCCCATACCTCGTTTGGTTCGGTGGCCAACCGCATATCCTATTTACTGGATTTACAAGGCCCCAGTATGCCGATTGATACGATGTGCTCTGCCTCATTAACGGCGATTCATGAAGCCTGTGAACATATCCATCGGCAGGAATGTGAAATGGCCATTGCCGGTGGTGTGAATTTATACCTGCATCCATCAAGTTATATCGAGCTTTGTGCCCAGCAGATGTTATCAAGCGATGGACGCTGTAAAAGCTTTGGTCAGGGGGGTAATGGTTTTGTGCCTGGCGAAGGGGTGGGGGCAGTATTACTCAAACCCTTATCACAAGCGGAAAAAGATCAAGATCATATTTATGCTGTCATTCGTGGTACCAGTATCAATCATGGTGGTAAAACCCATGGATATACCGTACCGAATCCTACCGCACAAGGGCAATTGATCCGTAAAGTCTTAAATAAAGCGGGCGTGGATGCGCGTACCCTGAGTTATATCGAAGCCCATGGCACCGGGACAGCATTGGGTGATCCCATCGAAATCACAGGATTGAAACAGGCCTTTGAGCAGGATACGCAAGTAAAACAATACTGCGCGATAGGCTCGGTAAAATCCAACATAGGGCATTTGGAAGCGGCCGCCGGCATTGCGGGCGTGACAAAAATCCTCCTGCAATTTAAGCATCAACAACTGGCACCCAGTTTACATGCGGATCGTCTGAATCCAGATATTGATTTTAAGCAAAGCCCGTTTATTGTGCAGCGTGAACTAAAAGACTGGAAACGACCGACCATTCAGTTAAATGGACAATCTAAAAACCCTCCACGTATTGCCGGAATTTCGTCCTTTGGTGCAGGGGGGGCGAATGCGCATATTATATTGGAAGAATATTATCAGAGGACCGAGCACAGTAAACAGAGGACAGAAGCGCTAGGGCCGACGTTGCTTGTGTTGTCGGCGAAGACAGAAGAAAGGCTTAAAGCGATTGCAAATAATCTTAACGCATATCTGACGAACAATGATGAACGGACAACAGATCGCTTGAGGGCTATTGCTTATACTTTACAAGTGGGTCGAGAGGCAATGGAAGAGCGTTTGGCTGTGATTGTCACATCTTATGAAGATATGCAAGAAAAACTGCAAGCCTATTTGCAGGGCAAAGAAGATATCGAGGATGTGTATCGTGGTCAGGTTAAACGAAATAAAGATACCCT
>JAZFYA010000401.1:0-2004 GCA_036443315.1 Pseudomonadales bacterium
CCCGGATACCGCACAGTCTAGCCACCCTCGGTAGTCTAACCCCTCACCAGGGCGTGGGGTTCCAACCGAGTGAGGGGTTAGACTACCGAGGGTGGCGGCGGGATACTACCGTCGCAAGCCGTTAACAGCGCTGCCCTTAAGTCAGTGCCATTCTTCTCCGACCCTTATCACGAGGCTTTTTTGGCCATCCGTAGTCACCGGTTAATTATAGAATCTTTTCGTTATACTGTATGTATTAATCCCTAACACTATTAGTACTTAGTATGTCTAAAGATATTGATAGTTCCGTTTACATTTTACTCGGTACCCGTAAAAAAGATGGCTCTATGGTCAACACTCCGGTTTGGTTTGCCGGGGAACAAGGCAGCTATTTTGTATTGTCCGCTGGCAATGCTGGCAAAGTTAAACGACTGAGAAACTTTGCTCAAGTACACATTGCTCCCTGCACTATCACTGGAAAACCCCTCGGCGATACGCTTACCGCCAACGCAGTACTACTTGAGCACCCAGCAGACATTCGCCACGCCTACCAATCTCTTGTCAAAAAGTATGGCTGGCAAATGCGCTTTTTAGATTTAGGCTCTTGGCTATCCGGTCAATACAACAAAAGAAAGTTTATCAACATCACACTTTAAGACCCTCTGTGTCAAGATAACCGCCCACAGTAGATTCTACTCGATAGTATCGCTTTTCAGTGCCGGGCTATCGAATAGCCTTCTAAAGCTAAACGCATAAGGTGTTTCACCATGCTCACCCAAATAGGCCAAGCGCTGTTTTGCCTCATCGATTGTTGGCTCCGTCCCTGCCGGAATCCATCAGAGAACCAGAGACGTATTTTCCATTTTATTAAACCAGGCAGCACGCCGCTTAAAAAAATCTCCATGCCGACTCTTGTATACAAAATTGCGCAAAGAATCTATCGATTTCCAAACTGATATATTAACTAAAAGGTTGGGGTCATCAAACAGCTGTAGACTGGTCGCGTCACCACTTCCATCTTGCAACCTCCAAATAAAGTCATTGCTCGAATCTGCAAGTGCATTGATCCTTGCCAAATTATTAGCAAATTCTTCCATTAGCGCATTGTCCATTGATGATTTTGCTTGTGCAATATTAAATTGAGCCAGGTGGAACATTGAACCTCCTAAATTGTTATTCTACGCCTTTCTAGTTAACCCTGTATCCAGCCCTATGCCTGTCCCGGCACTAATCACCCAACACCAATCAGCAGAGCATCGACTCCAGCAATTAATTGCGCGGTTTTTTCGATCTGCAGTTCATTCAACATACGGTTCAGATTAACAGAAAGATAGGGTAAGCTCTGTAATAATTTCCCAGCTGAGAGATACAACCATGGACTGTCTATTCTGTAGTATTGCCAATCGATCCATCCCGTCAGATATTGTCTATGAAGACGAGCAAGTGCTTGCTTTTCGCGATGTCAATCCACAAGCTCCTACCCATATCCTGGTTATTCCCCAAAAGCACATTGCCACTATCAATGATATGGCGCCAGATGACAGTGCGCTGATTGGCCAGATGGTGCTCACAGCAAAAAAATTGGCGGCACAAGAAGGAATCTCAGAACAGGGATACCGGCTGGTAATGAACTGTAATGGCGATGCAGGACAAACGGTCTTCCATATTCACCTCCATATGCTTGGCGGTCGCAACATGACCTGGCCTCCCGGTTGATGACAAACGAATTGACTCAACAACGATGAAAATCCCCGGTTACAAAGTTCACCGAAAAATTGGCAAGGGCGGCATGGCTACAGTTTTTCTGGCTACCCAGGAATCTTTCGGCCGTAAGGTCGCCCTGAAAATTATTGCCGATAGCGCCTTTGGCCATCAGCAATTAGCTGAGCGTTTTGCCAGCGCATTGCCTCACTAAAAATCACACTATTTAAGGGTCGTTGCCTCATCTAAAATCACACTACTTTCTTTCAAATTGGAGGGTTTTAGATGAAAAAGCCAATGAGTATGACGTCTCGTAGAGAGCTG
>JAZFYA010000402.1:0-8099 GCA_036443315.1 Pseudomonadales bacterium
AGCAGTAAGTGTTTTCTTATTCATCGTTCTAACCCCTTTAACATTATGATTTATTTCAGTGGTCGCTGGAAAAAAGGAGTGTATGAGAGCACAGGACTTTTTTCCACGACTTTTTTGATCAAAGCAGTAAATAAAACAATTTATATATCTTGAATATGCAGAACCGCCTTCCCAACCAACCATACACCATTGTTCTGAGCCACGATGCATCTCGGTGGATTCCAGCGGCATTATACTAATTCCAGGAACAGGCGCCACACCAGTTAAGGAATAATTTCACCAAGGCTATCGGCATAACGCCATCGGGTCGATGGTGTAAAAATTCACTGTTGATACTACTATTCGACAATTTCTGCTATTTCAGGCGGTTCATTATTTGAGTAAGTGACTACACCACCAGTCTCAACCAGCCTTAAAGTCTTTTTGAAAATTATGGTCGAAAGCAGCATCACCCATATGGCGAGGTCAAAATTTCCAAAAAAAGCTTTAGATTCAATACATTAGGCGTTCGCAGTAGATTCAACTGAGATTTCTAGGATAATTCGAAGTAGTATAATCAATGGGCACATCGGCTGCCCGAGAATGGACTTACTGCGGACAAGCCTGATTGGTCTCGCTACGGTCGCTATTCTCGGACAGCCTTCTGAACTTCGTACATCATTGTGATTACTGCTTCGTAGTGGTATGGGGTGCCCTTAACCGATACACACACCAACGTTACAACAGTTTTACACACAAACCGCTGGAACGCGCTTCTATTCTTAGCAAAGGCTATTTCGCGGGAGAGTAACCATAAATGCAGCAACGTTGATGATGGATCGCGCTATACCATGACAATAGTGGCGATTATTCCCCCGCCACAACTTAAACGTGTAACCGATGGTTACGCTTTATCTCCCGACTAAAGTCATCAAAAACGCCAACCTTACTGGCATAACTCTCCCACTGCGACACCACCTCAATCACTGTATCGATAATGCTGGCCGACTCTTTATTAAAATTCCCAATCAATGCGGCAATGGCTAAAAGATCATCACGCGTAAAGCCATCGCGCTTGCCATTAATCGACAGTTGATGTGCATTAACCCAGGGCGAATCTTTTTTATAGCTATAGGCCACATCAAAAGCAGGCGCCAAACGCCATCGACGCTCAGTACTATTCATCACAAAGCCAACGTTTTTGCTGTGATCATCGTGATTGCGTGCCACGACATTAAACGCCATACGCCGATACAACTCAATCGCATCGATCCTGGGCAACCGCAGCTGTCGCGCCACGGAAAATAATTGCTCATAACTGTAGCTACCGGGTTTTTTATAATCGGCATGATCCATTGCACATAAGGATTGATAATGAATTTTCTCGTTTCCCTTACGATCAAAACGCTTCGTCATAAAATGAGCACGCTCACCGTCCATCAGTAACTCACTGGGCGACATGGCTATGCCGGCGTCACAAGCCATTAAATAATACGCGTATTCCATCCGACCAAAACCCTGTGGATCAGCAAAAATTTCGCTATTGATTTTATGCTCTTCCACGCCATCAAATTTTAACAAATAATGCTCAAATTCTGGCGGCGCATCAATCTGCCCAGAACGAATAATGCTGCGGTCTTTATTGATGGCAATTAGAGCTTTGGGGCGGGCACCACCCGCCGAGGTGCCCACCTGCAGTATGGCCGCCAAAGCGTCTTCGCTTTCCGTTGTCATTGTCGTTGTAGCTGCAGTTGTAGACGTTGCTGCCGCTGGCTGGATAGTGACTGCCACAGCCGCCCGGTCATCGAGTATTTTTTGCACCATATTAATGAGTGAATGTAATTCAATCGTCTCGGCAGCATTAACTGACGGTTTAATCGAGGGGGCATACTCCAATGCTCCCATGCCATGATTACCCGAATACAGCAAACGCTCCAGTGCAGTGAACGAACCCGCATCCCGTCCTGTTCTGGCCAACCAGGCATCAATCACCGCATTACCAAAATCATCGGGTAAGGTATCGGCAAAGACAGCCGGTAAACCTTTATACGTTGCGTAATTGAGTGCCGCAAAACTATACTTTTGTGCTGTTAGCGGCATATGCAGTGGAGCGAGATCAACATCGCTCTCTATCCATTCCGGCGCATACTCAAAGGTGCTGAGTCGGGAATCCCGGTTATAAATCAGAGCACCGACTAATTCGCCCCAAAGAGTAATTTCCGCAAGATTTTCCATTACCAGTCCAGATCTTGCTTCTTATCTGGCGCACTGCCTCTACCGGAGGCCCGTTGACGCTGCTTCCCTTTTAGCTTGAGCTGTTCGATAGGACTAAAAACCTGCCCAGGTATAAACTGCTCGACCAACTCCAGGCAACCCAAGACCCGTAATACGGCGATGATATTTTCAAACTTGCCCTTGCCACTCACCAGGCTGCGATAGGTTTTGGGGGTAAGACCCACCTCTGCCGCCAACACTTGCTGCGGTATATTGCGCTCCAGACGGATTTGCTCAATGCGCCGACCCACCTCGGCAGCAATAGCGCTATTGGTCATGGCATAAAAATCCATAAAAGGTATTTTTTGACCTCTAAATAACTAATATCAGTAATTATAGGTAAAAGTATACCTTTACGCTTAGTTGTGCAAGCTTAACAGGTTACTTATTACCTAAAATCTTATATTTTTACTATTCAAGGGTTATTTATTACGCCCTAAACACTATAAATAGTCATAGCGAGTGATTTCAAAGACAACACCCCCTATTCCGACACAAAAATAAAATTATCCATTCCCAACCAACACAGCAGTAAATTATCCAGTCGATAACAATCATCCAGCGCGAGCTCCGCTGGGACTGTTGATTTAACTGGAACGGCAATTTTTTGTTTATCAAGCTTGAGATAAGTAAATATGGTCTCGAAGCGCTCACTAAAACCTACGCCCTTGCTATTAAGATCATTAAATAAATACGCAAACTTTCCGTAGGATAACGTCACCCCACCCAAACCAATCTCCAGCATTTTAAACAAATAGTGCTGATAACTTTCACGTAAATATTCATCGACCGCTTGCGCGTCCGATAGGGAACCTCGATATGACGGCAACCCCATCCGATTGTTCGCGGTTAACACCTCGGGCTTTAATTGCTTATTGGATCGATTACCCGCCAAACGATAGTTTTTCTTTCCGCAGCGAATAAGCCTTTTTTTCCGCTCACAATTCGATACTGAGTCATGTGAAATAACATTAAAAGACGGAACCGATTTAATAACATTCACTTTTCTTGAAGAGGTTTTGGGCATCTTTAGCGCAATCCCAATACGACTAGCAAAACGCTTTAACAATAAAGCCTGTACCTTTTCATCATTGCGACGAAAATCATAAAATGCGGGTAAATTCTTGCCTTTACCTCGTGCCTGAACTTCACAGTTCATAATGGAATTACATAATGGAACTATACGTTTGATAGTAGAGTGGCAGCGGACTATAGGCATCTAACATAAGTTAATCGGTATTGTCAGGCGGCTTTAACGCTCTGTGGACTGACTCGCGGAGGGTGACATAGGTGCGGATTTTTTACTTAGACCACTCCAAATCAACATGAAAATCATAAAACCAATCGGAATAAGACATATCAATAACATAGTTTCCCAACTGGTTGCACTCATTGCCCAACCCGCCGATAGCGCGGCCACCGCCTGGCTAGAAAACACGGCACTATCATTAAAGGCCTGCGCTTTAAACTGTTCACCCTCCAAATAGGTACTGGGTAATAGTGCCGTGCCAGCAACAAATAAAAAATTCCAGCCAATACCCAGCAGCACCAACTGAGACCAAAAACCCATTACCGACGTATCATATAAACCAATAATCACGGTAACACCGTAACAGACCAAACCGATAATCATCATGCCCCGAATAGACATCAGCCGAAACAACCAGGGCGAAATCAATGAAGGTAAAAACATCGCAACGATATGGCACTGAATCACCCATTTAGTATCCATCAAACTATGGCCATGGTGATGATGCATACTGATTGGTGTGCCGGTCATCACAAAACTCATCACCACATAGCCTACGGCGGCACTGACCACGGCCATACAAAAGGCTGGGTTTTTTAATAATTCACTAACTGATCGCGATGACGATTTCATCGTAGAGGTTAGCTGTCGATCGGGAGTAAATAATGACAGCAGCACCGCGGCCACCACAGTACAAATAGCCACCAGCCAAAAAGAACCCTGATAGTCCACCGCTGACAAGTGGCGACCCAACACCCCCAACTCCGGCCCCAGCATTGCCGCGACAATACCACCACACATAATCACCGACACCGCTGTTGGCGCCTGCTCCAGCGCAACACACTCCATTGCGGCAAAACGAATTTGCTGTAGTGCTGCATTAGTAAAACCCATTAATACCGAGCAGCTGCAAAACAATGCAAAGCTTTTGATCGCTAGGCTCTGACCCGCCAGCAAATAACTACACACGCCTATCGCCATAAATAACCATAGGGCCTGCTTACGCCCCAAACGCTGCATGGCCTGAGTTGCCGGGACAATCCCCAGTGCGGTACCAATGACCACTAACGCAATCGGTAGCGTCGCCCAATCTTTAGAAGGCGCCAACTCGGACCCAACCAAACTCCCCACCAACATCATCATCGGCGCGGCTGCAAAGGCCAGTGCGTTGCTAATCGCCAGCACACCCACATTAAAAAAACCGGATCGTCTGTTCATCTAAAATCTAGTCGCCTCGTTTTACCCACTCAGACCAGCTCAGAATAGTCACCTTGCCGAGGATGAATTAACGCCCTCATCAATAACGACTTCAGTAAATATAGGGTTATATAACACTAACGCCTTGAACCTAGAAAAATCAGTTGATACCCAAAGCACTCGTTGTACTCACGGGGCAGGTCCATCGTAGCGAGGGCATCTAAGGTGTTGAAGGTAGCGCTTTTTATCTATAAAGAAGTCAATGCATTAAGCGTCCGCAGTACCCGAAACACTCCGCAAAAAGCGCGTCGCGGGGCAGGTCCTAGATTCAACTGATTTTTCTAGGCTGAATAGGCTTCGACAGAACCCAACAAGCAGTCAACGAGTTATTGATAATCATTCTCGTTTGGAATAAACTGCGCTCCATTAACGATGGAAGCCGCAACAATAACGGTGATGATATTGTATGGATAGGGGGATGACCAGGGCAATGAACACGGGACCCATCAATGTATTTAGCTAAAACAACTTTATTAACAGTGGCGGTATTGTTTGCTGGGGCATTATTTGCTGAGCCTACTACCCTGGCTGCCAGCACTAACGAAAAATCCGTGGTGAAAAATTATACCACTATAGCCCATGCAATCTATCTGGACTCATTAATAACCGCCAAGGCACTGCAAAAAACTATCGATGCCTTTATTAACCAGCCCAACGCCAACACCCAACAAGCCGCAAAAGATGCCTGGATTGCCGCACGAGTGCCCTACCAGCAAAGTGAAGTGTTGCGTTTTGGCAACCCCATCGTTGACGACTGGGAGGGTCAGGTAAACGGCTGGCCGCTAGATGAAGGATTAATCGACTATGTGGACAGTAGCTATGAGCACGAAATGGGCAATGTTGGCGCCACCGCCAATATTATTGCCAGCCCACAGCTAAATCTCGGCGACGCCACTTTAGACCTAAGCACCATCACCCCGGAAATATTAGCCAGCTTAAATGAACTGGCCGGCTCCGAAGCCAATGTGGCCACCGGCTATCACGCGATAGAGTTTCTGTTATGGGGACAGGATTTAAACGGCACCGGAACAGGAGCAGGCCAGCGTCCTTTTAGCGATTATCTTGTTGGCACCGGCTGCACTAACGGCAACTGTGATCGCCGTGTAGCCTATCTTGTGGCAGCCATCCAGCTACTGGTGAACGATCTGGAAAACATGACGCAGCAATGGGAGGTGCAACCAAAGATCGGGCAACAAGAGACACCTGAAAAAAAAGCCAACTACCGCACCCGGTTGCTCGCTCAATCAAGTACCGAAGGTCTAACCAAAATGCTCTACGGCATGGGGAGCTTGTCACTGGGAGAGCTAGCGGGAGAGCGCATGAAAGTGGCACTGGAAGCGAATTCATCGGAAGACGAGCACGACTGTTTCAGTGATAACACACATTTCTCGCACTACTATGACGCCCTCGGCATCCAGAATATTTATTTAGGCCAATACCTGCGTATAGATGGCACCGTTGTTACAGGGCCGTCACTTTCCAGCCTGGTCGCCACAGTGAACAACACATTAGATCAACAAACTCGAGCCGCTTTTGCTACCACTGTCGCCGCTATTCAGGTCATGGTAGATACTGCCGAACACAAAGACAGTCCGGTGAAATTTGACCAAATGATTGCTGAAGGTAATCGTGATGGAAGAAAAATAGTGTCCGATTCTATCCAGGCCCTGGTTGCTCAAACAACATTGCTGGAAAAAGTGGCTAAAGCGATCGGCATTGAAAACCTCAATCCCGACAGCGCCGATTACACTTTATAACAACTATACCCAAAGCGATAAAAAACGTCGGTTCATCATAACACTTATGCAAAGGTTTGTTAGTTTGTTCTACAAATATTTATTACGCTGCTCACTGATACTCACTACCTCCCTCACCGTTGCACAGGGGGGTGGCACCACTATTAAGGCCAGTAACCAACACGCATTCTCTCAACCTGCCGCCAATATGCCGATAAGCCAAAAGCTGGATTTTAGTGTCGGCAACAGTTTCTTTCGCAACCCCTGGGTGATTGCCCCCTCCACCACCACAGCCAGAGATGGATTGGGGCCGCTTTATAACACCAACGCTTGCCAGAACTGTCATCTCAAGGATGGCCGCGGGCATCCACCGGAGCCCGGCAGTTTAAACGCTGTTTCCCTATTAGTACGACTCAGTGTGCCGGCAAAAACTGCAAAGGAAAAAACGCAGCTAGTACAACAGGGGGTAATCCCGGAACCTAACTACGGAACGCAACTTCAAGATTTTACCCTTCCCGGTGTGCCCGCTGAGGGGCAAATTCAACTCAGTTATACCGAGCAAACTATCACTCTGCATGATAATGAAACCGTTAGTCTGAGAAACCCGATCCTGACCATCAAACAGTTAAACTATGGCGAACTGGCTGAGGATGTTATGACTTCTGCCCGTATTGCTCCGGCGATGATTGGGCTGGGGTTGTTGGCAGCCATTGCTGACAGCACCCTACTCGCTCACGCCGACCCCGAGGATAACAACCAGGATGGTATTTCCGGGCGGGTAAATCGCGTATGGGATATCGAACAAGCCAAAACCGTAATCGGCCGTTTTGGTTGGAAAGCGGGGCAAGCCACATTAAAGCAGCAAAATGCAGCGGCTTTCCATGGTGACCTTGGCATCACGTCTTCACTGTTTCCACAACAAAACTGCAGAGCAGTACAAACCCAGTGTTTGCAGTCAAGCCACGGTGGCAACCCCGAACTGAGCGATAATATTCTGCAGTATGTCACCTTTTACAGCCACAATTTGGCGGTACCCGCTCGCCGTAATGCGGCCGATCCTGAGGTAATACGGGGAGAAAAACTGTTTCAGCAGGCCAACTGTCACCGCTGTCATTTACCGCAACTCACCACCGGCGAGTCAGATTTTCACTGGTTATCTCGACAAACAATAGCCCCCTTTAGCGATTTGCTATTACACGATATGGGTGCAGGTCTGGCTGACCAGAGGCCCGAATTTATAGCCAGCGGCAGGGAATGGCGTACTGCACCGTTATGGGGAATTGGTTTAACCGAAACGGTTGTCGGCAAAGCCTATTTCCTGCATGATGGCCGCGCAAGAAACTTACTGGAAGCGATACTCTGGCACGGCGGCGAAGCGGAATCATCAAAGCAACAGGTTATTAAAATGAGCAAAGCCGAACGGGATAACTTAATCCAGTTTTTACTGTCACTGTAGTATTGAACCTTTTATACCCAAAGCGATTGAAATTTAGGTTTTAGAGTGCGTCCCTTATTTATCTATGGAAAGTTGTTTATGGTAAGTTGTTCATGGCAGGGCGCTTGAACGCAGGAAACTGTCAATATTTCAAGTTCAAACTGTCAAG
>JAZFYA010000403.1:0-3157 GCA_036443315.1 Pseudomonadales bacterium
ATAACAACAGAGACTGATTTACACTAATTCTGCACTTATAAATCGGTTGATTTATAGTCATTATCGATTTAAATGCAGTAAGGTTCTCGCCATTCTCCTCCTTGAGCAGCATTACACCATCATTCCAGTTCATAATCAAACAGCCTAATTTGTGGTGGCGCACGTGGTTCTGGCAGCTGACTTTTCGAACGAAGCATCCCCTTTTTTGCATCAATATGATCTAAAATCCTCTTAATGACTATCGGGTCTTCTATACAAGCGATAATCCGTACAGATCCGCCACAACGCGTACAAATCGAGATATCGATTTTGAATACCCGCTTAAGACGTTCTGCCCAGCTCATTTCATGCCTTTTATCGGCACGGTCCAATTTTTGTCCTGTATCACTGTGGGTACTGCCCTTACCACGCTTCGAAGGGACTACTTGAGGGCGAAGGTTGCTATTAGGGGCGAAAATTCCATGATAGCGGGTTAGATTTATTCTGGGTTTTGGTACCAGGGCTGCCAACTTTGCCAGAAAATCCAAGGGCTCAAATATGATATGAGTAGTCCCATCTGTGAAAGGCGTCTTAAGCTGATATTTAACTCTACCCTGTTCGGTGAGTGATAACCGCTTCTCTGATAGAGTGGGGCGGGAGATGTAGCGACATAGTTTCTCTAGTTTCTTACGTTCTCGGGTCTTGGTGGCCACTCCAGCATGCAAAGAGAAGCCCGCGACTTTTCCTACTTGATTCGACCCTAAATCATCCTCCTCCCAGCCGGGAATGGTTTGCAAGGTAAAGACTTTTCTTCCTTGGTAAGGCCCCACCGCTATTCTATAAGTAATGGAATGCCCCTGAAGCGCGTTCATCGCATCTTCATCGTCTAGATCCAAACTCAAGTAGCTATTTTCCTCGTCACGCGTTAAAAGACCTTGACCCTCAAGGCAATCTCCAACTCGATGACTGATCAACAATGCCATCAAGTTCAGCTCTTTTTTCGTAGCAGCATTGACACGGTGGAAGCGTAATTCTGAATTTTCTTTTTGCTCAAAAACGCCATCAATGAAAAGTGTGTGAAAATGGTAATTTAGATTTAAAGCAGAACCTGAACGTTGTATTAACGTCACAGCACCGCTTTGAGCTTTAGATTTTTTTAGACCGGATTTTTTAATCAAATGATCTGTGATGACTTGAATTACAATCCCCAACACCTTCTCTATGACTTGTGGATTGTGGGCCAGAAGAAATCTTAATGGCAGGGGTAAACTAAGCACCCATTGGCGTATGGGTCTGTGGGGCAAAACATCATCCACCAACAGAGCGGACGTTTCTGCCATACGTCTTGCTCCGCAACTGGGGCAAAAACCTCTTTTTTTGCAGCTGAATGCTAGAAGTTTCTCTAGGTGACAGGTTTCACAAGCTATCCGGAAAAAACCCTGTTCAAGTCGTCCGCAAAGAAGAAATTGTTCGTATTCACGAGTCACGTGATAAGGCAAAAAACTGCCTCGCTCACTCAAATGCAACTGGAACTCAGGCCAATAACGCTCAATAATTTGATAGAGTAGTGTCTCTTCTGGCTTGTGGCGAGTATAGCTATACTCACCATCGCCTGACATCCTGTCGGGCAATCGTCGTGCCATGTAACGCGTCCTTGCGTTAACTCAATTTGGTGTTTGTCCTAGCCGTCGGGTGAGGCGAATAAATCGAAGAAAAGTCCCCGATTTGGATGAGTCAAACGCACTAATTCCATCATTCCTCCGCAGAAATCACACTTCAGAGGGTTGCGTTTCGCCACTTCTTCGAAAAATTCAGCATAGGCTATGCGTTTAACATAGCTGATCATAGCATCTACCAGGTCTCCTGCAACTCCCTGGCTATCACTTCGTACCACTTTTTGAATGTCGCCGTAGCTTGAAGACCATAATATCGAATGCGCTGAAATCCTTTTGGGAGGATATGTTGCACCATTCGACCAATGAAAATTTGTGCGTCTATGGTTTCGTAAGCCACTGTCTTGGTTCGATGCGATTGGTAGTAGTATTTCACCTCTTCTCCATCATAGTTCACTATCCTCGACACACCGATTGGAGGAGAAGACAGATACTTGGTCAAATATTTTATCAAGCCACGGTAACTCTTCGTGGGAACTCGCTGATCATTACCAGGGTGCGCATAGAATCCATCGGGATACTTCTTCCATAAGTCACTAATAATTGACTCAATTCCTCCAAATTCTACTTCTATCAATCCTAACAGATGCTTTTGCCAAAGCAGCCTAAGTGAGCGCAATGACAAGCGTTCAAACGCTTTCCACTCACTCCTCTGCGGAAGTAGCGCTCCTTGCCCAAGAATTACGTGCAAATGTGGATTGTAACTTCCATTACGTCCGTTGGTATGAAGAAAAACTATTGATGCAATTTTGTAATCTGTACTTTTAAACAATCCTTGGATGAGCTCTTCCAGGCAAGCTTGAGCCAATCCCATGAAGCGGGAATATAAGCGCTTCTGATTCGGGTGGTTATAGAAGGGTATTCGCAACTGCTCTGGTAGCGTTAACACCACTTGGCGATAACCAATACCGGGGTAAAGTCTGGCGGCAATCTTGGTCATACTATCTCGGGCATAGCGTTTACCACATTGCGGACAGGCCTTGCCTTTACAGCTAAAGTGAACTTTGTGTTCGCCTTCACCACAGCTTAAACACTGGAATATGGCAAAGCCATTGGCTTCGCTGCCACAGGTAAGCATCTTATTGATTTCAGCTTGGTAATAGGCGGTATCATAACGGGGGTGGCTGGCAATAAAACTCGACCAATGTGCCTCGAAAATCTGCTTGAAACGTCGGAGTTTGCCTTTAATGCCTTTGAAGTTCATCGCTAATAGTCTGCAACCTATGATCTCAGCAAAATAGCATGTCAAATCCTCATGGTCAAAATCACTTCAGAACCGCTACCCCGTATGGTCATTGGCTGTAAGAGGAAATTCCTAGGGGAAAGGACAATACTGAATTTACCACCCAGTATGGGTGTTATATGCATGGAATTTTCGCCAGGCCCTAATACGGGAATGGATACAGCTTCCCTAGTGGGCCTTAAACCTGGGGGGGCTATGGTGTGTTTATAGCTTGGCTAACTCAGCCTGTTTTAAGGCTTTAACAAATGCTAAAACGGGTGCA
>JAZFYA010000404.1:0-16852 GCA_036443315.1 Pseudomonadales bacterium
GGGGTTTGGCGATAGCCTGGCAATCCAGTATCGGCGTACAGAAGGCTTGAGCTATTTCAGGGTGGAATATGTGAACCAGGCAGGTGTGCTGGATCCCGTTGCCGAAGCGATCTTGCCCGCGCCCAGAGCAGAAGGGATCTATGCGATTCGGCTGGCGGATTATGAACTTCAGTTAAAACCTAATATTGAATATGAATGGTTTTTAACCCTTATTCTGGACGAAGAAGAACGTTCCAGTGACTTTACCGCCGGTGCCACTCTGCGTTACCGTGCCCCCAGCGCCGAAGAGGCCAACTGGCAAACGCGTTTACCGAAAGCACAGCGGCCGCAACGCTATGCCGAACACGGGCTTTGGTACGATGCCTTCGATAGCCTGTCGCAGTTAATAGCACAGGCTCCCCAACAGCTTGCACTGAAAAAGTCACGTCGTGCCTTATTGAACCAGGCGCAACTACCACGTGCGGCAGTGTTTGATCTTTATCAATAAAGGCTTGGATGGTCTCGGGTTATTTATCGAATGAAATATTGTATTTGTAATGCTCAAAACAGACGAGCCAAAGACCACCTGGCTACACTGGAAAATAATCAACATAGTCATGGGCCTGAAGTTTATGGTGTTGAAAAAACACGTCATAGTGAGGTCGAGTTAGTACAAAAAGCCTGTCAATATTTATTGAGTGACCTCTCATTAAACATCTCGCTTGAAGAATTGGCTCATAAGATAGCGACAAACCGCAACAAGCTTTCTCAAGCATCTAAAAATGTATTGGGTAGGGGTATTTTTAGCTGGTTGCGCGGGGAACGTATGAAAGAAGCCAAAAGACTTTGTATCACAACGGATTTGCCCCTACAGGAAATAGGCTACCAGGTTGGTCACAGTAACCAGGCTACTTTTTCTACCGCTTTTAAAGCCTATTTTAAACTATCACCCAGACAATGCCGAAAAAATGACGGGATCTAAAGTATTAAGTACGGGATCCAAAGTATGAAAATTCATTTTATATATTCTATGTACTGCTCGATAAAGATTTACTCAATGGGTTACATTCTTTGTCACGTTGTCGTCATTGACGGTTCAAGTAAGGATTTTTTGGTAAGGATTTTTTTATAGCATACGAATGCACTTGCAGGGCGGTGGCATGATGTCACTGAGAAATGATTAATTGTCGATTGATAAACTTAGAATTGAGAATTAAACAAATAGGAGTACAGAAATTAATATAGCAATGATCCCCCTCCATCTGGATGGCTTATTTTTAAGTGACAATCAACTCACTACAGAAGCGCATGCCGATTTTAGCCGCTTACCCTATAGTGATAGCGGAATAGATCGCAATCCCGACACGGCAAACATCAGCGAGAACATCCTGTCTGTTCCCTTTCAAAACAATAATTTAAATCTTAAAAAAGGCATGCATCTTCACTGGTCCTTACCCGATGGGCTAACCAAAGGTGCAGCCGGAGGAACGGCAGAAGATTACCCTTCGGTACCTAACCGCTGGCTCATCACACGCAAAAAAAGCGGTACCCTAGACCAGCAATGGATCGTAGAAAGTGACTACCTGCACCCCGAAGGAGAAGAAAACAGTTACGTCAGCATTGCTTACCCCATAGACACCCCGTCCGGGCAACCCTTTCGGTATCTGGGGCGTCAATTGGACTATGTCGGCTGGCAGGAAGACACGACGGTTGAACGTTTGTCCAGGCTAACCGCCATAGGCTATGGAGAACCTGCCTTTGCCGCATTTTACCCTGATTGCCATAGCGTATTTGGTTGTTTTGATGCTGCCATTACCGAACAAAGTGAATTAACCGACCTCAGTTACCAACTCATTGGCTGGTACAGCGATCAAAATCAAGATCCGCTCATTCAACTAATCAATGACCATACCGGCGCCGACAAAGACACCCTTGAACAGTTGATCAAAGACCAATTCGGTTGGAACCTGGCAATAGATACCGACAAGCTGCCACAAGGCATGTCCTGTTATGCCGATTTAGCCTTTATTCCAAATGCAGATATCAACAATGACAAAAAAGACCAGGCGGCTACTGTTAGTGTCGGAAACACAGGAACAGAAGCACTCTCAGCCTATATGGCCGATCGGTTAAATCCTACCAACACTATCCAGCTCGAAGAACAACTCGAAAACCTGGCGCTACAAACCGGCTTGCAAAGCAAGCAACTGGATCTGGGACCACGCTTTAAAGAAGCCCGTCATGAAAAAGAGTTCAAAGCAGAAAAGGGCGGTAGCTTGTGGGAGATTAAACCTGCTAATGATAACACCAACAACAGCCCTGCCCAGATAATCCTGTCAGCGGGAATGGCAGCGACTTTAGATGAACTCAACATCGGACAACAACAACTGGACAAGGAAAAAGAACAGCGCCAGCATAAAAAGCACCTTCTGTTTGCCGATTGGTACAAATACATGCTTTGTGCCTATCCGCCGGACGACGCCAGAGACGATTATCCCGATATTGACCTAGTCAAATACTATATAGAAAAAACACAATTACCACTAATACAACAAGCCACTGCCGCTATTGGAACCCGAGCCATTGAGGTAGGTGCTATTAAGGATAGTCTGGCACAACAGATCAGCAAATTTAATGAAAGCACCCTCAGCCAGACCATTCTGGATAAACCGCTTGATAAAGACACTGCCGATACATCGGGACTCACACTAAACGGCAGCGTCCTTCCCTGGCTGGAAAACGCCCCCTTTTCCACGCATTGCCTCAACTTTAATGGTAGCGATGCCTACATTAGCATTTCATCTTTAAGCAATGTAAAAGCCATTTCCCTTTGGGTAAACCTGGCCACTCAAAATACGGACGACGCCACCCTGCTCGCGACTCAAGATTCGGGTGTTTTAATCGCTAAAAATGAAATCAATGATTTTTGGACCAGGATAAGCATTAACGGACAAGACCACCCCACTTACAAAGCCCTGCAATGGTATAACCTGCCTAAAGACCAATGGATCCATCTACACGTGGAATTTACCGAATCGCTGCAAAATACAGATACCCTCTATCTGTTTGGAAATGCCAATAGCCAATTTTTAAAAGGAAAACTGGCCGCGGTCCGTGTTTTCAATGAGGCACTCAGCCCGGATGAAATTTATGCGGATCAAAACATGCTGGGCCATCAACACTATGAATTAAAAGAAGGCGCAGGCCCTCGCTTTTGGCAACCTACAGAACCCGTCGTCTTGTTAGAAGGCCAGTCAGTGGAGCCGACTACCCGTCATGGCGAAGACGGCCGTCTCTCTGCAGACAATACCCTCAGTTGCCAAACGAAGAGCGTGACTAGCTATCCATTACAGGAAGCAGACTTGACCGCCCTTCTCGCGGAAATAGACAGCCTTAAACCTGCCGGTGGAGAAGAAAAAACAGGCTACGACACCTGGACCATGCAACCCTGGCACCCCTTTCTTTTGGAGTGGGAAGTAGAAGTCTTTCCCCTGGCAGAAGCAGGAAATTTAAAGAGTGATAAGCGACGTTTTGATCCTGCCTTTATCAATACTAATTTTGAGTTAGCGGAAAACAGCCCGAAGCTTAGCGTAAAAAGCAATAAAAGCGTCATTAAAGCCGCGGCCCTCTATCGTGGCAGATCCGTACTCACCCCCTACGCCAAAGAGCAATTGATAAAAACCATCACCGGCCAGTTAAATAATCTAAAACAAGAAGACGGCTACCAGGCCATCTCTGAAATTACCGATGCAGATAAGGACAGCTATCATCAGGAATTAGATAGCTGGTATGCGACAAAACCTGAAAATGACAGTGCTATAGCAGGCTACGAAACCTGGTACCTGGCTAAACCGGTCTATAACAATGGCATTAAAACATTCTCTGAAGAATTTACCGATGAAACCGCGAGGCTCAACGACTTTAATTATGTCCTTATCAAAACCTATGAGGAACTAAACAACGGGCATTTTATTTCCCAGGCCTTAGGCGGCTTTAACTCGGCCCTGTTGATGCATCACCAAACCCTGCAGTGTCCCGTTTCAGATCCCCTGGGATTTGACGATTACCGGGCGTTTACCGACAAGGTCAAAGCAGCGATCGGCAGCAACACCAATATGGCACCCCTGCCGTTCAACGACTTTATGCCCATTCGTTCAGGCACCATGCGCTTACACCAACTGCACGTCATCGATACCTTTGGACAAGTAAAAAAAGACCTGGCATTAGCAACACTGATAAAATCAGAAACCCTCACCTTACCCACAACACCGGTACAAAACACGGCCTCACACGATGTATGGTTAGCCCCACGGTTGCTGCAGCCGGCACGTATCAATTTCCGCTGGCTCTCGGCCAGCAACGGCACACAGGAACTCAACACCCACCCGGAAAACACCCCCATCTGCGGATGGCTCCTGGCCAATCATCTGGATAACAGCCTGGCCATTTATGACCAGGACGGAATCGCCCTTGGCAGCATCGACCAGGAGGCAAAATGGCGGGCCGTTCCCGGCACCGATGTTTCCTTTGATCCCCTGGATGTGCTTAACCTTTACCTCAGAAACGTGATACAACGGCTGGCCATTACCGCAGCAGAGCAGGAAGAAAATGATCCTGATTTGCTTACCGGCAAAAAAGACTTTTTCCAGGACTTCATCACCGTGACCGATAAGGCCTTGGAAAATATCGATCCGGAGGCCTTTGTGCACCACCAGGAGCTGGTCCTGTTAATGGGGCGTCCCATTGCCGTAGTAAGGGCCTCGGTGAATCTGGAACTAAAAGGAAATCCCGAGATTCATCATGGATGGACGGAGTTTTACCAAGATCTGGAACGGGACGATCGGGAAACAGACGATTTCGAAAAAGTAAAGATCCCCCTCCGCATAGGTGAGCGGGGCCAGCTCAACGATGGGGTATTGGGCTATTGGAAAGAAGACGAAGAAAACCAGTTAGACGACACATTTCATACCACGGTAGTTTCAGGGACAGTAAGCAGTACGCACATTAAAAGTTATGACGATGAACCCTTAAACATCAGCCATAGCTTAAACGATGCCCCCGAAACACTCACCCTGTTGATTGATCCCCGTTGTGAGGTGCATGCCACCACCGGGTTATTACCGGCCAAAAGCATCGACATTCCCAAAGACCAATATACCCGGGCCCTGAAAAACATCAACATCACCTTCCTGTCCGCACCCATTTTGACCGGGGTAGATCAGATTGCGTTACCACTTCCGAATGAAATGGGCTATGAGTGGTCCTGGCTGGCAAAAGACCGGTTCAACTGGGTGGAAGTGGCCCGAAGTGGCATCATACGGAAAGACACGGTGATCAAGACATTTGAGAATGGCACTGAGATCTGGCAGGCACTGCTAGCCAAAGGCTGGATCACCGAAATAGACGGCAACCGTGCCAAGATCGTCTCTGCAGACCAAAGAACCATTGCGGATCTGGGGACACCCATCAACGCCCAAACCGATAAAATACAACAATTGCTGGATGCCGGTCACATCCTACCGACCGAGACAAAAGCAACATTCAATGACAAACAACACATCAAAGAGGGATGGCTCAAGCTCAGCCCTCATCAAGGCAATTGAGAAACTGAAAAAGGGAGATTAACGATGCAAATGTCAGGAAAATTGAACCCATCCTTGCCGGGAACGGAAATCTTAATAACATAGGAGTTACAAAATGAATCCCATTCTACATCTCGCCCTGGATAAGCTCTACGACGGCAAAGTGATTGATGATCAGGGGCAGCAATATACCGTAGCAGGTCAGCCTAACACCATTCCTGATCCCGTCTTTGGCCAGGTTCTCGATTTTGATGGGCAGGAGACTGCCATCACAATCCCAGACGAGGAACGCCTCAGGATCGGACATTATACCGTTGAGGTTTGGATCAAACCCAAGGAACAGTCTGATTACCCATGGAAGGGTATTATAGGAAAGCCAGGACGAAACTATCATATTTGGCTCCATGATACAGCCTTCATTCATCACCGTTTTAAAAATTCAACAGGGTGGGATCAAGGCGCTCCCGGTACAGCAGGGGATTCAATCCAATGGAATGAATGGAATCATATTGCCATTACCAATGACGGTAACAAGGCCAAGACCTATATCAATGCAAAGTTGGAAGCCGAGGGGCCTGCAGGAGGAGATCCTATTATTGATAACACATCCCTTATTATTGGTAGAAATCTCGATAGTGATCAACCGGATGCTCGGGCTTTTTTCAAGGGACAAATCACTCAGGTGCGGATCTACAACCAGGCCTTATCTGCCGAGGCGATCCAACAAGATAAGCTAGCCGATGAACAAAGGCTGCTAAGTTTCAGAGAGATCCACCCCATAGACTTTGATCTCTATGACAAAGACAGCCAAAATGTATTGTACATTGAAGATGTCTCAGACCAACTGTTGACCTTGCAAATAAGAAATGCAGCCAGCCAACAGATCCAGTTGAATGATTTAACAGCGACGACGGTAAGCAATAGCAGCTACCATTTTGCTCTCCGATTTCGGCCCGGTACCCTCTCCGCAGCAAGTCTAAGCGGGCCTGATAAAATACAACTTACCGCGATAACTTCCGAAAATTGGGAAATGGCCCCACCCGAACAAGATAGCTCGGGCATGGATGTCATTTACCTGAAAAGCAAATCCGCTGGCTTTACCTTAGATCCGGATGCCCTGCAAACCCTTGTTTTTAAAAATGTCGGCGCTGATGCCGGGCAGGGTGCCAGGGGTACCCGGGTGGAATTGCTCTGCACCAACATGTCCTACACGGACGGCGGATCAGCCATTACCACCAACCGCGAAATCCACCTGGGTGTGATCAATCACCGGGGCAAAAAAGATCTCCCGCTGCATATTGGTTTTGTCGGGGACAATGCGATATTAAATGACGGGGCTACGGCAAATGCTCTGAAAATACGTATGACCAATACGGCTGTGTACGATGCCACCAATCCCGATGTATCTCAACTCACCTTTGAGTACGATGCTGACGACACCAAACGGTCAAAAATTATCCTCTCCTTTGATTCCGGGGATGTTGCTGATGAATGGGCGCTGGGAACGGAGACAGAGATAAAAACCATTGTGATCACCCAACCCACTGGTTGGTCCGTGATTGTGCCACAAGAAGGCAAAACCCCCGAATGGATCTTGCATCCTACGAATACGACCCGGGTTTTACCTGGGAAAAACGCTCCCGTAGGAGGAGACGTAAACCATTTTGATATTGACATAAATAATATCATCACCAACTTTCCTACAGGCCATACCCCCCTCTATGTCCGTTATGAAAACATACCCGGCTATTGGGATGGACAGATGGCGTTGATCATTGAAAAACGACCGCTGGTATTTCACGATAAAAAAGTAGGCATCGGCGTCACCTCTCCGGAAGCTTCTCTTCAAGTAAGTGGTGATCTAATGTTAACTGAAAATAACGCTCGATTACGTCTTATGCGACCAGCAGGACCGAATTATATAGATTTTAAAAAAGACGAAAAACTACATTTCAGACACCTGGGACAGGACAATTCAAACCCAGCGATTAGGATGACGATCGCAGCAGATGGAAAGGTAGGGATAGGTGCTGAACTGGAAGTAAACGGCACAGTCACGGCGGACAACTACGCTCTTAACCCTAATGGCAATGGACCGGTACCCGCCGGCGGTATCATTATGTGGTCGGGCGCTATCGCTGATATTCCGGTTGGTTGGGCGCTCTGTAATGGGACGAATGGAAGCCCTGACTTGAGGAATCAATTTATTGTTGGCGCTGGAGATACATATTCATATGGGAATACAGGAGGTGCTGATACAGTCACTCTTACTACAAATCAGATGCCAGGACATAACCATTCAATGAGTCTAAGCAGTGCATCTGCTGGAAGTCACTCTCATAGGATCCCTAATTATTATAAGGGGGATGGAGGCGGGGTCGGCAACCATTTTGATATGACAGATCACCAGGATGATGAAGAGGGAGGGGAACTTGTCACCAACTCTACTGGTAGTCACACCCATACCATTACAGGAAGTACCGACAATACTGGAAATAGCGAAGCCCATGAGAACCGCCCTCCTTACTTTGCATTGTGCTTTATCATGAAATTGCCATGAAATAGTTAGAGCACCCGGAAAATATGATGAATGATTTAGTCAAAAACGCTCGGTACGGCTGGATAAGCTGACGCTGGAGGATAAGTAAAATTCTTAACATACCGCCCATTACCTTATCAAGAATATTTCGGATAAGAATGATAATAGATACAAATCAAAAGGAAAAATAATATGGCATGGTCATTAGAAATACACCACCTTGATGTTAATCAGGGAGACTCAACGCTTATTGTTGCTCGTGACCCAAATCAAGTTCAAGATCAAAATCAGGTTCGTTCTTGTTTGATTGACGGGGGGCTGGGACAGGAAGCTAATGGGATTCATAATTATATTACACAAGTGCTCGGCAACAATGGGACATTAGATGTTATGGTTGCTACGCATTTTGATGCAGATCATTTTGGTGGACTACGCCAGTTGCTTGGGACAAACCGTGATGCATATAGGTACACCAGCATTTATGACCAAGGGCAGCAAGGACAGTGGAGAGTGATAAGCCAGAGGAGAGGAGGTGGTAGGGAACATGTAATGGTGGGTGGGAACGGCGCTGATAATGGATATCTGAACTATACCCACAATATACAGAATATAGGATCCCGGACAAGAGTCACCGAGACTGTCTATCCTTTGGTGAATGGTATTGAGAACGTGGCTACCGCGGAGAAACCCGATTGGATGGTCGGCCAAGAAATTCTCTGGGGTCCGTTGGTATTACCTGGGAATGCTCCTACTATCACAGGTATTGCAGCCAATCAATATGTGGCGCAAGCGGGTGGGGGAAATGTCGAACACCCAAGGGGACAAGGGAGTGCGGACACCCTGAAAAACGCAAAAAGTTTGGCCTTTTTGGTGGAGTTTAACAATTTTAGATATTACATCGGAGGGGATATTGAAACTACCCAGGAAGATGGGAGTAATAACGATGGTATTATGCATTACCTTAATCAAACAGACGACGATGCAGGGCGAGTCCACGCCATGAAATGCAGTCATCATGGCAGTCAACATTCATCTTCCCAAAATTTTATTATAAGGTTACGACCAAAAGCAGCGTTTATGTCTTGTGGTATCGGCAATAATTATGGGGGTAATACAGGTCTTGTTAAAGGTTTTACTATTACTACTATTAAACAGTTCACTCTTTATTCGCTTGAAGTAACATTCACAACTGACAACAAGCTTACTGTGAGTATTGTTAGCCCAAACCCTGTAAATGGGCTAGGTAGCGGAATTGGACTCCGCAGGGCTGACAATCAGATTTTGGGTGGAATAACGCAATGTAATGGGGCAACTATTCAAGTTCCTAATCTTAATGATAAGTTCTCTTTCTACTTCCAATTTGGTGGTGCAATTACTTTACCCGATGGTAGTAAGTTTGGATTAAATGATCTAGCTAACAACTCGGTAATTAGTTTAGAGGCAGGTGCAGCCGTCGATTTTTCGGGTACAACCATTACTATTGCTGCCTCTAAAGGATCCAAGGTTGGGGGGGATGATATCAATGATGGTAAATCGATAACCATCCCTAATCCTGGAGCAGCAAATATAAAATTTACTAAAGAATATGGATTACTTGAGACATTAGATACTAATGATCAGCTAATCGTAGGAGCTGTCACCTTAGTAGGAGTTCTCAACTCAGTAAACGGAGGTCATAGTCTCTTGGTGAACGGTCATCCCAATCAACGAGTTTTACAAGATCTTGAAACTCAAGGAAGCGTTACACAATATTATATGACTAATGACCGCCATACAAATCAAAGAACTAAACGCCTTAATGTAAATATTGGTGTTGGCAACTACCCCCAAGCTTACACCGCAAAAGCTGCTGTTTCCGGTTCAGGAGAGAATACAAATAATAACAAAGGACATGTCAAAATCATGGTTTCTGATGCTCAATCCAACCAAGCCCCCGCTAATACTCAATTTACTGTTCAATATAGGCATGCAACTAATGATGCTTGGATAAGTACTAATCATTAGAGAAATATTATGTACTCACTAACATCAACAACGCTGGCCGCACTCAGGGAAGAATTAGCGGGTATGTCCGCAGGAGAGATTGATAATCTTGTTACTGATGGTGGAATATTAACTATCAATAACCGGGAAATTCATTTATCAGTCACCTTAGCCGATGAAAAATTAACCTTGAGTTTACAACAAGGCAGTAGCGTTAATATGGAATTATCGTCGATGGCCCAATGTGCGAATGCGACTTTGGTCGATTACCTGCCTACAGCCATCGATATTTTTACCGGCAATTTACCGTTAACAAAAATAGAGATTACCTGGATATCCGATAAATCCATTGATTTCAGCTATAACAGTACAGTAGATACCAATTGGGAAGTCATTAGCCAAATACTAACCTTAGAAAGTACCGAGGTTAATTTGTTCTCAAAATATGAGATTATAAGCGGTAATTTATTGGGATCTTTTTGGGGAAATGTTGGCGGCCATTTTAACATCGATGGCGTGGATTATCAGGCCATTGTTCACTTTCAAGGTCCTTATGCCTGGGAATTGGAGATCATCCCCGCCAATGGCAATATCCTGCCCGGACTCGATAGCCTGGCTCAGTTGCTTGGAGGGGAAAGCTTAAAAACAACGGTGAGCAACGGGTTGAATACCCTTGGATTGGAAGAGATTGCAATCGATGATGTAAAAATCGGTTTTGACCTGGCATCAAGCTCACTGCGTTATGTCTCCATGGGTAGCCACATCACCATCGCGGGGGTTCAAATGGATCTCTATACCCGTTTACCGGACTTTGAATTCGGTGGTACCCTCGCGCCAGACAGTACTATCAGTGTAAAATCCTTGATTCAACATTTCTTTTATGTGGCCGATGGCTTCCCCGAAATTGATATTACGGATTTAAGCTTTTCTGCTTATCCTAGCACCGGTACTTATACCCTTAGTGTAGATACTGAAAGCGATTTGAATGTAGCCATTGGCAATGGAAGCAGCATTGGGATAAACAAGATTGCCTTTACCATAGAAAAAGCGCCGGATTTCGTAACTGTAGAAATTTCAGGCTCCTTTGCTATCGCAGGTATAGATGTCTTCGTCCTGACGGAAGCTGGTGGTGCCAGCACAGGCTGGCAATTCTCCGGCAATACCGGCCTGGGCGAGGAAATCCCCGTCGGCGAGCTTATCAATGATTTGGGAAAAAAGTTTGGCATTGGCATCTCATTGCCGAAACCCATAAAAACCCTTTCTTTAAAAGACTTAGCCACCGCCTTTAACACCCAATCCCAAGACTTCACCTTTTCCGGCGAGGCCGACTTTAAGGTAAAAAGTGTTGATGTAGCCATTCAGTCCCATATCAATATTACCCACCGCCAGGACGGGACTGCCGAAAAGAATTTTTCGGGTAAATTGACCTTGGAAACTACGAGAAAATCCCTGATTTTTGACCTCATTTTTGATAAAGACGAGACCAATACCTTACTACTGGCCGGCTATCACAGTGTTAACGGAGATACCGTTTCCATCGCCGAATTGGTAGGCAGTATTTTGGAGTTTACCATCCCCAATGTGCTCTCCTTTACCTTAAAAGATGCGGTACTGGCCTATAATGCCGCTACAGATGCCGCTGATAAAAAAGCCCTGTTTGCCACTCATATCGGTAATGGTATTAACCTTTCCAATTTGCCGCTGCTAGGGAAATTATTCCCGGAGGGCAAAACATTAAGCTTGAATTATCAGATTGTCGCGGCTTCCGGTGAATTTGATGCCACCACGGTAGGGACTATCAACCGCCTGTTACCGGTAGGGATCAGTCCCTTGGGCGATCAAGCCATTTCACAAGGCTTAGGCGTATCAGCGGTGCTGAATATTAGCGGTGAGCCATTTCCCTTTGAGCTACCCATAGCCGTTAATGATGATACAGATACCGACGGTAGCGATCCGGTTAAATTGGATCCGAATTCACCGGTCGTCGCAGATAATTCGGTAAAATGGATCAACCTGCAAAAGGCCTTCGGCCCGATACACATTAGCCGTATCGGCATCCAATACGAAGACAGCAAGCTCAAATTTATACTCGATGCCTCGCTTTCAGGCGCAGGATTGACCATCGCAATGGCTGGCCTGTCGGTCGCTTCCCCACTCACCCAGTTTGCCCCGGTTTTCGATTTAAAAGGCCTGAGTATCGACTTTCAGAATGAAGTCATGGAAATGGGCGCTGCATTTTTAAGGGAACATATCGGCAATCCCAGCCCCGAAGGCTATGATGAGTACAGTGGGTTGGCGGTGATAAGATTTAAAGAATTCGGCCTGAGTGGTATAGGGGCTTATGCGTTTGTAAAGGGTCAACCTTCCTTGTTTGTCTATGCGGCGGTGAATGCCCCCATTGGCGGTGATCCGGCTTTCTTTGTTACCGGCTTCAGCGGCGGGCTTGGCTATAACCGGGCCTTGCACGTGCCTTCTATCGATAGGGTATTGGAATTTCCCTTTGTGGCCGAAGCCATGAATGGTAAATCGCTGCCCAATGGCGCAGGAAAACAGACACTGGTAGAGGAACTGGAGGCCATTCAACGCTATATCCCTGTGGGCGTAGGTCAGATGTTTCTCGCTGCCGGGATCAGCTTCACCACTTATAAGATCCTGGATACAACGGTGTTGCTGGTGGGCAGCTTCGGCACGCAGCGCTTCGAGTTTGATTTGCTGGGGGTATCTACCCTGCTGGTACCACCCGGAGCGGATCTGACGCCAGTGCCCCCGGTGGCCGTACTGCAATTGGCCTTGAAAGGCGCATTCGTTCCCAGCGAAGGCGCTATCAGCGTAGAGGGACAATTAACGACATCCTCTTATATTTTTTCCCCGGACTGCCATTTGACCGGGGGGTTTGCCTTTTACTTCTGGTATTACGGCGAACATGCCGGTGATTTTGTCATCTCCGCAGGAGGTTACCATCCGCAGTTAAAGGTACCTGTACACTACCCGAGGGTAGCACGCCTGGGTTTTCGCTGGACCCTGGACAGCCATACCCACATTAAAGGCGGGACCTACTTTGCCCTCTGTCCCTACGCAATCATGGCAGGCGGCTTGCTGGAAGCCTCTTTTGAAGAAGGGCCATTGAAAGTCTGGTTTACGCTAGGCGCTGATTTTATCATGCCGTGGGAGCCTTGTTTTTATCAAGCATCGATCTATGTCAACCTGAGGGGCTCTTATACTTATCATTTCTTTGGTACCCATCACATTACCGTCGATGTAGGCGCTGACGTGGACATCTGGGGGCAGGAATTTGGTGGACATGCCACTGTGGATCTGAAGGTGTGTTCCATTGGGGTTGATTTTGGCGCTTCCCGTCCTTCGGTTGTTCCGGCCATCGACTGGGACAAATTTGAAACTTCTTTTCTACCGGATCGCGATAAATTATGTACTCTTTCGATAGCCGGGGGCCTGGTCGGTAGAGGAGAGAGTGACGAAAGTTTAGGTGTTGTTAATCCAAAAGAACTGGCCATTGTCACTGATGCCTTTATTCCGTCTAAAGAGATCACATGGGGAAATACATCGCTTGCTGTTGCTGATTGGAATAGCAATTTCGGCATTGGCTCTATGGCTATCGCTGCATCCGCACTCACCTGTTCACAGGCAATTACAGTCGAAAAGAATGCAGACGGCGCCGGTACCTGGGTCGATTACACGACCCACTTTAAGTATAAGATCAGGACCAAAAAAGCCCCTGCCGGACTGTGGGGCACAAAACTCCTGCCCGCTGTCAATGATGATCCCTTTATAGAGAATGCGTTTTCCGGATTGGAAATTATTCCGGGTAGTGAACCTACTCCTGGAAAGAGCGAAAGCATCAACCGTGACTTCGTGAAGTTTGAGACAAGCCCCATTGACAATGCCATTGCCTGGGAAACAAGAGCGGCCTTTGTTGCGGCTGATCTTACCGAAGCACAGGCCAGGACTGAAATCAATAACAGCGTTATCGCCAAAACGAGCGAACGCAATGCCTTATTGGGATCGTTGGGCATTGCAGAAACGATCGATCTAAGCGACTCGATAGCCGATGATTACATTATAGCGCCCCAGGTGATGAAAGCGGCGTGATGGGGGAAATGCGGAATTTGCTGCCGTCCATTGCCTTCTTTGCGGACCTTACAGTTAAACAGATGCGTTAAAGGGAATAAAATATGAACCCAGCAACAATAGACTTTATCCAATCTCACCAACCCGCATTGGAAAGCGGTGAATACCGAGTGAGCGTGAATCAAACGTTAGATGATACCGGCACAAAAATTTCTTCACAGCAATACGAGACGAGCAAAACGTTTTTTATTGCCGGAGAACGGTTTCACATCCTACCAGAACATATTAAGAGTGTTTTTCCACCTACCCATAGTTTGGGAGAGCACTCCAATGTCTTTCCGCATATCATGCTCTCCAGAAACACCTTGCCTTGGGAACGGGAGACGATCTCCGATGATATGGAAACACCCTGGCTTGGGCTGCTGGTGATCCATCAAGACGAAGAATCGGAGACAAACATTTCTGTGGTAACGTTCGGCGATTTAAAAACGGCTACCACAGCTTCGCCCTATTTTCCGGGAATAAGTGCCCCGGAACCGGGACAAACAGATGATCTTAAAGTAGCGGTATTGGATATTAAAAAAAGCCTGTTGGCACAAATTCTACCCGATAAACAGGCGTTGAATTTTCTAAGCCATATTCGCCAGGGAAAAGATGATCAGGGTAACGTGGTTGGAGAAGATTTGGCCGTATTGATTGCCAACCGGCTCCCACAAAAAGGAGCCACCAACACGGTTCATTTGGTTTCTTTGGAGAACAGGTATCAGCTGGATGATTCGTTTAATTATCAGGGAGCCGATCCCAATAATAACGATATGATTCGACTGGTAAAATTACACAGTTGGTCATTTACTTCTACCGAACATTTTAAGGTATCGGAAATATTTATCGAAAAAGCCAGCGACCTTCCGGTAGCCATTAAAACCAAACTTCGTATTATAAAAGACAAAGAATTTTTTACCGAAGCTGATTTTATCACCTCATTAACGAGTGAAGCACATTTTACCGCTCAAGAGTTAATTGATCACCAAACAACCATTTTTAATGACTTTGCCTACGGCGATTTTGCAGGAGTATTAAAACACTTGGACCGAAAAACCTCCACCTTGCGTTTGCCCGATGTTGAAAATGCGGAGGAGACCAACAGCTACTTGGGAATGGGCTTTTACCCCCTACCTCACAAATTACGACAAGGGACACAAACCGTTTCCTGGTATCACGGACCCCTGTCTCCGCTATCCAACGAAGAAACAGTCAATTTCCCTGTAAAATCTTCCGATGAACTGTTGCGTTATTACCAGGCCAACGGCATGTTGGATGTGTCCTACGCAGCGGCGTGGGAACTGGGCCGGTTATTGGCATTGCAAAACACCCGTTTTTCCACCGAGCTTTACCAGTGGAAGCGGCAATACGCAAAATCTGTCAATAAAAAACAGCAACTTGATGATCACTGTACGGCCCATTTGCAAGGTGGAAACCAGGACAATACACCCGAACCTTTGTCAGCCTCTTTGCAACAATGGCTCAAAGACCTCAAGCATTTAAAAGGCGTCCCTTTTAATTACCTCGTGCCTGATCAGGAACTGTTACCCACAGAATCCATCCGCTTTTTTCAGTTGGACAGGCTTTGGATGGAAGCCTTATTGGACGGTGCGTTTAGTGTCGGCAGGGTGATCAGCAAGGATCATGTACTGGACACAAGCATTGCAACAGATGAAGTTGCCTTAACCGCATCACCCATCAGTGGTTTTATATTAAGATCGGAAGTCGTAGCCGGTTGGCCGGGCCTACAGGTAGAGGGGTACCAGGCAACACCTTCAGACAGTAATGAAGCCGCTATCCCTGATTCGGAAAAAATAACATTGCTTTACCGCAAAAACCTGTCGGAAAACGTATTGCTTTGCCTGTTTGAAGGCGATCTGCAAACCCTTGATCTGCATTTAAAACCGGAAGTCTTGCACTTTGGGCTTAATGTAAAACCCGATGGTATCAGTTATGAAAAACAACTTCGGGATACTAACGGACAGGAAAATAGTAGCGACACCATTGACGTCCCGGTAGATTCAAATAAGATCGTACAACTGGATGAACTTTTAAGCAATATTAAGAATAAGTATGATAACAGTCTTAATGATATTGCATGGGCTGATTCCCCCACTTCAGTGAATTTGGCTTTACAGCTATTGGAAGGCGTGGAAAATGTACGTTACATGACTGTCTGACGTGGAAAATGTACGTTACATGCTTTCTGACATCGCCGGTATTCATTCCCAGACTTTTTATACAATGTTGAGACGATTATTGCAAAGGTAAAAGAATTCTCTTCAAATAATGACTCAGAAGTAATTCAATTCAAACTGGCCACAGGCAATGTCGGCGTGATGGCAGCAACAAATGAAGAAGTGAAAGCGGCACAATTTCCGATCCTTATTTATGTGTTTTCAGCCATCATTATCCTTTGCTGGGCTACATACCGATCTTTTTCTGAGAGGAGGAAGAGGGACACCGATAAGATAATAAGTTAATTGCCTTTCCAAACCATTGCGAAGAAGTGGGGGACACTGACAATTGAACAACTTAATTGGCGGTTATCGAGATTACTGAGAAAAACGCCACATACGCAGTGGCTACGACCACCTAAACAAAAAAATAAAAGTGAAAAAGCCCTTTCGTGTCTCTAAAT
>JAZFYA010000405.1:0-2598 GCA_036443315.1 Pseudomonadales bacterium
AGGCCCCGATGAAAAACTTGAAGAGGTCCGCCTTCTAGTTCACCTTGCAGAGGTAGATTTTGTCCTTTGAGGAATACCAAGACTATTTGAAGCGGGGGCTGATTGTATTACTGGCCCAATGCTACCAGAAGGGCTTAGCTCTGCTTGGTATCTTGGCACAAATACGCTGTTAGTGATGGAAGCATCATTAATCTGATCAATCTTATAGGCCCTGATCTGGCCATCTTCTGCTCGCACAGCATAGAGGAGAATATTACTGTTTTTGGCCTGTCGCAACGAATAAGGTTCAATAACCCTGTTACTTCTGCGCCCGCTATTGTCGGTATAATCCAGATCAACACACAACCTGTTGCCTGCAGCAAACCGGATGATCTCTAAAGAATTTCCACTTAACGATCTCAAGTGGAGCTGGCCGTAAGATGGGCGATATAATTCGCCTTGTTGAGATACTGCCGCCAGCTGAGGTCTAGCGGGAACTTCCTGTCCAGCTAGCCAATCAAAAAAATCGGGTAAAGCCTCCCAGTAAATATCTAATGGTGGTAATGATGGCAGTTGATGGGCCAACATCGGCTCCCAGTTTCTAAGCATATCATCCTTATACGCATCCATATCGGCTAATACAGGAGGCTCGATTTTCTTGTAAGCACACTTTTGTGCCAGTACATCTTTTATCACTGCAGCAGCAGGCAAATGATCATTTCGAAAGAGATTAATTACATCGTAAAGATCCCTTGGTCTACCTCGCTCTCCAAGGGCTCTTACCTTTTCACCAAAGACTTCAGGGTATGAATAACTTTCAATATGTATCCCCTCAGTTGGCACGTCTGAATAAGTATGCATGACAGCCTGCCTTGATGGTGGAAGCACTAAAATTTCATCGGCAGTCAGGTCAAACTTTATTTTTGGAAGATTGTGCTTACCTTTTGAGAAATAGCTTTTGTAATAAACACGCCCCTGACAGGATTTTTGCCCTCTTGGATTCTCATAAATATCAAACTTTAGTCTATCGACGGGGATTTCAATCCCTGTTTCTTCATACAGCCATTCTGAAATTAATTTAAATTCGCTTATTAAAAAAGGCTTACTAAGATGATTGGGATGCTGTAGCGTGAAATCTAAATCCTCTGAAAAACGGTAGGTTTCAAAATAGCATTTCTTTAAGCAAGTGCCACCCTTAAACATCCATGAATTTTTAAAGTGTGCATTAACATTAACAGCGGCGAGCAACCAACCCAATATATAATCTTTTTCAACAATGGGAGGAGTAAGTCCGGTTTCATCAGCAACAGCTATGATTTCATCCTTGCTAATCATTTATTCTTCCTCCTGGCATCCACAAATTCCATCTAGTAACTAATTTGTTATTGGGTGCGTTCTTATCAAAATACGTATTGCCTGTGGTAATTCGTTGATGGCATTCTTCAATAAACGCCTCCTCAAACCCTAATTTTTCAGCTAAAAAACCCATTTTTTTGAAAATAGCGCCGTTATTAATTTTTATGGCATACTCCAAAAGCACATCAAGATCACTTTGCTTACTGAATAGTTTTTTAAACTCCAATAAACAGTCCATTGTATGTTGCAACCCTGCACCTAAATACGGATCGGCAATAATGTCTAAAATGGTTTTATAAGGATCTGATATCTGTACTTTAATATTGTTCTGCCAGATTGTTTTTGTGCCAAATAGATGTTTTTCAGGGATATACTTTATAAAAAACCCAACACCCTGAATTGTTGTTTCTCCGTAAGAAGTGCGTTTGTGAGTAAGAACACAAACAGACCTAAAAAGCTGCTCAGTCAACTCCCAGTATTCAAGCGCGCTCCAACCACCAATATAAGCCGGGTCATATAATTCAGGTACAAGAACCCAAGGGTCTTCGAGCACCTGTGTTTGACCTATCGCGGAAGGCTGTATCGGGACATATAAGCCATGCGCTACACGCCTGATTGCACCCTGCTTATGCCACCCAGCTAGCAATTTCGAGGCATGTGATCGATCAACATCAAACACATTCATAGCATCAGCAACACGTATTGTTCCCGATGTTGAACGCAGCAGAGCGGCTAAGCGTTTTTGTTTTGTTGATATATCTCTAACCATAGCACTATATAAATATACATAATATTCTCATTTTTGGAGAATATCATGCTTTATGATATAGCACTATAGTAAAAGCCATAAAATTACCTTTTATCAGTATTATTTTGTGATTTACTATAGCTTCTTATCTCATCGGCGAAGCCCGCCTATTTTTTTGCAAATATCAGATTGGGTAAGTTATGGGTTGGTAAAAACGGCTTTTTCAACAGCCCGTCTGAGCTAATACAACTTAGACATCTTTCTTGAGCCTCGTCAGCCCATCCTGTCCACACTCCCTCATCGCTTTTTTCGTGATCCAAGCTCCGGTTTTATGTCGTTGCAATAGTAAAGCCTAGAGCCCTTCCTCACCACGGCTAATCTGCGCTGCCCCCTATTTTTAAACAAAAACAAAGAGATATACCCTATTTGTGGACAACACTCCCTGTTTAATGTATAAGTAATCTCTCACATCAAAAAACGAGAGATAGATTGCAACATTCATCCCTTCAAGTGAG
>JAZFYA010000406.1:0-3618 GCA_036443315.1 Pseudomonadales bacterium
ACGCATAACAGACAAGCCCAACAATTTATCAACCAGGGAATGAATCTCGCCTATGCATTCAACCATTCAGAGGCGCGCCGTGCGTTTCGGGAAGCGGCGCGGCTTGATTCAAAACTAGCCATGGCTTATTGGGGCCAGGCGCTCGTGCTTGGTCCAAACATCAATGCAATGATGGATCCGAATGAAGAAGCCCGGGCTCTGGAAATGGTGCAACGGGCTAAGTTACATATGGCTAAGGCGTCTCTAAGGGAACGAGCGTTGATCAATGCACTTGAGAAGCGTTATTCGGGTAAGAGTAAGCATCGAAAGCTGAATGACAAGTTATATGCTGAGGCGATGCGAGAGGTACACCAACGTTTTCCGGATGACTCTGACATTACGATGCTTTATGTTGAGTCAATGATGAATATCCGCCCTTGGGATTATTGGATGGCTGACGGACATCCACAAGAGGGGACAGAGGAAATTGTGGCGCTCACTGAGGAAGTCATGCGGCAGAATCCAAAACACCCAGGTGCACTGCATTTTTACATTCATCTCATTGAATTGACAAATACTCCTGAGCGAGCGGAGAAGGCAGCTGATACTTTGCTGACGTTGATGCCAGGTGCAGGGCACATGGTACACATGCCGGCACACATATATTACCGTGTTGGCCGATATTCTGATGCGATGAAAAGTAACCAGCTTGCTATTGCAGCTGATGAGGAATACATCACAGAATGCCACGCCCAGGGGTTGTACCCGATGAAATATCACCCGCATAACATTCACTTCCTTTATTTTGCTGCAACCGCAGATGGTCAAAGCCGGATTGCAATTGAAGCAGCACGGAAAGTAGCAGCTAAGGTCAATGATGAAGTGCTAAAGGAAATGCCGATGATGGCGGGTTTCCGGGTTGCCCCGTACTGGGCCCTTGCGAGGTTTGGGCGGTGGAAAGAGATCCTCAAGGAGCCTGAACCCCCATACACGAGTATGCCCTTAAGAGGAGCCTGGCATTATGTACGAGGTCTGGCATTTGTCGCAACAGAGCGATTACAAGAGGCTGAGCAGGAACTAGGCGCATTACGCAAGACCCTGAAGGATTCATCTTTCGATGATCCACTCTTTTCCAAAAATCCCCTACGTATAGTATTGAAAATCGGACCTGAGGTGTTAGCAGGGGAGATCGACGCCGCCCAGGAAAAATTTGATTCTGCGATCGCACATCTTGAACGCGCAGTTCGTCTCGAGGATGCTTTGCTCTATACAAACCTATCGGCATGGCACCACCCGCCACGTTTAGCGTTGGGTGCTATTCTACTTGAGTCGGGGCACGAGGTAGAGGCAGAGGCAGTCTACTGGGAAGATCTACGACGTCATCGCAATAACGGATGGGCACTCTACGGTTTATTACAGGCATTACGTGCTCAGAAGAAAGAGCATGAGGCAGAGCTTATTGAGGCACGTTTCGAAAAGGCATGGGTGCGTGCTGATGTAGGACTTAGCTCTTCTCGCTTTAGTCGTGGCACAATAGTGTTTCCAGCAAGGAAGGTACAGTAGCTAAATTGAAGTTTCCCATATCAGGTAATTACTCACTAAGCTGAGTGTGACAAAGGATAAAGGTTCATAAGGCTTAAAGAAAATCTTAGTGTGTAAATTTTATCTTATCAAATTTAAATAGACTTTTTTTTGCAGTGCCCTGAGTAAAATCTGTCAGATTCTATTGAGTTTAATCCTACTCACATGTCATTGGTATATAAGTTGAATAAAGTTAAATATCTCAGAATACTCGAGGTAATATTGAACCACATTTAGGCTGCCTTATTACTTAGCTATGATTTAGGGGGATGTACATGAGTGACAAGATAATCATTTATCAAAAACCAACGTGCAGTAAATGTAGAGCTACGCTTAGTATTCTCAAAGATAGTAAGGAGGGGTTTGAGAGTATTAATTACTACGAAGTGCCTTTAACAAGCAACCAATTACGTGAACTGCATGAAAAGTTAGGCTTATCAGTACGTGATATGCTGCGCAGCGAAGAGCAGTTGGCGCACAGTCTAAATCTTGCTGGGAGGCAGCTATCGGATGATGAATTAATTGACATCATGGTAGAAAATCCGGATCTAATTCAACGACCGATTGTTGTACGTGGAGACAAGGCAGTATTGTGCCGACCACCAGAGAATGTAATGAAATTGTTGTGATACTAATTTTTAGATTAATCGAAATCTTGATCTTGCGCCCGCTTAAAAGTTAGATCAAATATTCCGGCATCATCAGCGTCTCCTTGATTAAATTAGTGCTTTGCAGGTATGGATAAATCGATTACGGCATGTGTAAAAAACGGCAGTGACATAATTAGGAATTCAATCCGGAAAAATCCCCGGCTTCTTGACTTACTGTAGAACACTTCTCATACCATCAAATGTGAGGCGCCATAATGGTTTTATCTGTATTTCATACTGAGGTTAACTGCCATTTCTGGAAAATTAGATATTGACGAACACACATTGACCCAGACGAGTCTGTCACGTAAAGTCACGTATTCTTTATTCTGACTAGGGCATCGATCCTGATGGATCTTAAAACCCAGACCGATTCAGAGCTTATTTCGCTTCGCGACAAGCTTAATGTGTGGTGTCTCCAACATCAGGTGTCAAAATGGGGGCATCGACTCTGGATATTAATTGTTATTTTGGGTGTATTTGCATTTCTTAGTGGAATAATAGATTCTTTTTTAGGTGGCATAACTCTACTGAACGTTTTTTTGATTGTGTTAGGAGTTATTACCTGTTTTTCTTGGTACAAAAGCGACAAACAGCGAAAAGTAAATATAAATTTTCTTGCTGAACTCAATAGCGAACTTGCTCGACGGGATTCAACAACTGTGAGCGGTGACACTTCCCGTGAAACAAAACCTACCTAGCTCCCTAAATTCCAATTTATTGGATGCCGTTTCATGCTTTACATAGTGAATTGTATGGGCGAATTCATGCAGTAACGAATAAAAACAGGCGAGCGTTAAAACCACATTTCAATTAATTGTAGAGGGCGAGGAATAGATTACCTAATTGGGTAACTGTGTAATAAGATAAATTTATGTTGGATAAGCAAAAAAGCTACCAGCTAGCCAGATAGAACTAATGCCCAGCATGATTAGGGTAACCTGCTGAACAGTAGCACCAATTTCGGGGCGTTTGTGCAAGCCTGGAATTAAATCTGCCATCGCTACATAGATCATGCTAGCTGCAGCAAGCCCTAAGAGTGATGGCATAAGGTGACTCATGTCTTGTAGCATGAAATAAGTCATCATGCCACCAATCAGAGTAGCGAGACTAGACAATAGATTAAACAGCAACGCCTGTTGTCGGGTGTAACCAGAGTTGAGCAAAATAAGAAAATTGCCTGCTTCTTGAGGAATCTCATGGGCAATGATGGCTATGGATGTGACAATACCCAGTTGTACGTCCACCATAAATGTGGCAGCAATGAGTATGCCATCAACGAAATTATGAAATGTGTCGCCCAGCATGACCATCATGCCGCTACGGCCATTGTCATGGTTATCTGCAGTAGTATTTGCGACGACACCATATAAAGGATCGTGCGCTTCACATTCCTCGACATGGCAAT
>JAZFYA010000407.1:0-3378 GCA_036443315.1 Pseudomonadales bacterium
AATGAAAGGCTTCAGTCTGGTAAAAACACCCATAGACTCAAATCGAGTAATCGATGACCCCGCTAAGCTATGGTTCGATATTCTATGCTCTCACTCACCGGATAATCTGTTTATTATTGAGGTGAGGAATGGGAACTTCCACTTGATGTGGGCCAATAAGGTTTGCGAACAAGTCCTTGGCCAAACCACTAGCCAATTTGCCGGCAAAACCACGCGGAAAGTTTTGGGAAAAAGCGGAGGTGCCAGAGTTGAACGCAATTACCAACGCTGTTTATTCGCTAAAGCACCTATTGAATATGAAGAAGAAAGCACCGTCGAAGGGAAACATCGACCGCGTCGCTGGCATACCTTGCTGGTCCCCAAGGTTAAAGATAATGGCGAAATCGATTTTATCTATGGGTTTTCTCGTGAAATTAATACCTTATCCTACTTGTTATTCGATACGTTTAGCCAAAAGTCACCGGATAATATCTTTATTATGCAGGTCGTTAACGACAATTTTTATCTCCACTGGGCGAATAAGACCATGGAAAGAGTGGGTGGCAAGCCACTGTCTGAAATACGGGGCAAGACCGTCACCGACGTGCTGGGAGAAGCGGGATGCAAGCTTGAAGAGAATTACAGGCAATGTGTTATTACCAAGGAACTGGTTAACTATGAAGAGCAATCGGTCAATAGTGGTGGTGTACAATATTGGCATACTCAGTTAGTACCGATAATAGCCAGCAACGGAAAAGTAGATTTTATACTAGGCCACGCTCGTAATATCACCACGCTTAAGAAACTACAACAGCAATCTATAGATGCTAACTCGGCCAAAGCGCAACTGTTAACTAATGTAGGGCACGAATTGGGGACATTATTAAATGGTATTATGGGCGGCACACAGTTGCTTGAAATGCAGCCCCTTAATGATAAACAAAGCCAAGCCGTCTCGTTAATATCCAGCAGCGCCAAATTGCTGCAACGGTTTACCAAAGATATTTTTGATTATTCACGTCTGGAAGTTGGCAAATTAAGCTACCACCCTTCTGTTTTTCAATTAACCGATTTAGTAGAAAATCTTAGCCATATCATGGTGCCTTTAGCCATTAAAAAAGACATTACTTTTACAAAAACAGCTGCTCATGATTTACCGAATCAGTGCCTTTTTGGTGATAGTGACAGGCTTTGCCAAGTACTGACCAATTTGTTAAGTAACGCCATTAAATACACAGCGTCTGGCGGGCAGGTAATCTTCAAGATAAAAGTCAATTTATCTGCTACCACCCACGAACTTACATTTATTGTGATTGATAACGGCCCTGGTATTGCACCGGAAAATCTGCACAAACTGTTTAAACCTTTTTCACGCATTGCAGAAACCGCGCATATTAGCGGTACAGGATTAGGGCTGGCTATTTCGCAAGAATTAGTCACAATGATGAACGGCACTATCACGGTAGAGAGTCGTGTAGGCGAGGGTAGCCAGTTTACCGTTGTGATTCCTTTCCCGCTTGTCGAGAATACCGCCGAGCCAATGGCATCAACGGTATTGGTCGTTGAAAATCACCTCTTGGATGCGCGGATTGTAAAAGAAGGTCTTAACGCTTTGGATATTGGCGTCACTATCGTTGCCAGCGGTAAAGACGCGTTAGCGTATGGCTTACAATCTTTTGATCTTATTATTATGGATATTCAATTACCCGATATGGATGGTATTCAGGTGACTCAAAAATTGCGCAGGTTAGGGGTCACCACGCCCATTATTGCCTATACGGCACAGGCAACCCCTGAAACCCAACAAGCCTGCCTAAACGCCGGAATGAATGAGTTTATTAGTAAACCCATTCAACTGCGTCAGTTTATCGGTAGAGCCTTACGTTGGATAAATGCTGAAGACTAGAAAAAGTCGGCCAAACTCACTATGGTTGGCCGACTGGCACATTATACTGAATACCCTTATTAAACTTATGCCGCTTTCTTTGGCGAAAGTGGTTTCATTTGTCCATTTCCTTTCAATCGTCTAAATCGAATACCTACATTGATTAATCGTATCAGAGAGGCAGGAATATCAGGGTATTCACCTGCTGATATTTCATGAAACAGTTCTATACTGCCTGGGTATAAAGAAACAGGATAACCCTGCTGGACTACATAAGCCGCTATGGCCAACTCAGACAAAATAAATTGGCATGAGAGCGTAATACAGCGTTGCTTGTATGTAGGGCTTGCTGTCAGTATGTGCGCTTGCCGTGACAGATAAGCATTAACAAAAGCGTGAATTGCCATATTGAACTTTTTATCATTAGAAAATAGATCAATAAGAGCGGCATAATAGCTTTCGTACTCTCGACTACCGACAATACTACTGGACTTAACTACCATAAAATTGCAAAGGTCAGTAGTAAAGGGATAACTATTTTGAGCTAGAAAGTTTTCAGTTAACGTATTCGAGGCATAGTGAGCGGCGGCGGCGGTTAAACCCTGACTTACTTGCAAAGAAATAGCGTAAACACTATCGGGAATCAAGATAATACAGTGTTCAAATCGGTGGTCTATCCAACGAGCAAGGGCGGTGAACTTTTCAGGGACAAAATGCTCATTGCCTAAACTGATTCCAGCAAAACAGTGTGTGTAGGAGTCTATCGAATCCCGAAGGTGTGCAGGGATTACATAGCGAATCTTGGCTTTATAGTTTGCACCAATAGTTTTTTTTCCATTGTAGTATCCTCTGATAATAAGAAATTAAAATGTCGTATCGTATAAGGCCCCACTACCATAAATGAAAAGCAACTAAAGGACATCTCTAAAATTAGCCTAGTGTAGGTAGCATATAAAGTATCCGGTCTTCCTGACTGCATATTCTGGCCCAACTTGATTAGCGATTCTGGTTTTATTTGATCACCCCTTCTGGTCCAAGTTGATCGGTCATTCTGGTTTTACTTGACCATTTTTTCTGGATTTCCAGAATCAGTGATCAAGTGCCAGAATCACCGATTAACTATTGCCAGAAATCCTCATAACGGTAGCTCAGGGACGGTAGCTCAGGGACAGACCACGGTTAAAACGTTATCGGGCACCTTAGAAAGAATAGCGACTATGAGCCGGGACAGGCACTCTTAGAGCATCGAGTCCTAATGAAAAATAGTAAGGGAATCTTTACTTAGCGTAGATGGCACCTGATTATGAAAAAAGCGCAAGCTTCGGAAGTGGTTAATCCATCGGCTGGAATTTTTGTCAGGTCTTTATGTTTTCTCTCGGCTGCATTCAAGCAATGCAATAAGAATACTTGCCCAACAGGAATTACAACTCACAACGCGGATCTTCAGCGGGGTCTGGTTCGAATGGTACTTATCTTAAGGCTATAGCCGAGGCGCTTTGAACCCGCTGTTCGCA
>JAZFYA010000408.1:0-4172 GCA_036443315.1 Pseudomonadales bacterium
AATATCTGCTCAAAGAAGGGATAGTTCAGGGGGAATATTATGTGCTGCTACTATTTGCACTGGTAGGAACCATGATCATGGTATCCGCCACTGATCTGCTGCTCATTTATATTGGCCTTGAGTTGCAAGCGCTTTCGATTTACGTACTAACCGGTTTCCTCAAAGCTGACGCAAGGTCCAATGAGGCTTCATTAAAATATATTAGTCTGGGCGCTTTTTCATCGGGTATTGTGCTCTATGGCATGTCTTTATTTTACGGTTTGACCGGCACAACCAATCTCAGTGAAATGAGTTCAGAGCTATCGAACCAAGGGTTGTCCGATCCCATGTTGACCCTGGCAACCTTATTTTTGCTGGTCGGTCTGTTATTCAAAGTGGGAGCCGTTCCGTTTCACATGTGGGTGCCGGATATCTATCAAGGAGCCCCGTCACCCATCACGGCCTATCTATCGGTGGCCTCCAAGGCCGCTGCCTTTGCAGTCATCATACGGATCTTTATGTATGACTTGATGGCCCTACAGCCTATATGGATTGTTAGCACCGCTGTTATCGCAGTACTGACCATGGCGACGGGCAGTTTTGTGGCGTTGGTACAAAAAAATATTAAACGAATGTTGGCTTATTCCAGCATTGCCCACGCTGGTTTTCTGATTTTGGGCCTGGTGGCCGGGGGCAAAGACGGTATGGCCAGTATCATGCTTTATCTACTGGTTTACACCTTTATGATGGTGGGTATTTTTGCGGTCATCATTTTGCTAAACCGAGGCTCGGCAGCCGGCGAGCCGATTGAGGATTTTTCTGGACTGGCAAAAAATCATGCGGGGCTGGCTTTTATGAGTCTGATCTTTCTATTTTCTCTGGCCGGTATTCCACCTACCGGTGGATTTTTTGCCAAGTTTTATCTGTTAGCAGCTTTAGTGGACAAGGGCCATGTTGTACTGGCCGTGATCGCCGTATTGTTAAGTGCTGTGGCTGCCTGGTTTTACCTTCGTATCATCATGTTGATGTATGTACATCAACCGGTGGCACCGACGGAACTACAGATTAGCCCGTCGCTAAAAGTGGTTTTATTGATTGCCACAGTCGGAACCTTGCTGAGTGGATTGTTACCGGCCTGGTTACTTGATTTTGTTGCAGGTTCACTGCCGCAGGGCATTGGTTAAGTCTGGATTAATCTAGTTTAGTGTCCGTCCATAAACAGACGATATTGAACCGAAACAATTTTGGATGCGGTCATTTTCATTCCGATCATTCGGTAAGGATATTGTTTTTCTATTATTGCAGCCACAATAATTGACAGCGGCTATGAAAAACCAGGCTACGGACACACCCGATTTCTGATATTCCATACCAGACTACAGTCTTTGGTGATCAGGACTTAAACGATCAGGTCGGTTTCAAGCGGGCAAACAACGCTAGATTGTGGGCGACTACCGAGGACCAAACGTAGGCCTTGAAATGGGCCAGTCCTTTCCAGGTACAGCGCCCCAAACCGTAGGCGCGTTTTAAGCAGGATATTCCCGCCTCGATACCGGCCCGGAAGTTACGTAGCTTACGATATACTCAGGGACTCCTGACCATGTTTTCTATCGTCAAGCCCCGTTTCTTATGGAAGGCCATATCTTTAACCGCACGCGCCTTGGCTTCACTCAGATTGGCAAGACTGGCATAACCTCCATCTGCAGCCATCTGGCGCGGCGCCTTCCCATACTGGGCAATGTGCCGATCCAGCATCGGTATCAAACGATCCGCATCCGCCGGATTGCCATCCTCGATCACCACATCGAGTATTAAACCACTACGCCCGGTACTCAAATTTAGTTTGTGACCATCCTGTACGTCTCGAGCGCCTTTGACGATGATGTCTGTGTGCGCCTCAAAAATACTCACGATCTTTTCACTCGCCGACACTTTTTCTCCCTGAAAAACACGCCGTTCGGTTTGCTCGATCACCTGGCGGATCAATGGCTTGAAGTGTGCAACTTGCTGTTTCCAGGCATCATAGTCCAGGGGTAGATACATCTGGACAGCATGCAGCGCGACCCCCGCTTCTTGAAGGTAGCCCAGACTCTTTTCGGTTACCTCGACCAGGTCCCGATAAAACCGTCCTTTCTTATCCCGCCCACGGGTATATTGGATGGCGCGCATGCGCTTTTTGGCGACACGTTGGTGATTTGTGTAGTTTATTGTCGCCAGACCCCCGGCCAATTCCGTGGCATCTTCCAGTAAGCGCACCAGCACCCGCACACCATCCCACAACAAACTGCTGTCACTCGGGGCGTGAATCGGTGCATCAGTGACCGTGCTATCAATTCTCAGCATGTCACCTTTCTCGATTTTGGTCTTGCAGGCACATTGTAGTAGGCGCTGATTGATCCGCTCCCAGGTCACATCTGAAATCGCACTGATCACACTTTGCAAAGACGATTTTTTTGGCAAACTTCTCAGCGTGAGCCGGGCAAAAGTCTGGCAGGACAAGGAGTCAAGTAAACAAAAAGTCAGGTCATCGTAACTCAGCTGGCGGTACTGTTTGAGAATTGCACATCGCAGCACCGAATCCGTGGTCAACCCCTTGCGTCCGGTGGCCATGACCGGGTGGGACCTCAAATCAACGTCAACCCAGTCGAGCAGTTCAGGATGGCGATCCAACCAGTCCGACATTGCTTTTAGTTCGTGACCGATCTCGTGTTCTGCGTACTGTTCGAATATACTGCTTTGGATGGTGCGTTTTTCTCGCATTTATCAGCCCCGGGTTTTTGAATTCTCTTTAATAATCAATTGGTTAGCACTACTGATTGTAGCTTCTCAATAACCCGTGGCAAATTAAAAATAGATTCGTAACTATTCACACCCTACCCATTTAACGATTGCTTTTTTCTTGACAACATAGCGCTCACCCACTATGGTGCTGATTTATTACGGTTAAACAGAACAATACCAATGGGCAATTATTTTGGGTCGAAGGCCACCTCTGGTTTATGCCAACCAATCATAGCGATGATGCCGCCGCACGACACCTATATTGAAACTCATCTTGGTGGCGGAGCCATCATGAAACGAAAGTCGCCTGCGCTCAACAATATTGGTATCGACCTGGACTCGCGATCGCTGGATGATTTTGCCTGTGACTATTCGGTTCAACTGGTGAATGAATGTGCCCATCATTACCTCAAGCATTACGATTATCAGGGGCGTGAATTAATCTACTGTGATCCGCCCTATCTTCACCACACACGAAGCTCCACCCGGCGATACCGCCATGACTACGAAGAGCAGGATCATATCGAACTACTGACACTGCTCAACACCTTGCCTTGCCATGTCGTGCTCTCAGGTTACCCATCGGCCCTGTACGACGAGCTGCTTGAGGGTTGGCACAGCCTCGAACTACAAGTCATGAACCAGGGGGGTGTACGGACCGAAAAGCTCTGGTACAACTTTCAGATTGACCGCGTGCATTGGGCCAGTTATGCGGGCAAGAACTTCACCGACCGGCAACGGATTAAGCGCAAGGCTGCCAACTGGGGGAAAACCTACCAGGCCATGCCCCGGGGAGAACGGGTTGCGGTATTGGCCGCGATGATGGCGGTGGAAGCCGGGGAACCGGCATAAGGTTCCGTGATTGTTTGATGAAAAAACTGCCTTCTCTACCCGATATCCCGGAATCAAATCAAACGCCTGTTGTTAAGGCATTACTCGGCCTGGTTGAACAGTTAATTGAACGGGTGCAACAGCAGGGTGAAGAGATAGCCTTACTCAAAGATGAAATCAATATTCTTAAGGGTGAGAAAATGCGGCCTGTCTTCAAAGGCAGCAAACTGGACAAAAATACCAAGTCTGATCACTTATCAAAACCACTCCCTAAAAAACGCTCTGGCAAACAGAGAAAGACACAAAAGCTGTTGATCCATGAAGATAAAGTGATTAAACCTGATGTTCCCGTTCCACCGGGTTCACGGTTTAAGGGCTACCGGAATTTTGTCGTGCAGGACTTGAACATTGAGTCACATACCATCCGTTACCGTTTGCAGCACTGGGTGACACCTCAAAATAAATCCATCACAGCAAGGCTACCTGATGAGCTCAACAACCAGCATTTTGGCCCTCAGTTGATCAGCTATATTCTTTATCAGCATCATCATTGTCAAACCACACAGCCTTTGCTGTTGGAG
>JAZFYA010000409.1:0-2798 GCA_036443315.1 Pseudomonadales bacterium
ACGCTTCTTCATAGTGGGAACACCTCCAATGGGATAGTCATTAAGGATAATCGCTCAATGACTATTTTGAGGGTTCCCACTTCCTTTTTTTCGTCTTTAGAATAGCTGACTAGAAAAAGCAGTTGAGTCGTAGCGAGGGCGTCTAAGGTGTTGAAGGTAGAGCTTTTTTTGAAAATTTTGGTCGAAAGCAGTATCACCCATACGGTGAGGCCAAAATTTTCAAAAAAAGTTCTAGATTCAATGCATTAGGCGTCCGCAGTAGATTCAACTGCTTTTTCTAGGTTTAAGGAGCATCAGCGTTTTTTTAAAGAGCATCAGCGTTTTCTTTTATAAGGGGCATCCTCTTTTTTACCAAGCAGCAGTTTCTATTAACGAGCACCATTCATGCACATCGCGCTAATTTGTCGAATTCTGGGAATGCTTTTAATGGTATTCAGCCTGACGCTGTTTAGTCCTATTATTGTTTCCCTGTGGTACGGTGATGGTCTTTATCCTGCCTTTTTATTAGCGTTTGCCATTACCGTTATCAGCGGTGCTTTAATCTGGATGCCGGTGGCCAAACAAACAGCGGATTTACGTACGAGGGATGGATTTTTAATTACCTCCTTATTCTGGATTGTGCTGGGTTTATTTGGTTCCCTGCCTTTTTTATTGGCCCCAACTCCCCAGCTAAGTATCAGCGATGCGGTATTTGAATCGCTGTCTGGATTGACTACCACGGGTGCCACCGTTATTACCGGGCTGGACCACCTACCTAAATCCATATTATTTTATCGTCAACAACTGCAATGGATAGGTGGGATTGGAATCATTGTGATTGCGGTTGCCATTTTACCAATGCTGGGCATCGGTGGTATGCAGTTATACCGTGCGGAAACTCCCGGCCCTATAAAAGACAGCAAACTAACTCCACGCATTACCGAAACGGCCAAAGCACTCTTTCTCATTTATCTGTTATTAACTGTCAGCTGTGCTATTGCTTATTGGCTGGCTGGCATGTCAGGTTTTGATGCTATCTGTCATGCTTTTTCTACCATCGCTATAGGCGGTTTTTCTACCCACGACGCCAGCATTGGCTATTTTAATAGCACACCGATTATGCTGATCGCAACGTTGTATATGCTAATTGCAGGTATAAACTTTGCTCTGCATTTTTACGCGCTAAGGCAAAGCAGTATTAAGCATTACCTACGTGACTCGGAGAGTCGCTTCTTTACTTACACCATTCTTGGCGCCGCACTATTGGTCATCAGCTACCTTGTGCTGATGGGTACTTACCCGATGGGTGAAGGCCTAATTCATGGCCTATTCCAGACAGTTTCTATTGCCACTACGGCGGGTTTCGCGACTGCTGACTTTGCATCGTGGCCGAGTTTTCTGCCGGTGTTATTGCTTATTCTTTCCTTTATGGGGGGATGTGGGGGCTCCACGGGTGGTGGTATAAAAGCAGTACGGGTAATGTTGATGGCTAAACAGGGGCTGCGAGAACTGTCTCAATTAGTTCACCCCAACGCGGTGATTCCATTGAAGATTGGCAATCGCCGGGTGGAAGCTAAAGTGGTCAGTGCGGTATGGAGTTTCTTCGCGGTTTATATGTTTGCCTTTATTGTTATCTTGTTATTACTGATGGCAACGGGGCTGGATTATACCACCGCATTCTCTGCGGTCGTTGCCTCTTTAAATAATCTCGGTCCGGGCCTGGGGGATGTAGCGTCCCACTATGGCAATATCAGTGCTCCCGCCAAATGGATTTTATGTTTTTCTATGTTGTTAGGACGGCTCGAAGTATTCACTCTACTGGTGTTGTTCACTCCCGGTTTCTGGCGACATTAAATCTGGATGCCTCAGTAGGTGGCTCGTAAGCCTCACAACCTATGGGTGAATTTAGATTTTCCAAGATTTGGCTAACAATTATTATTTGACAATCCTATGACAGGTTAAATAGCTTCCATGCCAAACATCTCAAATCAAGATTCCTCTACTCAAGCCCCCTCTATTCAAAGTAAGTGGAATAATCGCTATCAAAATAGCACTGATCCCGGGAACGCCTGCTGGGTATTGGAAAATAACCTTCACTTACTACCTGCAACCGGACACAGTCTTGATCTAGCCTGCGGACTCGGTGCTAACGCTTTACGCTTAGCCGAACAAGGATTGAATAGCCATGGATGGGATAGCTCAACCATAGCATTAGAAAAACTGTCCAGTTTTGCAACACAGCGCAACGTTTCCGTTACCACTCTATTGCGAGATGTCGAAAAATCTCCGCCTGATAACAATAGTTTTGATGTCATCGTCGTTAGTCAGTTTTTGTATCGACCTATTTTACCTGAACTAATAAACGCTCTTAAGCCTGGTGGTTTATTGTTTTACCAAACCTTTAACCAACAAAAATTAACCAGTGACGGCCCCAGTCATGCTGACTTTTTATTAGCTCCCAACGAATTACTCCACGTGTTATCTCCGTTAGAATTAATTTTTTATCGGGAAGATGGCCACACAGGAAAACTTGAGCAGGGCTTAAGAAACTGCAGTTATTTCATCGGCAAACGCAGGTACTCTTAAAGAGCACCGCCATTAATTACCTATAACCCTCAGCGATGAATGGCACTTACTTAAGGCTATAACCGAGGAGCTTTGAACCCGCTGTTCGCAATGCAAGGCCTACTATCGCCCATTATCGATTGAAACCCCACGCCCTTTAGCGGGCCTTGCATTGCGAACAGCTACTTCAGTGCTACCGACTCGGATACTGCACAGTCTAGCCACCCTCGGTAGTCTAACCCTCACCAGGGCGT
>JAZFYA010000410.1:0-2519 GCA_036443315.1 Pseudomonadales bacterium
CGGCATTGGCAGCTTCATTGAAGCCATGAGTTTAAGTGTCCCTTTCGGGGAGCGAACGGCCAGAGATTATCAACTGGGGAAATGCTGTCGTTCAGATTTCATCGCTCAACTACCGCTTAGTGACCTAACTGGCCCTTTACATACCGCCGGAATCGGGTGGATCGAATTTTCCCAAATGATCAATCAGCGCTAGACTCGGCATTCACTCTGAATCGCATGGAAGCGAATCATGCCCACCATTGGCAAGGCAAGGAACGCCTGTGAGGCCTCCGGCGCTTTTCTCTATTAGCGCCATCGACCCGAGAAGAACGCTTGAAAGCAGGTATTACCGATGGACTGGTACGACTCTCAGCAGGACTTGAATCAGCAGACGATTTGATTGCCGATCTCAAACAGGCCCTCGACGTACTCTAAAAAACCCAAATTAAACCGGATCGGATAGAATTAAAAATTAATTCTCTCTGATCCGGTTTATTTGTCGGTATCGTCGTGGTCGATGGGTTTGAAATACAGCCAAATAAGCAGGCCGATAAAAGCGAATACCTCGATATTCATCAAGGTGTCGAGGAGATTACTCATGGTTGGAGACCTTTTCTAATTTTAGTGCTTTCAACAGGCAGACAACCAGCAAAAGCACGATGAATACAAAAGGTAGCGCTCCCAGGGCTATTATCGATTTAATCGCATCAATACTGCCCGACAGTATCATCACTAGCCCAAGCGCCGCCAGAACGAGACCCCAGCTTAGTTTAACTCGCGTGCTGGGGTTAAGATCACCACCGGTTGAAAACATGCCAAGCACAAAAGCCGCACTCACCACGCTGGTAATTAGGAATAAGAAAGCGGCAATGACCGTTGCGGCAATTGTCAGGAAGGATAATGGAAACTGTTTGAGCACATAAAATGTGACACCACTAAGGTTGTTTTTAACTACCTCTAAAATTAGTGAGTCGGCCTTGAGAATATCGAAAAAGCCGATACCTCCGAAAACGCCAAACCAGATGATTGAAAAAGCAGTGGGTATCAAAATCACACCGCAAATAAATTCCCGGATAGTACGCCCTTTTGATATGCGGGCGATAAAAACGCCTACGAAGGGGGCCCAGGCCAGCCACCAGACCATGTAAGTCAGCGTCCAGGACTGGAACCAGTTACCAATCCGGTCATCCATAAAAGTAAAAGTGCGAAACCCGTGTACCAGGACCGAACCAAGATACTCGCCAAAACCTTGCACGATGCCACCCATCAGAAAATAGGTGGGCCCCATTAGTAGCAGATACAACACCAGGGAACCGGCGACGATCATTGCAGCGTTGGAAAGAAGCGCCATGCCTTTACTCAGGTCTACCATCAACGGCAATATAAACGACAGGCAAAGTACGCTAAATATACCCATGGTTAGCCCCATGCCCGTATCTCTTAAACCAAATAGCGCGTCTATGCCTTCCTTGACCTGGAAAACACCCATTGCAACGGAACCTCCAAGGCCAATCGCAATCGCGACAATTGCCATCAAATCACTCAACCAGCCGACACTTCTTGTGATTTTATTACTACCAAAGATCTTCAGAATCGGTGAACTGACGAGACTAGGGCATTCGAGACGAAAACTAAAATAGGCAATCACCAGACCTGTCAGGGCATATATTGCCCAGGCGTGCAAACCCCAATGAAAGTTGGTGAGAAACAAGGCGGTGCTGGCGGCTACTCGTGAATCTTGGTATTCATCTACTAACATATAATGGGTTAAAGGTTCTGCCGTCCCCCAGTAAAGCAAGCCAACCCCCATGCCAGCCGCAAAAAGCATGGCTATCCAGGACAGGGTGGAAAATTCAGTTTCATCGTCATCCCTGCCAAGTTTGATCGCGCCATAGGGCGAAATCGCAAGCCAGATACTGACTATCAGCAAGAAACTGACGGTCAGCATAATAAACCAGGCACGACTGGTGAATTGAGTTTGCACCAGCTGCGCGGCAAAAGCAGCCAGTCCTGCGGTATCAACAATGCCCCAGAGAGCGATCGCACCCGTTATCGCCAGGGCTATGATTAATAATGGGTTTTTAAACATTTTTGCGCCAGTAATGATCAGTAGATTAATCGAATTTTCCAGTCCTGCTTAAATGAGTAAATGAGTCCGATAGACAATACTAATCGTGACGTAGTATGTAATCAATTCCGACATTGGGTCAATGAAGTTTTATCGTGACACTTTTAACTGCTGTTACGCCAAATGTTAAAACAAACCAGTAACCGATTGACTCAATATTGGTTCGAGACAATGTCTGCACTGTGCCGGTAGCCGAAGTTAATCCAGGAAATTTGAACGTCAGCTATCGGGAAAGCTGACCTTCAGGCTCAGCCTAGTTAATTCGGCTTAGTGCCCTGAGCGGACATTCCTTAGGATGTTCCTCGACAACCAATTGAGACTGGCTGGGTTGATTCTGTATAGCCAATCGGTCGCCCGTTACAAATGGTTCACTAGAAAATTGAGCAACTCGGGATTTGAAGAAAATTCTTGC
>JAZFYA010000411.1:0-5583 GCA_036443315.1 Pseudomonadales bacterium
AAGGACAAAAGGCACTAGTAAGTCGGTTCAGAAGGGGCGTCATTTAATTCTTGTTGTTGATCCGGGTAGAGATGACTTCGATATCTCTCTTGATTTTACTGGGGGCAAGATTAGGCAGAACGAATTAAAATTAGTTGATAAGTGTAATGTAGATGCGCTCACTGTCGATAATTTACAACTTACTGGCGGCTCAGTTAATAGCTCCTTAGTTATTACCGGTTCTATGCGTGAGAGGCCCCGGTTTTTTAGGATTGAATTGCAGCGTGAAAAAACATCTGAAAACTACAAGTTTCACTGCCTGGTGGTTCAAAAAAATCAATTCAATATAGACGCGATTAGAAACCACTTTTTAATCAATGTGACTAAGCCGCTGATTAAGCTCCAAACTCAAGAGACTATTCTAGATGTTTCTTTAACTGGTAGTAGTATTTGTGTGCCTATGACAGCCGTAGGGCAGTCGTTCAATGTTGCGGATCAAGATAGAGTTGACTTCACGGATCTTTCAAACGAAGTAGATAGAATTACTTTTGCTGTTACTAGTGGTCAAGCCACGTTGACCTTTGATATCGAGGGCGCGGCAGCAACTGATGTGCTCTCGCTGCCTTTATTGTTGGATCTAAGCAAAAAAACACATTTGTTCACTGATGCTTTGGTCGGAGTTTATAATCGCACTAAAGAGCGTGTTTATATCAACAATCAAGAGGTGAAAGGGTCGTCGCGTGTTACGGAGCTATTAAACCACGAGGCCCGTCTTGTCGATGAAGATCTGCTCTTTTGTGATGAGAGAAGCAACGAGATGTTTTCTTACTCAAGCTTAGAGGAATGTGCTCCTGGCTTGGCTGCTGCGTATAACGCGCTTTATCAATATTATCATGACAATAATACTCTGCCCTCATTGTGTGGGTGGGGCCCAGAGTACCAGATGCTGGTTAGTGCCGTGGTGGTTGAATACCATCGTTATTTAGCTTCAATACCACAAAAACAATATCTTGAAGATGTCCACAAGCTGGTGTTGAAAGCGGGTATGGGATATCTGTCGGGTAACGAGTACATCTTGCCCATACATCCGCTGGTGTTGTCGTACTACCATTATTTGGTAACAGAAGCAGTAAAAGATAAGTCCGCGAGTTTTCTGTCATTGCCTGCTGTCACAGTAGAAAGGCTAAATCCTCAAGGGTTGCTGCCTTTTATCTTTGATTCAGAACATGAATTCTCTTATGTAAAGGCTGATGAAGATAATTGCTTTTGGATGCGCTGTGTTCCCCATAAAGATACCAATTACAGCTATGTGACTAAACTGGTTAAAGATAAAATATTTGAGTTTTCCTCCGCATTTAGCTCTCTTTTTGATTATCCGTCTTCAACCGATTCCCGTACCACGTTGATTATCAACTCTGTTAATAATTTCAATAATCACGAACTCTTTATGGGAGTTGTTGCTCATGTGGTTAAGCAGAGGGTTAAAACATTTAATATTCATATCAATATATATGATGATGAGCTAATAGAGACGGAATTTGATCGTTTTGCTGAAATAGCCAGCTACGATAGAATTAAACAACGGTATGGTTTAAGTAAAGGAGTGGCTAAGGACCACGCGGACACTATCGTAGATATGTTACGTACGCGAGTCACCTATAGTAAGTTTGTTCACTCAGAAGGCGACACTCAGGCTTACGCTCATCTGACGTTTTTCAGAAATAACCAAAAAGTGAAAGTGGTAGATGTTAATCCTATAGAGAAACTATCGGGTGTTTGCTGTCATGGCTTAATTAATGGTGAGGCCTCTGCGCGTGAGCAGGGTAACTACATTACTGGTTTTGGCTTGCATAACGTAGAGCACAAGGATTTACTCCATGTTGATATTGCTAAGATTTTGGGACGGCTTATTCGCCCGGCAAGGGAGTCGACGGTTGAATATCGAGACAATAGCGCTATCGCTCTCGCGGTAGATGATCGGTTTAAAACATTATTAGAGCGTTCGTATGATAGTTCTATCTGGACATCCATCATTGACCCGAAAGTTACCCTGGATTTTTTTGAAAACAGCGAAAACATATTGCTGATTCACTACTCAGATCAATACACCAGTTCTGCCAGTTATGATGCTATCACGGTCACCCGCCAAACAGATCTGTATGATAAGGTCCTGGCAAAAGAAGATGGCGGCCTTATTGGTGAGTTTAATGCCTTTAATGGGGAATGGTTGCTTCAGATGATTACCTCCTCAATCAATATTCGCAAGGAGCGAAAAGGTATTTTGGCGGCCTACAAATTGATCAGCTGTCTGTTGGCTGAATCTGATATCACGTGGGTGCCGATGTCGGCAGCAGAAATGGTAAGAGTTTCGGGTAATATCGGGTTGAATATGTCTGAGTCTGAATTGTCCAGGCATGTGCAGGGTTATACATCCGGTGCAATTTCTGACGACGTCCTTTTTGTTGGATTCAAAGAGGACAATCTTTTCTTGTTGCCGCTTGAGGTAAAAACAGGCGTTAGCTATAACGCGACGAAGGCGGTCAAACAAGCTCAAGAGCTGGCGCGTTACCTTATTCAAGATGTGCTTGGTGGCGATGGTCTTGAGAGAAAGCTTTATCGCGGTTTGTTTATTCGTCAAATTCTGATGCAAGTGGACAAATATCTTCTCTACTCAGTCTATCCAGAAGACTACTTCAAGCCACTTTTAGATACTAAAGAGTGGTGGCTACAGGGTGACTATGAAGTGGCTGCAATAGCCGATTATCCTCGTGGTTTCGTGGTGGCAAACTTGGAAGGTGATAACTGTTTAGAGACAAGTGCAGTCGAGGTCGAGGGGATTCTTAAAATTGAAGTGCCTTACAGTTTTATACCGGCAACGATATCTACAAAGCTTCAGAAATTGTTGGAAAATATTCAGACTACTGCGGTAGCACGAATCGCGGACAAATACTTTTTGAAAGAAAGTCAAGCTGAAGCAATTGATAGTGAAGTTGTTGAAACTGAATTATCCAATGAAACTGGCGTTGAAACCATAGTAGATATTTTGGCTGATTCATCTGATATTGATGTTGTGGATAAGAATGCAGCGTCGGTGTTTTTAAGTAATAGTCAGGTTGCTACTAGTAATGATTTTAGGTCCCAGACTGAAACGCTAAAGGTTTTGATAGGGCATGATGTCAAGCATGAAGAAGCGATTTATTGGGAGCCTACCAATACCGCAAGATTCATGAATACAAACTCTGGCATTATTGGCACCATGGGAACAGGTAAAACTCAGTGTACTAAGTCTGTGGTTGCTCAGTTACATCGTAATCAGCACCTCAATATTGATGGTAAACCCATTGGTATACTGATATTTGATTATAAATCGGATTATGTCGACGATAAGTTCCTGAATGCGACATTGGCTAAGACATACAAGCTGCATAGATTGCCCTATAACCCATTGAGTTTATTTGGTGATATGCCGATGTTGCCTGTACATACTGCGAGGGGTTTTTCAGAGACGATGGGTAAAGCTTTCGGTTTAGGGCAGAAGCAACAGTTAAGGCTTCGAAAATTGATTGCGGATGCCTATGAATTGGCTGGTATTAGTAAGTCAGATGCGAATACTTGGTCTAAACCCGCACCCACTGTCGCCGATATTTGGTCGCTATTTATAGACCAGGAGAAGGTTGAGGAAGATTCTCTTTATGCTGCACTGGAGAGCCTTCACGAGCTCCAAATATTTGAGGATAACGTCTCTCAATGTACCAGTTTGTATGAATTAATTGATGGCGTCACGGTCATTGAATTGGCAGGTTATCCTCCGCAAATACAGAACCTGGTGGTGGCGCTCACTTTGGATTTATTTTATTCACAAATGCAAAAACAGGGAAAGCCTCAGGTGAGAGGAGATTTCCGTCAGGTCACTAAAATGATATTGGTGGATGAGGCGGATAACTTTATGTCGCAAGATTTTCCAAGCCTGAGAAAAGTGTTAAAAGAAGGGCGTGAGTATGGGGTAGGGGTGATTTTATCTACTCAAGATATCACTCATTTTAAAACGAAAGAAAATGATTATTCGACCTATGTGTTGAGCTGGGTTATACATCGTGTTTCTCAAATTAAAAATCAGGATATTAAGGCTTTGTTCAATAAGGATGGTAAAACTGAGCAGGAGTATTTGATGAAGAGTATACGGGAGTTGGATAAGCACTATAGCTTATATGTGGATGGGGATAAGAAAATCAGTAAAATTAAGGACCGGGCTTTTTGGGAGTTAACTTGTGACGATAGTTGAATCGATAAAAAAAGTTCTTTCTGAAGAAAATAAGCCTCTAAGTCATAAAATGATATATGATAAAATTATTTCATCTGGATTATATGATTTTGGCGCAAAGGATCCTGTTTCTGTGGTAAGAAGTAAAATCCGTATACATTGTTACGGGATGGATTTTCCGAGTTCAAGCCCAAAAAAATTGTTTATTGAGTCTGCAGTTAAGGGACGTAGTTCAAAGCCGCTTTATGAATTATGGGATGGAACTCAATCGATAATTCCTGGAAAGAGTGTAGATAAGCAAGAAGCCTTAGTGGAAGAGGTCATCCATCAAAAGTATAAAGAACATATAAAATCGGTTAAAACTCAGCTTCTGGATTGTATTAGGGCATCGGATCCCGCATTTTTTGAGCGACTTGTTGTAGAGCTGTTATTAAAAATGGGGTACGGGTGGGACGAAAAGTTATCGGGGAGAGTTGTCGGTGGTGCCGGTGATGGTGGTATAGATGGTATTATTAGCGAAGATAAACTCGGCTTAGAGAATATTTATGTGCAAGCAAAACGCTACTCCGGAAATAATGTGCCGCCAAATGAAATACGAGATTTTATTGGTGCAATGGTTATACATGGTGCTCGAAAAGGTGTCTTTTTTTCGTCTTCGGATTTTTCAGAGCAGGGAGTTGACTATGCTAGTAAAGCACAGCATATGAATGTGACGTTGGTAAATGGGCAGGAGTTATGCGATTTATTAGTTCAGCATCAGATGGGGATTGCAAAAGTCGGTGAATACACAATTTATTCTGTGGATAAAAATTTCTTCAATGACGATTAGTATTTAGGGGTGTTTTGATTGTGGTGGGGCTTTTAGATTTGGCTGATGGTAGCTTAAATGCACAAAGTGAGGAACAGAAATTAATGGCTCAGCTGTCGTTACATCACTGTAGTCACGTATTGTATCCGCCATTTTTCGACCGTGCTGATGACTTGCCTGATCTTTCTTGGCAGAAACTGGATTTCAAACCGGAATCGAGGGTACAAGTGCCCCGTCAAAAGGGTGTTTATGCATTTGCACTTGAGCTTGCAGGGAGCTCCCTACTACCGGTCACTCATATTCTCTATGTTGGCAAGGCCGGAGATGTGAATTCAAATAACACTCTATGGCGACGTTATTATGACTATATTAGAACAGAGCGGGTGGGTGATAGAGTTCGAATAGCTCAAATGTTAAGGCAGTGGAAGGGATGTCTTTCATATTATTATGCAGTTGTTGACGAAGGGACCTCAACCGGTGATGTTGAAGAAACTTTGTTAGATATTCTTATTCCTCCATTTAATCGTGGTGATTA
>JAZFYA010000412.1:0-5280 GCA_036443315.1 Pseudomonadales bacterium
GGATGATGTGGGCCAAGTATTGAAGTTAAATATTGCTAGATGGGAAGCAATGAAATTTGTGGCAATCGTGGGGATGATATTGATCCACCTGCTAACAACTGTCCAGGACTTAATTTGATGTACTACGTTAGCTCTAACATCGAATTGTATACCACCCTACTCGGATGGGTAGTATACAATTCTGGGTGGGAAATGTTGTCGGGAACCGGTTTGGTGTTTATGCCTTTCCTGGTAATGCTTTACCAAAACATTCATGACCCTTATGTCTCTCAAGATATTAGACCGCCGGCCATCACCTCAGTTAAACGCATGAAGTGGGACTTGATCACAGCCTGTATTGTCATTACATTATTTCTTGTGCCAAGCAAAGCGCTGAAAGTCGATAGTGTGCAATTCGTTTCCCCCGCTACATTTGCCAAGCCATCACAAAAGGTACATCCAGATGTGAAAAAATTTCCTGATACTAAATTACAAAAAGCAATAGCGGACGGCGTTAACGTACCCATTGGTTGGTTGTTTATTTTGAGCATCGGTAATGGTGTTAACCAATGGATACAAGGTTCCTTGCCTCATCCAGACGATTTGCGTGGTGCAGCATTGCACTTGAGAAGTGGTTATGTCGCCGATGAATCGTTGAATAGCCGATTGAGTCAATTCCAAAATAGGTGCCACACGCCTGCGGTGGCTAAATATCGTCGACATAATGATTATGTTGATACTTTGGTAGAGAACTTGGATCTATCCATGTCGTGGTACGGCACTAATCCAGAGGGAGAAGACATTGCCTGGATGGGTTCGACTATTTTAATGGGAGTGCCTGGTCTTTATAAAGAATGCTTACCTGGCCCCCAGGAGGCTTGTCCTATTGGTTCAGGCTTTTGGCTGTCGCGTGGTGAAGAGATTGTTTATTGTGATGCGGTGTGGGTAGCGTTACGCAAAGATATCATTGCCTATGCCAAAACAGACAAGGCGCATCCTGATGAAACATTAGCATGGTGGGAAAAAGGGATTTTATCGGTTAATACGCTTTTTTCGTCGGATAGCGTGGCTGATAATGAAGACTTCTTGGTTCGAGAGCTGATTATGACGAATGGTGAAGCCAGGACGGGCATGGATACCCCCGATAGAGCTTATAATTCTACCATGTGGCAAAACCCATTGATGCGTGGGGTTACCAATGTCATCAAGTCATGGGATACTTCTCGCAGGTTGCACGATATGTCTATAGAAACTGGGTTTATGGCCTATATGGGCCACACTGGCTTACCCATGGTTAAGGCGCTTATTATGATGGCGCTTATTTGGTTTATCCCCTTCTTTTTCCTGGTGGCAGGCTACCATAATGTCACTCGATTAATGCAGCTTATCATCGTCTTTTTCACGGTGCAGCTGCTCCCCATGTTTTGGGGTTTGGGGTATTGGGCGGACCAGACTTTAGCGCAGTTGTTGTATGGCGGTTCCAATGGTGTTTATGACTATATTACGGGTCATTTTACAGGCCCTGACAGGCTGCTGTTGGATGTCATCACAACCATGTTCTATGTAATTATACCGACCATTTTTATTGCAGTGATGATGTGGGCTGGCATTCAAATACGCGAATTGGGCCAAGTATCATCGCCCAGTCAAACTGCATTGCAAAATGCAGGTAATGATGCTGCAACTGGTGGGCCAGGCAAAGAGCGAGGACCAGCGCAAAATATGGCTTATAAAGCAGCACATAAAACGGGCAGTGTGGCAGACAATGCAGCAGGCAACCCGGCTAGTGGGGCAAGGGAATTGGGCGCAGATGTCGGTCGCAAAATAGCAAGCCTATTTCCCAGTGGGAAGCCAAAGAGCTAGAAGGGACGTATGCCGTTTGGTTGATCATAATCAAGGTCACCTAAATCGCCATCAAGAACACACTTCCCTTTTGAGTCAGAGCGAAAATCGACATGCCAACAGCGCGCTCTCAGCTTCTCCTCTGAGTCGTTCATGTGTTTGTTTGAGTGTTTTTTGGGTTTAGTAGCCAAAGCTAAAACATGGAAAAAGATTCCGAGGAGCAGCCACATTAGTGAGCAAGCATAGAGGAAAATGGTTTTCATTTAACACCTCGAAGTGTGTATCTCACACAAAAAATAAATGGATTAAGCTTATTCTATATTTGCACCAACAATAGCAGCCATCTGCATCATGTCAATAGTCTGCCCTTCTTCCAACCCAGTAAGGTCTGTGAGCTTCCCTGATTTACTTGTCGATTTTGTATTTTTAAATATCGGGAGTAATTTTGCATCGGCCACTATGTACTTGCCGGCGTTCTCGGCTTGGCCATTTTCAGTTTTTGTCTGAAGTTTATTCGCTTTAATATAATCCCATAGTTTTTTGGTAATTTCTGTCCGGGAGAGTTCTGTTACCCCCAGAAACTCTGCCAGCTCATTTTTCAATTTCACCAGCTTATTCAGCCCTTTTGCTTCTGCCATTGTTAAATTCCCCATATTTACAGTTAATGAAATTATTTCTAGGAAAAAATCTTCTGCTCCTAACAGCGTTTTACGGCCTCTTTTTCCTCCTGCATAGCGACGACAATTCTGTCAATAACTCGTTGTACCAAAGCGATTTCCTGCGAACTAAGCCCGGTAATACCTTTATTAACCGCACTAATTAGCGCGTGCTCTGTGGTTAGGTTATTAATTTCTACGGTCAGTGTCGCCGGGTATTTTCCTATTATTGCGTTGATTCTATTTCCACCCATATTACTCAAATTCGACTGTAGCCTCTTTTCGTTGACCTCCTCCCACACCTAAGTCAGAAGACCCAGATCTATAGCAAGGAGATGGTTGTCCTTGGCTCTTTTGTTTGCTGCTTTTTGTTCTGTTGTGAAATCAGGGGCAGGAAATAACGTATATTTAACATCTATAATTTTTCGGCCTACCTTTCGAGGATCTTCTTTATAGCTTTGTAGAACACTTTGTTTTACCAACTCATCAAGGGCAGAGCTAATTTTTTGCCTATTCTTTCTATCAGTCGCTTGTTGTAATAATCCGCTATGTATTAGCCCTGAATACATAACATGATAATCAGTTGTCAGGCTGGCTTGCCTAAAACGATGTATGAGTTGCTTGTATATCCAGCGGGTTAATTGTTCATTACAGCTCATTAGACGGTCATAGTTAAACTGTCGATATTCAAGGCGGTTTATGCTGTGAGAAATAAATAACGGTAATCTAGCTATATGTTGCGCATCTGTATCAGCTAAATATTTATCACGCCCAACCGTTACTAAATCTTGTAAAATCGAACCCTTCCAGATTTCTTTTCCTTCCTTGCGTAGGGTAATAACACAAGAACTCATTACTTCAATAGCGTGTTTGATTTCTTTGCGGTTGCGGCTCCGGCCTCTCGCTTTAAGCTCTTTTTGAAGCATTCCTAAAGTAAACCGTATCCAACTTTTATAATTTTTAGGATCATGTATTCCGTATTGTTGATCAGTAAAAATTTTCTTTAACGCCTCCTCTACAAGTTCCTCCGTAATGCTTGGAAAAAATGCTTTATAGCTACCATCTCCCATTTCAACTAAAGCTGGTTGTATCTTTACGGAGCAAGGAAGATTATTGTATAAATACTCCCATTTGTAAGGTTTTGATAAACCGTCTTCTGTTCTAAGTTTTGCAACCTGTTTAGGCGTAAAAAAATATTTTGGAATACTCTCCCATATTTCAACGGTGTTTGATATTTTGCTTTGGTCATTAGCAATAAACTGTGAAAACAAGTCATATTGCACGCTTTTTATAGCTTGCCTGGGTGGTTTTTTTACTGTTTTATTTTTCAACTCTTGCTGATTATTTGGCATTGACCGTCCCACTTGTTAAACCCCCGCCCTGTAATTTATTATCCCCTCATTCCTATGAATGGGAGAGCTTTAGAGGAAGGCTATTTATTTCCATGCCCGTCAATTAAATGATTGCGCCAAAAAACGTCACTAGGATCATTAATTTTTTCCTCGATTGCGTCTATTGCGTACTCAAAAAGCTGGCCTAAAACCCAGCTGTGGTCATTGCAGAGCGTATTAAATCTATTTGCATCCGACAATTTGCAGCGAATATTGAGTTGTTCTGTTCTGCCATCACCGCGCTTTCTTTTAACTTTGTTCCCGCTTTTTTTAGGGCTTCCTACTTGTCTGGACGTAAATCCCAGGTCCGAGGCTACCTTTTCTATTTTGTCTTTAACCTTTTTTGGCGCAGGGTGTGTTATTTCAGAGGGTTTAAAGCCCTCTACATTAAAGTCCAGTCCGTCATCGTCAGAAAATGAATCTACTCTGTTCATTGCCTTAGCTCCTCTCGGTCGCTACTGATTTAGAAAACGCTTTTAACAGCTCAACGACCTCTTTTGTAAATTGACGGCTATTTAAAATGGCTTTATTTACGCCAGGGACATCTTTACTGTTCATTTGCTCCAACGTTTGAGCAAATGAGAACATGCCTTTATAGGCATCCCTCTCAACCATTCGGGTTTGTAACAATGCTATATTACTTTCAGCCAATGATGCCTCTAGATGCTTTTGTGTCCGCGTCAAAATAGCAGGTGAAACTTTTGTGAGGCATACAACATAAGGTATCTTTTTCCCCTCTTCCCTATTTCTGTTTTCGTTTTCTACCAATTTACAAGCCTTACTAGCTTCATCACTATCAAGGACGGATGGCTGGCATGGAATAATCACCAATGAAGAACAGGCAATGGCATAGGCTGTTGCAATATTTGCAGAACCTTCTAGGTCAACAATCACAAAGGGTGTTTGTTTAGCCGCAGCGTCGATTTGGTTCATCAAATCTAATTCATCGTGGTTAGCTACAATTGTTAATCCACTACACTGCCCTCCCCTTTTTTGCCACTTCATTAATGGTTTATTGGGGTCCACATCTATAACTGTAACCTTGGTTTTTAATGCTAGTTGTGTGGCTAAAGCTAACGCGGTCGTTGATTTACCTACCCCACCCTTTGAACTGGCAAATGTTATAACTGGCATTGATGCTCCTTATTTGCTATCTAACGATAACATAAATATACCATTAGATATCATATGTTATGGTAAGATAACTAAATGATACCATATGTTATAGTAAGATACCACTTAATATCATATGTTATTAGCAACAGCCTGTGGACAAGTCGTTTTCATGTAGTGGGTATAACGACCACTAAGTAGTGGGTATAACGACCCCATGTAGTGGGTATAACGACCACTAAGTAGTGGGTATAACGACCCCATGTAGTGGGTATAACGACCACTAAGTAGTGGGTATA
>JAZFYA010000413.1:0-18446 GCA_036443315.1 Pseudomonadales bacterium
GCCTGCGGCATTAGTGCATCCATGCACGTCACACCCCCTTTTTGCCCATGGCTGCGTTGTTTGAATTTGACAGTTTGAACTTGAAATATTGGCAGTTTCCTGCGTTCAAACGCCTTGCCATGAACAAAAAGGGGCGCACTCTAAAACCTAAATTTCAAACGCTTTGGGTATATTCTGACAGATCACTGTTATAGGGTAACTGCGAATGGCACTTCCTTAAGGGCAGTGCGGTTAATGGCTTGCGACTGTAGTATCGCGCCGCCACCCTCGGTAGTCTAACCCCTCACTCGGTTGGAACCCCACGCCCTGGTGAGGGGTTAGACTACTAGACTGTGCAGTATCCGTGTACCACTGGAGTAGCTGTTCTACGCTGAGCTCACTTAAGGGCGTGGGGTTCCAACCGAAAGTGGGCTCAGCGTAGAACAGCGGATTCAAGGCGCTTACTCGTTATTCGGCCTTAAGTAAGTGCCATTCGGGTACCTGCCTTAAAAGACCCCCCGGCAGTTAAAGTAAGATATAGACAGAGTAAGCTATGAATAGAAAAGGAAAGGACATCAATCACAGTACTGACATTGATAAATTACCGCTGAACCTTTATCGCGCCGAGCAAGTGCGAGCGTTGGATCGGGTGGCGATTGAGGCGCAGGGTATGTCTGGTTTTACCCTGATGCGCCGGGCAGGCAAGGCGGCATTTCGTATCCTGTTGGAGGCTTATTTTGGGATAGAAGGTCATAAGCTAGAAAAAATCACCGTAGTGTGTGGTACCGGCAATAATGGTGGTGATGGTTATGTGATAGCGACTCTGGCTCGTCAGCATGGTATTGATATTGAGGTGATTCAGTGTGGCGATGCCGCGAAAATCAACGGGGATGCCTTACAAGCCCGCCAACTTGCGGAGCAGGATGGGGTTTCAATAGCAGCGTTCAATGGGGAGCTGACCGTTGCAAGCGGGGTCATTGTCGATGCCCTGCTCGGAACGGGTCTCAGCGGCGAGGTGCGGGGTGTCCCGGCGCAGGCTATTGCTGCTATTAATCGCCTTGGTCTGCCGGTAGTGGCTATCGATATTCCCTCTGGTTTGTGCAGTGATACGGGCCAGGTGTTGGGTGAAGCGGTCTATGCAGAGCACACGGTTAGTTTTATTGGGCTTAAGCAGGGGCTGTTGACCGGTGCTGGTCCGGACTATACTGGCAGGCTACACTACGCTGATTTATCGGTACCTGAACGGGTATTTAAGCAAGTGGCAGCGAGTGCTGAGCGCCTTGATCTGAACGCGCTCAAGTCCTTGTTGCCCCCTAGACAAGCCACTGCTCATAAAGGTCAATTTGGGCATTTGATGGTTACCGGCGGCGATTCGGGTATGGCCGGCGCGGCGGCAATGGCGTCGCAAGCGGCCTGCCGAGTCGGGGCCGGACTCATCTCCTGTGCAACACGTCCAGAACATATCAGTGCTATTGTTAGCCGCTGCCCTGAAGTGATGGTGCATGGGGTTATTTCCGGTCAGGAAATTGAGCCCCTATTGGCGCTGGCGACTGTGGTAGTGATTGGTCCCGGTTTGGGGCGGGGATCCTGGGGCGAACAGCTGCTGCAACAAGTCTTTACATTGTCTGTGCCGCTAGTGGTTGATGCGGATGCGTTGAATATTCTCGCCGCTGGACGTGTGGTTAAGACGCCCTATCGAGATAATTGGATTTTAACGCCCCACCCCGGTGAGGCAGCCCGACTGCTATCTTGCACTGTCGCAGCGGTGCAGCGTGATCGCTTTGCCGCTGTCACTGAGTTACAACGCCGCTATGGTGGTGCGGTGATATTAAAAGGGGCGGGCACACTGGTCGCCGATAATGAAAATCCCTTGCCGGGGCTGTGTTACTACGGCAATCCGGGTATGGCCAGTGGTGGCATGGGGGATGTGCTCAGTGGGGTGCTGGGAGCGCTGTTGGCTCAGGGGCTTAGCCCGGCTGCCGCTGCCCGCCTGGGTACTTGCCTGCATGCTTGTGCCGGCGATCTGGCCGCTGTCGATGGGGTCAGAGGGTTGGTGGCTACGGATCTAATCCCCCCTCTGCGTACCCTGATCAACTAACGATGACTTTAGTGTCCAGGCAACTGCTGGGTGAGCAGGCAATGGTGGAGTTTGGCGTAGAACTAGGGCTTGGCTGTCAGAGTCATGCCCTGGAGAATCTTGCTGGCAACAATCTTACACCTGATAATACGGGGAAAATTATTTTCCTTGAAGGTGATCTTGGGATGGGCAAAACCACCTTAAGCCGGGGAATTTTGCAATCTTATGGACATCAGGGGGTGGTAAAGAGCCCAACGTATACACTGGTGGAACCCTACGAATTTGCCAGTACCTCGGTGTACCACTTTGACTTGTATCGCTTAGCCGATCCGGAAGAACTGGAATATATGGGTATTCGCGATTATTTTGCTAGTAATAGCCTATGCTTGGTGGAGTGGGCAGAAAAAGCTCAGATGTTTTTGCCCACAGCGGATTTAGTGGTTAGGATAAAGCTTATAACAGGTGGGCGCGACGTGAGCGTCACAGCGCAAACCACCGCTGGTGAGGCACTACTGCTGGGCTTAAGTCGCTAGACTTCAGTTGCTTTTTAGTCCCTGGCCCCCTAGCCCGTCACTGGCCCCTAGCCCGTCACTAGATGAACTAGATTCCACAAATAATGACCTGCTTTGTTTAGATTGGCGGGCGAGAAGACCAAAAGAGTGATGCTGTTAAATCAAACTGTGAACAATCAAACTGTGAACATAGGGCCGTGCGTTCAATTACCTAACCGGGTTAAAGCCTGTCTGCTGGTTTTGGTGATGCCGTTTTTATTACTGCTGTTTTTATTACTTATGCGCCCCCTAATTGTTGAGGCAGCTGTTAATGCCGCGACAATTAATGATATACGGTTGTGGCGAGCCCCCGATCACACCCGGGTGGTATTGGATTTGTCGGCGCCAGTCTCCCATAAAGTTATCATCCTGAAAAATCCCAACCGTATTGTGATTGATATTGACGATGCAGGGATTAAGATGGACACGAAAACGCTTGATTTGCAGGATAGTCCCATTTCCCGTATTCGGACCGGCGTGAAAGATAAAACGGATTTGCGGGTGGTGCTGGATGTGAGTAGTGCAGTCAAACCCCGCAGTTTTTTCTTAAAAGCCAATAACAAGTATGGCGACCGTTTGGTTATTGATCTGTATGCCAAGCAGAAGACCAAAACCGTTGTGAAGCATATCGATGATCAAGATCGTCGGGATATTGTTATCGCCATTGATGCCGGTCACGGTGGTGACGATCCCGGTGCCAGCGGAGTCAATCGTCTTCGTGAAAAGAATGTGGTGCTGGCAATTGCTAGGGAATTAAATTATTTGTTGCGGCAGGAAAAGGGTTATCAACCGGTAATGATTCGAAAGGGTGATTATTATGTGGGTTTGCAAAAACGCCGTCAATTGGCCCACAGGGCGCAGGCAGATTTAATGGTATCCATTCACGCGGATGCGTTTAAGGATCACCGTGCTTATGGAACCTCGGTTTACGTGCTGTCGCAAAAAGGTGCCTCCAGTGCTATGGCCAAAGTACTGGCCGATGACGCTAACAATTCTGATTTGGTTGGTGGGGTTAATCTCAGCGACAAGAATGATATGTTAGCCGGGGTGTTGGCAGATTTGTCGATGTCGGCCAGCCTTGATGTGGGTATTCAGGTTGGGGCTGAAGTGGTCAGAGAAATGGGAAAAATTTCCCACCTGCATAGCCGCAAAGTGGGGCAGGCAAATTTCTCGGTATTGCGCTCCCCGGACGTGCCTTCGATTTTGGTAGAGACCGGATTTATTTCCAATTCTGCTGAGGCAAAAAAACTGGGCACCAAAAACTATCAACGTAAAATGGCCAAAGCGATCTTCCATGGTATCAGGCAATATTTTTCTGGTAGTCCGCCCTCCGATACTTATCTGGCGTGGCAGAAACGCAATCATAAAAAATCAGTGGAATATGTGATCGCTAGGGGTGATACCCTATCGGGAATTGCCAAACGCTATCAAGTCAGTATTGCTTCAATTCGCAGTCACAATGATCTTGCCTCCAGTGTGATTAAAGTGGGCCAAAAGCTTGTTATTCCTTCTTCGTAAGTTATTTTTTTCAATGTTACCCATACTCTTATGTCACCAATGCTCTCGATGTCGCGAATAAAACTGCTCAGTCCCAGGCTGGCTAATCAGATTGCCGCTGGCGAAGTGGTAGAGCGCCCTTCATCGGTTATTAAAGAACTGGTGGAAAACAGCCTGGATGCCGGTGCTAACCGTATTGATATTGATGTTGAGGCGGGTGGTATTAAATTAATGCGGGTGCGGGATAATGGTGGCGGCATTGGGCAGGATGATATGCCGCTGGCGTTAAGTCGTCATGCCACCAGCAAAATTGTTGAGCTGGAAGATTTGGAAAAGGTGGTTACACTGGGTTTTCGTGGCGAGGCGCTGGCCAGTATCAGCTCTGTGTCGCGCTTAAGTATTTTTTCGAATACGGAACAACAGGGTGCTGGATGGAAAGCGCAAACTGAAGGGCGGGATATGGCGGTGGAGGTGAGTCCAGCGCCGCATCCCCAAGGCACCACCGTCGAAGTGCGAGATTTGTTTTTTAATACCCCTGCACGGCGAAAATTTTTACGCACCGAAAAAACTGAGTTTGGTCATCTGGAAGAAGTGATCAAGCGACAATCGCTTAGTCGCTTTGATATTGGTTTTCATTTGTGTCATAACGGCAAGGCGATTCATTCTTTAAAACCCTGTTGCAGTCAGTTAGAGCGCGAGCGGCGAGTAGCCTCTGTCTGCGGCCCTGCGTTTATGCAAAATGCTTTACATATCGATACCGAGGCGGCAGGCCTGAGATTGTGGGGCTGGGTGGCGCTGCCGACATTCTCTCGCAGTCAGTCTGATCTGCAATACTTTTTTGTTAATGGCCGGGTAGTTCGCGATAAGTTAGTCACCCATGCCGTGCGGCAAGCTTATCGGGATGTATTATTTCACGGTCGACATCCCGCCTTTGTTTTATATCTGGAGTTGGATCCTTTTATTGTTGACGTCAATGTGCATCCGGCCAAACACGAAGTACGTTTTCGCGATGGCCGTACGGTGCATGATTTTCTGTTTAGAAGTTTGCACCGCTTGTTGGCAGAAGTACGCCCGGAAGATCAGTTAGCACCGACAGCACTGAATAAACAGTTAAATACACAGCAAGCCCACGTTAGCGGTGTTGCAGCCGGTGAGTTCCAACGCCAGGAAAGCATAGCGCTGCGATCTGAGCGACCCACTGTTGGCCAGGTTCGTGAACAGCTTGCAGGTTATGGTGCCCTTTACGGTAATGGAAACGGTAGTGCTTGCTCATCGGGAGGTAAGGGCTCATCCGCCGATCGAGGTGCAATCAAACCAGGCGTTGTGATTGGGCCTGCAGATGACCGCGAAATCCCCCCGTTGGGTTATGCCTTGGCGCAACTCAAGGGCATTTATATTCTCGCCGAAAATGAACGGGGTTTGGTGTTGGTTGATATGCACGCCGCTCATGAACGTATTACCTATGAGCGCATGAAGGCGGCCCATGACGGTGCAGGTATTCAGGCGCAACCCTTGTTGGTCCCAGAGTCCATTGCCGTTAGCCAGCGAGAGGCAGATCATGCAGAACAGCAGTTATTTGTTTTTGAAAGTTTGGGCTTTGGTATCGAGCGGGTGGGACCTGAGACGCTATTGATCAGGCAAGTACCCATTATTTTGCAGGGTGGTGACGTCGAGCAGTTAGTACGCGATGTGTTGGCGGACTTGCTGGAGCATGGTAGTAGCGATCGAATCCAAGCGCATATCAATGAAGTTCTTTCGACAATGGCATGTTATGGCTCGGTGCGTGCCAATCGTCGTTTGACCATTCCCGAAATGAATGCGTTGTTGCGGGACATGGAAGAAACCGAGCGCAGTGGCCAGTGTAATCACGGTCGTCCAACCTGGACGCAATTATCACTGGATGAGCTGGATACATTATTCCTGCGAGGTCAGTAGGTTTAGTGACTCCGGCAGTGGCCGCCAAAAACCATGACAAACAAAAATCATGACAAACAAAAACCTTCCACCAGCCGTTTTTTTAATGGGGCCGACTGCTGCAGGCAAAACTGATCTTGCGATAAAGATTTGTCAACAGCTTCCCTGCGAAATTGTCAGTGTTGATTCTGCACTGATTTATCGTGAAATGAGTATTGGCACAGCTAAACCGTCGGCGCAAGAGTTGGCGAGAGCACCGCACCGCCTGATTGATATTCGCGATCCCGCAGAGATTTATTCAGCCGCTGAGTTCCGCAGTGATGCCTTGCAGGCAATGGCAGACATTAGCAGTCGTGGAAAAATCCCCTTGCTGGTTGGCGGTACTATGCTGTATTTCAAAGTATTGCTGGAAGGGTTGGCAGAAATACCTGAGACGGACCTGACTATTCGTGCAGCGATTGAGCGAGATGCTGAGCAGCATGGCTGGCCTCATGTGCATGCCCAGCTGGCAGCGGTAGATCCGGAGTCTGCGGCACGCATTCACCCCAATCATTCACAACGTATTGAGCGAGCATTAGGGGTTTATCGAGCTACCGGTGTGACGATGACCGCCTACCACAAGAAACAAGAAAATCAGCAGCAATCAACTGTTGAGCTTTTTCCCTATGATGTTATTCAGCTGGCGATTGCGCCGCTGGACAGAACGGTTTTGCATCGACGCATCGAAAAAAGATTTCAGTTAATGATGGAACAAGGACTGGTGGATGAGGTCAGAGCGTTGCACAGGCGCGGAGACTTGCCGTTGGATTTGCCGTCGATGCGGGCAGTGGGTTATCGGCAAGTATGGCAGTATCTGGAAGGTGAGCTTAGCTATCAGGCGATGATCGAAAGAGGCGTGATTGCCACTCGGCAGTTAGCCAAACGACAGTTTACCTGGTTGAATGGTTGGCAAAATTTGCATTGGCTGTATACCGATCAGCAAGGTTTATTGGTTAACAATGCAAAGGTACAGCGGCAATCAGGGGTGTTGGAAGGGCGGCCGCCATTAGCGTTGGCGCTAAAATATCTTCGCCGCTTTGCGGTATAGTCGGCTATTTTTACAGGGCGATACGGCGTTCGACCAACATTTTAAAAAAACACTACCTTTAACACCTGAGATGCCCTCACTACGATGGGCCTGCCCCGTGAGTGCAACGAGTGCTTTGGGTATTAACTGATTATTCTAAGCTAATGCCTCAGTTTAGACCCTAAATCTTGGCGAGAAATGCGGGCTAAGTTTTTGATTTGAGTTATACTTGCCTTACTCACAGTTAGCCATTGTAGTTCTCCGCCGTAAAAGTGCGGCGGGAGAGGTCGCGTTTAGCTGTGTAAAGCGATAAAAAGTTAGGTCTCATTTATTTACTGATTATTGACCCCATTTGGGTTATTAAGGAGAGTTCCATGTCAAAGGGGCATACGTTACAAGACCCTTATCTGAATGTTTTACGTAAGGAGCGGGTTCCCGTTGCTATTTATCTAGTGAATGGTATAAAACTGCAGGGCCAAATCGAGTCCTTTGACCAGTTTGTGGTATTGCTGAAAAATACTGTCAGCCAAATGGTTTACAAGCATGCGATTTCTACCGTGGTTCCTACACGGGCAGTGCGTATGCCAATGCTTGATCAGGAAGGCGATGACTAAGCTATTAGTTATCAAGGCATTGCTGATAACCCGTTATTGAGGCTAATCATTGCTGTTTGAGCGTCCTGATGCAGGTGAACGGGCTGTCCTTGTTCATCTCGATCTTATCCATGAGGCGGAGCGTGAAGATCCTCGAGAGTTTGAGGAGCTAGTCCTTTCCGCGGGTGGTGATCCGGTGGCCTTTATTGGTGGTCAGCGTTCATCCCCCAATCCTCGTTATTTTGTTGGTTCCGGCAAGCTGGAGGAGATCCGCCTGCAAGTGCGACAGCAGGAGGCGGAACTGGTGCTCTTTAATCACGCCCTGTCGCCTAGCCAGGAACGCAATCTAGAAAGTGAGCTGCAGTGTCGAGTGTTGGATCGCACGGGATTGATTCTAGATATATTTGCCCAGCGCGCCCGTACCCATGAAGGTAAGTTGCAGGTTGAACTGGCTCAGCTGCAACATATGTCCACCCGGCTGGTGCGGGGTTGGACTCACCTGGAACGGCAAAAGGGCGGTATCGGTTTACGGGGGCCTGGTGAGACTCAGCTGGAATCAGACCGGCGATTGTTGCGTGCGCGCATAAAGTTGATTAGCAAGCGCTTGGATAAAGTACGCAAGCAGCGCAACCAGGGCCGGCGCGCTCGCCGTCGTGCACATATACCGACGGTGTCCCTGGTAGGCTATACCAATGCCGGGAAATCTACCTTGTTTAATGTGTTAACTGAGTCCGATGTGTACACAGCGGACCAGCTATTCGCCACTCTTGATCCTACCTTTAGGCGTATCCTTATACCTGATTTAGGCCCTGTTGTATTGGCAGACACGGTGGGTTTTATTCGGCATCTACCGCACAAATTGATAGAAGCTTTCCGGGCAACGCTGGAGGAAGCTGCGCAGTCAGATTTATTGATTCATGTGATTGATTGTGCCGACCAGGGGCGGGCCGATAATATTGCCCAAGTTGAAGCGGTATTAAAGGAGATTGGGGCCGACTCCATTCCTCGACTGGAGGTCTATAACAAAGTCGATTTGCTGGAGGCGCCCGCCCGAATTGATCGCGATCAAGCCGACGTGCCCAGGCGGGTTTGGCTCTCTGCAAAGCAGCAACAGGGTTTGTCCCTATTGCTAGAAACGTTAGCGGAATGGCTGTGCAATGATCTGATTCATGGTTGCTTAACCTTGCAGGCTGATCAGGGACGTTTGCGTGCGGCGTTTTATCAGCAGGGGGTGGTGGTCTCGGAACACTATAATGATCAGGGCCTGAGTGTGTTGGACATTCGAGTGCCGCGTCAGGACTTTTGTCGTTTGGTGAGTGCTGAAGATTTGGATCCGGAGACTGCGTTGGCAGGTATGAAGAGTGTAAATAGCTAACCCTAGTCCCTTGAAGTTTGATAGACTGCCACGCAAAATTGTCTGAAGTGCTTTTATATACCCAAAGCACTCGTTGTACTCACGGGGCACGGGGCACGGGGCACGGGGCAGGCTCATTGTGGCGAGGGCGTCTAAGATGCTGAAGGTAGCGCTTTTTCATCTATGTAGGAGTCAATGCATTAGACGTTCGCAGTATACAAAACACTCCGCGAAAAGCGTGTCGCGGAGCAGGTCCTAGATTCAACTGTTTTTTCTAGGTTGAAGGCACCCTAGGTGAATGGCAACAAAGCATCAATGAAAGGAGAAAACCATGGCCTGGAATGAACCGGGTGACGGCAAAGATAAAGATCCATGGGGCGGCGGTAATCAAGGCCCACCGGATTTAGATGAAGCCTTTAAAAAGTTGCAGAACAAACTCAACGGGATGTTTGGCGGTGGTGGCTCCGGTGGCGGTAGTGGCTCTGGTAACGTCACTATTAGTGGCGGATTTATTGCGCTGGTATTTATGGTGCTGGCGATTATCTGGGCGGGTTTCGGTGTCTATCAGGTGGATGAAAAAAACCGTGTCGTCATGCTGCGCTTTGGTAAATATCTGGATACTTATGGCCCTGGGCTACATTGGTATCCACCGTTAATCGATAGCAAGTATGTCGTTAATGTGACGGAAGAGCAGCAGTACTCATCCCGTGGTTTGATGTTAACGCAAGATGAAAATATTGTTGAATCACCGCTGACCGTGCAATGGAATGTAGCGGATCCAAAAGCCTTTGTGCTCAACGTGAGAAGCCCTGAACTTAGTTTGCAACATGCAACCGATAGTGCCCTGCGTCATGTTGTTGGCGGCAGTAAGCTGGATGACGTAGTGTCCATTGGCCGTGAAAAAATTGGTATCGATGTGCAGCTGCGCTTACAGGAATACCTGGACAACTACGGCACAGGTATTAATGTGGTGAAAATAAATATTCAGGAAGCCAAACCCCCCAGCGAAGTCAAAGAAGCCTACGATGACGTGATCAAAGCCCGGGAAGACCAGGAGCGCCTGATCAACGAAGCGCAGGCTTATGCCAACGGCATTATCCCTGAGTCACGGGGTAAGGCCCAAAGAATGATTGAAGAGGCCAATGGTTATAAAGCCAAGGTGATTGTTGAAGCCACCGGTGAAGCCCAGCGCTTTGAGAATTTGTTGGCTGAATACAGCAAGGCGCCCGAAGTAACCCGTGAACGTCTCTATCTCGATGCGGTCGAGGAGGTGATGAGCAAGAGCTCGAAGGTATTGATTGACGTTGAAGGGAGCAATAATATGCTGTATCTACCGCTGGATAAACTGGTCCAGCAGCGGCCTGATTTTTCCGGCTCGTCATCGATGTCCGGCGCCAGTATCAACGACATCGTCGACGAAGTGATCAAGAAGCTGCGCCGCGAACAAAGTGTCAGCCGTCGTAGGGAGGCTCGCTAATGAACCGCTTAATACCTGTTGCGATCGTTGCATTGTTGGGCGTGATTGTTGCCAACAGCACACTTTATGTCGTCAAGGAAACTGAACGGGCGGTGAAACTGCGCTTTGGTCGCTTGGTTGAGACCGATCTCCAGCCTGGACTGCATGTTAAAATGCCCCTGGCAGATGATGTGCGCAAATTTGATGCCCGGATACTGACATTAGATGCCTCGCCTGAAAGCTTCCTTACCGTACAGAAAAAACGCTTGATTGTGGATTCTTTCGCCAAGTGGCGGATTGCCGATGTGGATACTTATTATAAGGCCACGAATGGCAACGAGGCGCAGGCAATGAACCGCTTGGCAAAACGGGTTAACGATGGTCTGCGCAACCAGTTCGGTACTCGTACCTTACATGAGGTGGTTTCCGGTGAGCGCGATCAGTTGATGAAGGCTATTAAAGATGATCTGAATGCTCGAGTGGGTGAGTCACTGGGTATTGAGGTTGTTGATGTGCGGGTTAAACGTATCGACTTGCCATCCGAGGTTAGCAACGCGGTATTCCGGCGGATGAAAGCTGAGCGGGAAAAAGAAGCCCGTGAGCTGCGTTCCAAAGGTCTGGAAGAATCTGAAAAGATCCGCTCCGCCGCCGAGCGTGAAAAGACCATTATTGAGGCGACTGCCTACAGTAAAGCCGAACGTCTGCGTGGTGAAGGGGAGGCCGAAGCGGCAGCCACCTATGCCGCTGCTTATAACAAGGATGCAGAGTTTTATTCCTTTGTGCGTAGTCTCACAGCCTATCGCATGTCCTTCAAGGACAAAGGTGACATTATGCTGATAGATCCTCAAAGCGATTTCTTTAAGTACCTGAATGACAGCAAGGCTGGCCGATAACGGTTGGCCTTAAGTGCTGGGTCATAGCTGCTGGATCTTAGGTGGAAGAACAAAGCGCATTGTGTGGTATCATCGGATAACCGGGTAGTTTCATGTGTTCAGCCAAATTGAAAACATGAAGTTGCGCGGTTTTTTTGTGCGGCGTGACTTCAACTGACTTTTTCTAGAATGATTGAATGGGGTAAAAACAGCAGGTGCACCTATGTGGCACGATTTGATTGTGGTCCTGTGTGTGGTCCTGGTGGTTGAGGGTGTGTTGCCTTTTTTAAGCCCACGGTCCTGGCGCAGGATGGCCTACTATATTGCGCAGCTAGACGATCGTTCGATGCGAATCATGGGCTTGGTAAGCATGCTGCTGGGAGCGGGTGTGCTGTATAGTGTGAATGGATAATTTTTTTGGCTATTCTTCTTTACCAGGTATCTAGAGACTCTTCATTTTAAGGACTCTTCATTTAAGGACTCTTTATTTAGGGGCTCTTTATTTAGGAGATGTCTATGACCATAGCTGACCGCTGGTTATTGCCCGATGGGGTAGAAGAACTACTGCCTGAACAGGCCGAGCGGGTGGAATCATTACGCCGCCAATTACTCGATCTTTATCGCAGCTGGGGCTATGAGTTAGTTATTCCGCCGCTGATCGAGTATACCGAGTCACTGCTGGTGGGTCTGGGTCATGATGTTGATATCCAGACATTTAAGGTAGTGGACCAGCTTAGTGGTCGCACGATGGGTATCCGCGCCGATATTACACCACAGGTTGCCCGTATTGACGCGCATAGTTTAAAGCGCGAAGGGCCAGTGCGTCTGTGTTATGCCGGTAGTGTATTGCACACCAAGCCCAAGACCCTGCTGGGTTCCCGTTCGCCGATTCAGCTAGGTGCCGAACTCTATGGTGATGCCAGCCTGAGTAGTGATAGTGAAATTATCTGTCTGATGCTGGAAACCCTGAAGTCCGTCGGCGTTAATAATATTACACTGGACCTGGGGCATGTGGGCATTTATCGCGCCCTGGTTGAGCAGGCTGGGTTGGGTGGAGAAGCCGAACAGACATTATTTGATGCTTTGCAGCGCAAAGCCAGTGCTGACATTGAACGTGCCATTGTCAATGGTATTGCTGATGCTCCCGTAGCGGATAGGATGCGTGCGCTGAGCCGTTTAAATGGCGATCGTTCGGTACTTGAGCGGGCCAGGGAGCAGCTAGCAGAGGCCCCAGAAGGTGTTGCCGAGGCTATCGATGCATTAGCACTGGTGGCCGATCAGATCGTTAGCAGAATGCCGGAGGTCACTATATATTTTGATTTAAGTGAGTTACGTGGTTACCACTATCACACGGGTTTAGTGTTTGCCGCGCTGGCTCCCGGTCATGGTCAGGCGGTCGCTAATGGTGGTCGCTATGATGATATCGGTGAAGTGTTTGGACGTGCCCGCCCGGCGACTGGCTTTAATACCGATTTAAAAGCGTTGTTAGGTTATATGTCGAAAGACAATGCCGCGGATAATAGCGACAGTATTTTTGCCCCGGCTAGCGATAATATAGCTGCCGATGATGCGAAGACACTGTGGCAAAAAGTTCAGGCTCTGCGGGCTAAAGGCGAGCGGGTAGTCTGCGGCCTGTCCGGACAAACAGAGGCGGAAGAATTTAATCGCCGTTTGGTTCTGCACAAGGGGCAGTGGGTGGTTGAAGCCTGACCACGCTGAGTAGAGTGGGTCTTGCATTGCGAACAGCGGGTTCAAAGCGCCTCAGTTATAGTCTTAAGTAAGTGGCATTCGTCATGCCCTGGTATTAATAATAGAGAGATGTAATGAGCAAAAACGTAGTAATTCTGGGTACCCAGTGGGGTGACGAAGGCAAGGGCAAAATTGTTGACTTGCTGACCGATCAGGCGGATTTAGTAGCGCGTTTTCAAGGCGGCCATAACGCGGGCCATACCCTGGTGATCGATGGTGAAAAAACCGTTTTGCATTTAATTCCCTCGGGCATCTTAAGAGAGGGGGTGATGTGCTTGATTGGCAACGGTGTAGTGCTGTCCCCGGAAGCCTTGCTCGAAGAAATAGCTGAGCTGGAACAGAAAGGTGTGCCGGTGCGCGAACGTTTATTCCTGAGCCCTGCCTGCCCATTGATTCTTCCTTACCATGTTGCACTCGACCAGGCCCGTGAGTTGGCCCGCGGCGATGCTAAAATTGGTACTACAGGTCGGGGCATTGGTCCAGCTTATGAAGATAAAGTGGCTCGGCGTGGTGTGCGCCTGGGCGATTTGCTGCATCCGCAACGCTTTGCCGCCAAGCTTAAAGACGTGATGGCGCTACATAACTTCCAGTTGACAGAATACTACAAAGTCGATGCAGTGAATTACCAGCAGGTACTGGACGAAACGCTAGAAATGGCAGAGCAGCTAAAGCCTATGATTGCCGATGTGACGGGTATGCTGCACGATAATCGTGAACAAAATAAAAATATTTTATTTGAGGGCGCGCAAGGTTCCTTGTTAGATATTGATCACGGTACCTATCCGTATGTGACGTCGTCAAACACCACCGCCGGTGGTACGGCTACTGGCAGTGGCTTTGGTCCACTCTATCTCGACTATGTACTGGGGATTACCAAGGCTTACACCACCCGTGTTGGCGCTGGTCCTTTTCCCACCGAATTGTTTGATGATGTCGGTAAACACCTGGCGAAAAAAGGCCATGAGTTTGGCGCCACTACCGGTCGTCCCCGTCGCTGCGGCTGGTTTGATGCGGTGGCCCTGCGTCAAGCCGTGCGGATAAATAGTATTTCCGGTTTGTGTCTGACTAAACTGGATGTATTGGATGGTCTGGAAACAATTAAAGTGTGTACGGCTTATGTTGATGCTGATGGTGCTCCGGCACCCATGCCGGTTGACGCTGACGACTACGAAAATGTGGTGCCGGTGTATGAAGAATTGCCAGGTTGGCATGAGTCAACATTAGGGGTGCAAACATTGGATCAGCTTCCCGCTGCTGCCCGCGCTTATATTAAGCGTTTGGAAGAATGGGTGGGTGCGCCAATAGATATCATTTCTACTGGTCCAGATCGTATGGAAACGATTGTTTTAAAACATGCTTTTGATTGATGGATTAAGTTTATCAATTTTGCTGATGGGAATTCCGATACCTGCAGCATTGCCTCGTACATGATCATTGCTATTGATTGGGTGTTTCGTTTCAATATTCCAATAGATAGATAATTTAATCAGCTCGATCACTCATTTCTGCAGGATGCCGCTTTTTTTGTTAAATCCCACTTCTTCTATTTTATTTAGATTTATCTACAGTCTCGTTATGTGGTCAAAGCGAAAATATCATGAAAAACATTAGTATTATATCAGGAGCCAGGGGCTCATTAATTGAAAAATGACTTGCGTAAGCTATTGATTTTCAATGGAATAGGATTATTATCAGGGGAGTGAATAAAATTTAAATTAAATCGAGACTGGCTCCTTTTTTCGGTTTGTAGTTTTGATAACTCTTTGAAACTTCAGTGAAAATTAGGTAGATATTTTGTTTTATCCTGAATTAGTGGGCCAAGGTGTTAGTGAGCCTAAGTCTCTTTAATTAACTGTTAGGCCTCGATAAAAGATATGGAGATTTAATGAAATTATCAGCGCTTCTTATTTCAAATTTCAAAGGTATTGGTGATGAAATCACAATACTTATCGACGACATTGTAGTTTTAATTGGCCCCAACAATTGTTGTAAGTCCTCCGTACTTGATGCTTATGAAGCATATGTTTCACTTGGTAAAGAATGTTCGTTAGATTATTTCCACAATCATGATGCAGGCATACCTATAGTATTGACAGGTATATTTACAGGAGTTACAGATGAAGACATCGAGGCTATTGGAAAGGAGTGGATGCTTACTGGCGATGAAACATTTGGCGACTGTGCAAAGTTTCAAATACGCTGGGAGGAACCAGAAACGAAAGGAACTAAATATAGTTTTAGTAATGAAACTAATGACTGGAAAAAAGGTGGAGCTGGCGGTTGGGATTCTATACTTAAAAGTCGCCTACCGACACCTATACGTATAAACCCGAATGATGAAACAGATTATTTGGAAAAAGTACTAAAAGATCTTATCGCTAAAAGCGCTAAAGATAAAATTAAAAATGATAAAAGCAAGCTGTCAAAAATCATCGCTGAAATTGATGCTCTAGCAAAAGAAGTAGAAACAGAAATATCAGCAGATATCGGAAATCTCAATGCTAAAATTCAAATAGAAGTACAAAAACTTTTTGAAAATATTGAGGTTGGTTTTGAGACTGGTGTTGGTAAATTCAAGCCAGAAGATGCAATTAAAGATGGCAGCCGATTTATTTTAAAAACTAACGAATCCTCAGCCCCTCTTGAGCATCAAGGTAGTGGAGTGCAAAGAGCGTTCTTATGGTCGGCTATAAACGCGATGTGTAGCGAAGGAAAATTTAAAAAAGGCACCACTAGAGTAGAGAATGAGCAAGCCAAAGTTTTACTATTGGATGAACCAGAAATTAATTTACATCCATCTGTTATAAGAGCAGCACGGAAGGCACTTTATTCACTTTCAGAAGTTGAAGGGTGGCAAGTGATGTGTACTACACACTCACCTGTATTTATCGATTTAACTTATGATCATACTACTTTAATTAAAGTTTCTAATTCACCAGAAGGCGTATATCACTTCCAAACTGATGCCTCAGCTTTTAGTGATGAAGAAAAAGAAAATTTAAAAATGCTAAACAAATGCTGTCCGACAGTAAATGAGTTCTTCTTTTACGAGAATTCACTACTCGTTGAAGGTGACACAGAGTATTTAGCTTACCAATATCTTATAGAAAAAGCCGGTCTTGAGGCGAGCCATTGCGTTATAAATTGTCGAGGTAAAGCAAATATACCAACATTCATTAAAATATTTAATCAATTTGAAGCATCTGCTGTAGCAATACATGACCTAGATACAAAACTAAGAACTGACGGGAAGGCAAATGCAATGTGGACAATAAATCATAGAATAAGAGAGGAAGCAAACAACGCTGATGGTCGAGTTGTTACTGTTGTTCATAATCCAGACTTTGAAGGGTTTTATCTTGATGAGTCTCCTACGAAAGATAAACCTTACAATATGTTTACACATCTAACATCACCAGATTTCTTAACTGACAATAAATATGAGAAGCTAAGAAATTCCTTGACTAATATTAATGACGGGACACATGAGGGTATTTATGTACATGGTGATAAAATTGAGGCCATGGCCTAACAATCGCTCCAGCCGATCGCAAAAAACTCCGTTTTTTCTCCGGCTGATCTCAACCGTTAGGCATCCCGAATTCATATACAGAGCACGGTACGCACATACGAGTTTTCGTCAAAAAGGGGAATAAAGACATGCACGAAATCATCTGTCCACACTGCAAAAAAGCATTCAAAATCGACGAAGCTGGGTATGCAGACATTCTAAAGCAGGTTCGTGACAACGAGTTTGAACAGCAGTTGCATGAACGACTTGAACTGGCCGAGAAAGAAAAGAGAAATGCGGTTGAACTCGCGAAGAGCGAAGTTAGCAACGAAATGCAAAAAACTACCTCAGCCAAGGATACTGAGATTCAAGATCTTAAGGCGAAATTGGATGCAGGTGAGGTGGCGCAAAAACTTGCCGTCACCGAAGCCCTAAGTGTCGTTGAAAAACAACGTGACGCGCTCACGAACGAACTGGAAAAGGCGAAGCAAGATAGCCAAGCTGCATCAAAGCTCGCGGAGGCAAAACTAACTAACGATGTAAATGAGACCGCCGCAAAGAAGGACGCAGAGATTCAAGAGCTAAAAGCGAAGCTCGACTCCAACGAAGTAGCACGGAAGCTCGCAGTCACTGAGGCAGTAAGTGTGGTCGAGAAGGAGCGCGACGAACTGAAAAGCGGCCTCAAACAATCAGAACTTGAAAAGCAACTCTCGGAGAAGTCGCTCAAGGATAAGTACGAGACACAGATAAAGGATCGCGACAACGAGATTGAGCGCATCCGGGATATGAAGGCTCGACTATCAACGAAGATGATTGGCGAAACTCTCGAACAGCACTGCGAGACTGAGTTCAACCGCATACGATCGACAGCGTTCCCTAGGGCTTATTTCGAGAAGGACAACGACGCAAGTACCGGTAGCAAGGGCGATTACATTTTTCGCGACTCGGACGAGTCTGGTGCTGAGATCGTTTCTATCATGTTTGAAATGAAGAACGAAAACGATACCACTGCCACTAAGAAAAAGAACGAGGATTTTCTAAAAGAACTCGATAAGGATCGGACAGAGAAGAACTGTGAGTACGCAGTTCTGGTATCCCTGCTTGAATCCGACAGTGAACTCTACAATTCTGGGATAGTCGATGTATTCCACCGCTACCCGAAGATGTATGTCGTTCGACCGCAGTTTTTTCTGCCCATTATTACGCTACTGCGTAACGCGGCGATGAAGTCGCTTGAATACAAGACAGAGCTTGCGCTCGTTAAAGCGCAGAACGTCGACGTAACAAGCTTCGAAAACGATCTCGATAAATTCAAGACCGCATTCGCGAAGAACTATGATCTTGCTTCCAGAAAATTCGAAACAGCAATCGATGAGATTGACAAGTCAATCGATCATCTTCAAAAGACGAAGGATGCTCTCCTCGGAACAGATCGGAACCTTCGTCTTGCAAGCAACAAAGCTCAGGACGTAACGATCAAAAAGCTTACTCGACGCAACCCAACAATGGCTGCCAAGTTCGATGAATTAAATAATCAAAGTTCTTCAGATGCCGAATGATGGATAACCGGATAGTGCCTAACAAGTGACTATGGCAATAAATAAAATATGCCTAACAAATAGCTGCACCGGACAATTCAAAGTGGCACTTGTTTTGCGAAAGACGCAAAACAAGTGCCACTTTGAATTGCCGGTGAACAAGGCGTTAGAGCGCCAAGCGAAGCTTGGTGCATCTTGCAGGGTGCAAGTCCCTGTCGGGAAAGGTCTAGCCAACCACCCGTATCGAGTGTTGCGTCTGCGGCGGAGTGGGTGGAAGTTCCTGCGAACA
>JAZFYA010000414.1:0-3523 GCA_036443315.1 Pseudomonadales bacterium
ATATAAGCACAAATCACTTTTTCTTCATCGAAAGCGATTTGTGCTTCATGGTTTACATGTAGAGAAAATGAATAAAAAAGTATTGGTTAACCCGAATGGAGGTTTAGCGGCTCAATTCATTAAACAACGTTTTTCGGCTGTGAATCATTTCCTTGTACGTCTGCATCATCGAAAAATCTACTGAACTGGACTCAGACTTTAATAACTCCATTTGTTTTTCCAATTCTACCAACTCCTCCAACAGTTTTTCCTTTACCAGACCCGTATTTTGCAACCTTACACCACCGGCGGTTTCATGCCGAAATTGAGGTCGATTAATATCCAGGGACACGATTGACTTTTCCATTGCTCTACGCCTTATATCTTGGTGTACTTGCCTGCTTCTTTAAATAAATTATATTCTCATGGGTGTTATTGGTTTTTTACAGCGATATAACTGATCATAGACATGGACCCTCCTGAATCACAGGAAAAAAAGCCCTAAATGCAAATAAATCAATATTAAGCACCCTACTAAAACCTCAGAGCATAATAACTCTTTGCACTAATACTATTTAGTTCTTTTGAAGACCCAAATCAACCATCCAGCACTGCCCGCCAATCAACATTCGCCGCTCCGAATGCATAGAAATGTGGATTGATCAGCGATTCTTTATAGTTATAGCTAAAGCGTCGAAAATCTATATCCACCAACTGCCCACCTGCGGCTTCTAAAACTGCCTGGCCTGCGGCGGTATCCCATTCACTGCATGGGGAAAAACGCGGGTAAATATCCCCCAGTCCCTCAGCCAAATGACAGAATTTAAGGGCACTGCCCACCTTTATGCGCTCGACTCCACCGAAATGCTGCTCTAAGCGATCAAGACAAGCTTGTAAGTATTCACCTTTATGTCGGCTGCTAGTCAACACTCTGACCTTTTCATCTTGCCCCCGATCATTGACCCTAAGCTCAACCCGGCCCATGGCATCTTCACGCCACGCGGATTCCCCTGCCACACCAATGTAAGCAATCTTTACCAATGGCAAATAGACCACTCCCAACACTGGCAGTCCTTGTTCAATAAGCGCAATATTGATCGTAAATTCCCCGGTTCGACCTATAAATTCCTTGGTCCCATCCAGAGGATCAACCAACCAGTAACGTGCCCACTGACTGCGCTCTGCAAAGCTCGGTATGGACTGCTCCTCGGAAAGAATCGGACAAGACGGAGCCAACTGACTCAGGCCTTTAACTATAATTTGATGTGACTCCAGGTCCGCTACAGTCACTGGCGAGGAATCTGCCTTTTGCTCAACAACTAAAGGCTGGCTGGAGAGATAGATAGCCGTGATGGCCTCTCCTGCCTGCTGACACAACGCCGCTACTCTATCAGCCAGCGCTAATCTTTCCTGAACACCCAACACCACCATCACCAACCCTACCTGTGTATCTAACGCGAATGGCACTGACTTAAGGGCAACGCTGTTAACGGCTTGCGACGGTAGTATCCCGCCGCCACCCTCGGTAGTCTAACCCCTCACGCGGTTGGAACCCCACGCCCTGGTGAGGGGTTAGACTACCGAGGGTGGCTAGACGGTGCAGTATCCAGGTACCACCGGAGTAGCTGTTCGCAATGCAAGGCCCGCTCAAGGGCGTGGGGTTTCAGCCGATAATGGGCGATAGTGAGCCTTGCATTGCGAACAGCGGGTTCAAAGCTCCTCAGTTATAGCCTTAAGTAAACACCATTCGTATCTGACCCGATAAACATCCAAGTTAACACAAGCCCCTCACCATGTAACGACAGAGTCCTATAGCATCTCTCTGATCCTTGTCTTTTCACAGTATCTATTAACAAAACCGGTCCCTCCCCCCATAATTGTCCTTCGGCCGTCAGGGCTTCACAAGATGGATAGCAACTAAATAAATGACCATGAAGCGAACAACCATGATTAACTGGCAAGAAATAGAAACCGTACTATTGGATATGGACGGCACCCTGCTGGATTTGCATTTCGACAACTACTTCTGGCTGCATCATTTGCCCCAGCGCTATGCTCATATCCACCGGCAGGATGAAGAGACCACTCGCCAGCAGCTAACAGACCGTTTCGAGCGGGAGCGTGGCAGCTTAAACTGGTACTGCCTGGACTATTGGTCAGAACAATTACAGCTGGATATCCCCGCATTAAAACGGGAGATCCAACATATGATTACTATTCGCCCCTATGTTGTTGAGTTTCTTGAACAATTAAAAAACAGCTCCCAGCGGGTAATACTGGTGACCAATGCCCACCGCCAGAGTCTCGAAATCAAGATGGCTAACACCGGCCTTAGTTCACTATTTGATGATCTTGTGGTCTCCCACGATTTTCTCGCCCCCAAGGAGCAAGCAGCCTTCTGGCAACAGCTGAAAATCACTCACCCGTTCAACCCAGAACAAACCCTATTAATTGATGATACCACCAGCATTCTGCATTCCGCCCAACAGTTTGGCATCAAACACCTGTTGACCTTGCTACAACCAGACAGCAAACAGGCCAAACGCGAGCAGACCGAATTCCCCGGCATTTTACATTTCGATGAAATCATGCCCATCAGCGAGTTGTCATTGTGACTACCCACCGAACCCGTGATACCCCACCAACCCACCCTTTCCCAACGGATAAAGTTCGCTTGGACAAATGGCTGTGGGCCGCGCGCTTTTTTAAAACTCGCAGTCTGGCCAAACAGGCTATCGAGGGTGGTAAGGTCCATTACAACGGTGCCCGCAGCAAGGTCAGCAAGGAAATTGAACTGGGCGCAACCCTGATCATTCGCCAAGGGCTGGATGAAAAGGAAGTAGAAATCATCGCTCTTTCCGCCCAGCGCCGCGGTGCCGCTGAAGCCCAACTACTCTATCGAGAAACGGCAGCCAGCATTACTAAGCGCGCGACTGAAGCGGATCAGCGCAAAGCGCTTAGAGGGCTAGGGCTAATCAACAATGATCGCCCCAACAAGAAACAGCGGCGCCAGATTCATCGGTTTATCCAAAAACAACAGGATTGACGAGCGGCTAGGAAGCAGACTAACCTCAGACCTCCCGACCTCGGGGATTTTTCTATGACACCATTTTATAAATTATTCTCAATGCGGTTCCTGGAAATACTGTTTCGGTTGCCGTCAATTCCTCACACAGTTGTTGTACCACCTGACTACTCATACGGTTGGCAAGATGATGCAACTGTACCGTTAAACTCTTGGCTTCATTGTCGACAAAAATATCTACTTCGGTGCTGTAAATGCCTTTGAGTATTGATGCGACGGGCTGTACGTTCAGAAATACCAGTACGCGCCGCTGCTTCAACTTGAGATTTACCTTGTTTACGATTGTTCATATAGAGAGTGACCTGTGTCGTTTTAACTGCCATAAATACTCCAACCCAAGTTCGTCACTTTTCCTCTCAATAAACACTAAAAACCACTTTTTTAGTCCCTCTTTTAATAAAAAATCCTTATAAATCAACGGCAAAATTGCTGAAAATGGAATGTAGTGCCATAAAATGA
>JAZFYA010000415.1:0-3723 GCA_036443315.1 Pseudomonadales bacterium
TGATTTTGGTGGTTTGTGGAATGGAGCTAGCAACTAGCATTTTATCATATCAACCATCTAACCATCTAACCATCTAACCATCTAACCATTTATCCCTTCCTGGAGATCCCCCCATGGCAGATTTCGAGCCCGCAGTCACTAAAACCCTGATCCACGAAGGCGGCGCCACCCTGGTGGACGACCCCGCCGATAAAGGCGGTTTAACCCGTTTCGGCATTTCCCAGCACAGTTATCCCGAGCTGGATATTCGCAAGCTGACCGAAGCCCAGGCGCGGGAAATTTACAAACGCGATTACTGGGATAAAATTCAGGGAGACCGTATCGCCCGTCAAACCGTTGCCGAATCCATTTTTGATAGCGCCGTGAATATGGGGCCGCGCACCGCCGCCCGTTTGACGCAGCTCGCCCTGGGTATGGAACCGGTGGACGGTATTATTGGCAATAACACCCAGGCGTTGTTGCAGCAGGTTGACGAACCGCTGTTTTTAGCCCAGTTTGCCCTGGCTAAAATTGCCCGCTACGCACACATTTGTCAACGCAACGCCTCACAGAAGCGTTTTTTATTGGGTTGGATTAACCGCAGCTTAGGAGGTATCGCATGAGTTTTTTTAGCACCTTATTGAAAGGCGGGGACCTGGTGGGCGCCGTTGGAAAATCCCTGGACGAGCTGTTTACCTCCGATGAAGAACGCCTGGAGCAGCAACGCGAATTGTTGAAGGCGCAACGGCAATATAACTACAAGGAGGCGCAGTTAACTGCCCAACAAAATACCGCCCAAACCCAAGTCAACAAGGAGGCGGCGCGTAGCGGCATTCGGAGGTTATAACGATGCAACTGGATAGTGTTAGAATTCTAAAAATAATAGGTGAGCTTTCTGTGATAGTAGGAGGGATCCTGCTTTCTTTTTATCTACAAGATTTACGACAAGATGAGAAAAAAAAGGCATATAAAGATCAACTTATTGCTGAATTGATCGTGGCATCCGAGCAAGATTTGGACTATATAAATTTGATACGAGAAAATTTAAATCAATGTGTCATTTCGGTTGATACTCTAATTGACGATATGCTTGATGGCAAGCGTGAGCTGTCTAAAAGAGAAGTAGCAGAGCATTACCTTGTTGTTAGTCAAAAAATGTATACCTCTTATTTTCCTCAAAATGGCACTTATGAGCAACTCATCGCTTCAGGTTCTTTGGAGCTGGTTAAATCAACAAATTTTAGAAAAGTCTTGTTGGACAATTACACTCACCTGTTGACGAGAAATAACGCTTTGAGTCGTACTCTAGATGATCATTATCTGATTTTAACCGGTACCTTTGGACCCTTTATTACCGTAGTGCCAACGGAGATGAAAGGACAAGGGTTTATATATTCTAATAAAAAAGTAAAAAGTTTTTCTGTGAACGACACCTTTTTTAATTCACAGGCGCATCTTTCTCAGTTAATTGAGACAAAAAATCTAATTTCAAATTATCTTGATTTGTTGGACAGGTTCTCTGAGTCATATGAAAAGTTGTTAATTTATTATAAGGATGAAGAGAAAAACTCATTCTTATAATTAAATGGTTAAATGGTTAAATGGTTAAATGGTTAAATGGTTAAATGGTTAAATGGTTAAATGGTTAAACATCAATTATCGGCCATCCAGCCATTTAGTGCGTTCTGATATTAAATTTTAAGGTGCAGATGTTGAGTGGCGTGACTGCGGCCCCTAATGAGTCGACGTTAACAGGCGAGGTCACGGAAACTCACATGGTCCGGATCTGCCGAGGATAAATCGACCTTACGTATTCGTGTAGAAGATTGCCAACGTATTACCGGGCCGTTTTTGTTGGAGAAAGGTCAGCTAATCAACGGATTTTTTTATACAGACCGTTTGGATTTCCAGGTTGGAGACCAACTTCGCGCCACTGTTGAATATCTTGGCGGGCCTTTCAACGGGGTATACCAGCTATTAAGTCACCATAAAATCTAGGAGCCTGTCAGGCACTAGCGCGACGGCATTGGCTTATGGCGCTTTATCAAAATAACTTCAGGTGGATAGACTGAAGGCTGAAGGTCAACTCTTCCGAAGCGCTCGCATCAAACCACTCAACACTTTCTCCGTTTCAGTGATATTCCAGAATTGAAGGTAATCTGCCTGGCTATTCCGGGCGCACCCCTAAAAGCCTTCCACCTTCAGCCTGTTCACCTGAATAGCTACATCAAAATAAGGCATTTGTCCAACAATTTGCGGCATCTGCCACATCACTGGTTATCACATTGCGTTAATGCTGGGTGTTCGATAACGCCTGGGTTTGCACCCATTTTTGTGTAAAAAACACACTGTCTTGAAGTTCTTTTTTAATAGGTATATCCTCCGGCGATTTTTCCAGCACAAAATACGCTGTTTTTACAACAGTGTTCGACCGTGGGCGTTTTGGCAAGGTAGAAAGACGCAGATAGCGGTCCATGGTGCGAGTCGCTAAGCAGCCGTTATTATTATAAATGGACCATAGCTTACTCTGTTCGGCCAGTTCCAGTTTACTTTGTCGCGTGCTTTGTTCCCAGCATTGCAGCGACAGGATCATCAGATTGACGATGGCTTCTCGGAAATTCTGCATACCTGTATCGCTAACAGCCAGATCTGCCATCGGGACGGCAAAGCGTTGATCCTGTGCTTTACCGACGTGAATAGTGAGTATATCGGCTTGTAATTTTTCTACAATGCGTAAGTTCTTTTCGAAGCGCTCGGCGATGGCTTTATTTTTTTCATTTTCTTTTGCTGAAGCTGATAGTTCGGTAAAACGCTCAGATAAATAGTGTAAACACATTTGTACAATGACGAGGTTCTCATTGATATCGCTAAAGGCATTTTTTATTTTTTTGTCATTCATAACCACACCTCACGCTCTGTTAAAACTCGCTAGACCTCGAAGTGATGCTGTAAAAATTCATCGACCGTATTTACGCACGAATGAGCACGATACCCCTGGTATCGACAACGTGCTAAAAATAGGTCAGATCATGTAAACAATGCCTCCTCTTTTTAATAGTTTGCGTATCGTTTGCGGACTTGAATTGAAGTGTTCGGCAACCGCCTCAATGGTGGACGTGATGCGGTTCTTGATGATTTGGGCGTGGTTCAATATCGCAGGGCTCAGGGTAGCATTCCAGAATTTATATTTCACACTCACTATTTGATTATAAATAATAGTTAGATTTAATTCCGCAAAGTAGTGTAACCCTCAATTGAACCGCGCCCAAATTTTTGGAAACCGGTTTCGGTGGATAGTTCGTGCTTCGATTTTGCGTTCATTCACCGTGTGCGCCTCTTCATCCATAATGTTAGAAGCAAACCTATTCTCAGCCTTGAATGGCCAATACCCCATATTGTGGTCAGTGAAGCTAAATGGATACCCGGTACGTTTTATACAGCTACCCTCGAATAATCGCTACAGCGCAAACGCCTCGCCTATGGCGACTGCATCATTACGATCGCTTTTATGTTCTGTTTTATTATTTACCCTTTCTTTGAGCGCAGGCAATTCCCGACGCAAGCTTTCGCCAATATCTTGTTTGATACAACCCCGGGGCATTAACGGCGGAATCGTCAGAAGTGACTTCCTTGTCTATTTGATCTCCGTGTTCGTTACCAGTTTGGCTTTTTGGTTTATTGTATGGAATCATTTGTTATTCCCTCCACGCAGCATCTGTTGGCACAAAGAAACCATCGCACATC
>JAZFYA010000416.1:0-7237 GCA_036443315.1 Pseudomonadales bacterium
GGTCCTCACTGCTCTGTGCTGTTTCTATTTAATTGACCCTGGCTGGTCGATGTTGATCGCTATGTGTGTCGCTATGGCCATTGGTATGTTGGTTGCCATGGTCTCGGCACTACTGGTCTTCATGCGCTACTTCGGTGCTATGGAAGTGATGCTCCCCACTATGCTAAGTGGCATGTGGGCAGGGATGATCGTCGGCATGCGAGCGGCTATGGGAGAACTGGCATTGATGGACGCCTGCTTGTACGGCTTACTCACAGGTCTGGTTGTGATCAGTTTATGCTGGGCGGTAAACAGTCGTTTACAGGGGAAATGGCACCATGAATGATTCTGCGATCAACAACACTGAGCGTCACAATTCAACCACCAAGAGTCCAGCGCCTAAGAAACCAGCTGTTACGAATCCAGCTGTTACGAATCCAATAAGTCGCAACCTGGAAACCCGTACAAAATGGGATCGCGCCGCCGCCACCTTTGAGCTGATAGCAGGAGAAGGGGCTGAGAAACGCTGGCAGCCCAACAAGCAAAAACTGTTTGCCCGTATGGGTGACGGCAATATCTTATTTATGGCGCTGGGTACCGGTTTGGATATTGCCTGCTTTCCACCCCATCGAACCATTACCGCCATTGACATCAGCCCGGAAATGCTCAAATACGCCCAGCCCCGCATAGCCCAATATAATGGCACCATTTGTGCGCAAGTGATGGACGTGCACGATATGCCCTATGCGGACAATCACTTCGATCAGGTTTTTACTTCCTGCTCCTTTTGTTCTATCCCTGATCCCATTGAAGGCTTAAAAGCACTGCGTAAAACCTTAAAGCCCGGCGGTGAATTACTGATGTTCGAACATACTGGCAGTAAGTTTTTCCCTTTCAACTTAATGCTGAACATTATGACACCACTCACCAATAAATTTGGGCCAGCCATGAACCGACCTACCATCGACAATGTAAGAAAAGCAGGTTTTGAAATTATTGAAGTAGATAACATTTATTTGGATGTGGTGAAAACTATTCGCGCACAAAAACCGTTGGATGACTAACTTACGCGCCCGATACAGAATATTTTGACTAATGAGCCTGAACCATACGCCGAAAGACAACCGCGTCACCTAATACCAACTACCGATATAATGCGGATATAAATCTGTTAAAAAAGCTTAGTCAAATTCGATGTGGCACTATTATTTATTATCTGTTGCAGCCAATAGAATTATAGGTGCCTTTACCCTAACGTTGCAAAAATTTTTGAGCCCAGGAACTTTTAGAGCGGTGTTTTTAGCGTCGTGCGGCGCTAGAAATACCGCTATAGAAGCAGCAAAGCGGTCCTAAGCCAAAAAATTATGCACCGTTAGGGTTTATTAACGATTAAAAGGGTGCATTACCAGGTGTTCTTGGAAAAGGTATTACATCTCGAATATTTTCCATACCTGTTACATAACTAATTAGCCGCTCAAAACCCAGGCCAAAGCCAGCATGAGGCACGGTGCCGTAACGACGTAAATCCCGGTACCACCATAGCTCATCCCCAACACCCTGTTCCGCCATACGCGCATCCAATACATCCAGTCTCTCTTCCCTCTGGCTACCACCAATAATTTCACCTATACCGGGAACCAACACATCCATCGCGGCTACGGTTTTATTATCGCTGTTCATGCGCATATAAAAAGCTTTGATATCTTTGGGATAATTCATCACGATAATGGGACCACCAACATATTCCTCACACAAAAAATGCTCGTGCTCTGACTGCATATCCAAACCCCACTGCATAGGGTATTCAAATTTTTTGTTAGCTTTTTCCAGGATGTTGATCGCTTCATCATAGTCCATACGTACAAACTCTTTTTTCACTACTGACTGCAAACGTTCAATGCAGGTTTTATCGACAAACTGGTTAAAGAAAGCCAAATCGTCTTCACAGTTATTCAACACCGATTCAAATAGGTTACGTAAAAAATCTTCCGCCAACGTTGCATCATCGCTTAAATCAGCAAAGGCGATTTCTGGTTCGATCATCCAAAACTCAGCGAGATGACGACTAGTGTTAGAATTTTCAGCCCTGAAAGTTGGGCCAAAGGTATACACTTTCGACAAAGCCAAACAATAAGCCTCAACATTTAACTGACCGGAAACCGCCAGAAAAGACTCACCGCCAAAAAAGTCCACGCTAAAATCGACTTCTCCGTTTTCTGCTCGCGGCAAATTGGCCATATCCAGATTGCTGACACGAAATAATTCTCCCGCCCCTTCGCAGTCACTGCCGGTAATAATCGGCGTATTGATCCACTGGAAGTCATTTTCAAAAAAATAATTATGAGCTGTATTGGCCAGGGTTGTACGCACCCTAGTGATTGCACCAAAAGTATTGGTGCGAGGACGCAGATGGGCAACCGTCCGTAAATACTCAAAGCTGTGACGTTTTTTGGCAATGAGGTAGCTTTCAGGATCTTCCACCCAGCCCACGACCTCAACCGACGTGGCCTGAATCTCATAGGCCTGGCCCTTGCCCTGTGACTCAACCAGCTCTCCGCTAATTTTTAGCGCACAACCAGCACCTGCATGTAATACCTCGCATCGATAATTCTCCAAATCGGCGGGAACCACGACCTGTATAGCATCGAAACAACTACCATCGTGAATAGCGATAAAAGAAATCCCCGCCTTAGAATCGCGACGACTGCGAACCCACCCCCGCACAGTGACTGCTGTGCCAATGGCTGCTATTCCAGATAATAACGATTTTATGGCTACCGCCGACATGTTTTTCCCCTAAAAATTTTACGTGGGCTATTCTATTGGGATCTCCCAATAGCTCAAGCAAATTTAGCCAAAGATTTATTGCGTCGTTTACACATCCTTCTAATAAGACTTATTTGGATTAGTTTAGATCTACTCTTATTATAATCGGAGGGTTTGGGGTTTGGGCTTGCGAACCGTGCGGAGCCCTCACTCGAGCAAGTCTGCGAAGACGATTATCCTTTATTAAGGGCATCAAATCAGCTTAAGATTAGTCCTGAGCTCACAATCAATGCTTCAAAAGTCACAATAGCGACATACGAGTCAGGAAGCCTTCCAGAGGATTAGAGAGCGACCTCATTGGCCAAAGAGTCCAACAAGCGAGAAAAAGGTGGCAAGGATATAACAGTCTCAGGAGGCTAGAACTATGCTGCGCTATAACGTCTACAGAAAATCGCTGCCAATGTCAGCATTATCAAATAAATGCAGCATTTGGGGCCGCTATCACTGGCAAATACAGCGGTTTATGCTTGAATTAATCTCCAGTACAATGAATGTAAAACTCCAAGCATTATAGTAATACTAATCAATTCTCAAGCCAGGTTGTAATGAAAAAGATTCTTATTATTGAGGACAGTTCGACCGTCACCAAAATCCTCAAACACCTCCTTAGACAGCACCCCGATATTAACGCGTTGTTCGCAGGTAGTTATGCGGAAAGTAAAGACATTTACCAGCAACACCAGGATGATATCTTCACAGCAATCATTGATCTAAACCTGCCGGACGCGCCTAATGGTGAAACAGTCGATTATTTTTTGAGTAAAGACCTACCCGTTATAGTGCTAACCGCAAACTACCAAGAAGAAAAACGCGAGGAATTATTAAAAAAAGGTATCGTCGACTATATTATTAAAGAAAGTCGCTACTCTTACAACTACGCCCTCAATCTAATTCAACGCCTTGAAAAAAACCAAAAAATCAAAATACTAATCGCCGAAGATTCACGACCAACCCGTGCGTTTATCAAGGCCCTATTGAAAAAACACCTCTATCAGATTCTGGAAGCCACCAACGGGCTGGAAGCATTGGATGTACTGAAAGCAAATCCAGATATTAAATTATTAATAACCGATTACCACATGCCAGAAATGGATGGGGTCGAATTAGTTCGCGCCATCCGTCAGAACGTGGACAAATCCGACCTGGTTATTATTGGTCTATCCGGAGAAGGAAAAGGCAGCCTATCGGCAAAATTTATTAAAAACGGCGCTAACGATTTTTTGCATAAGCCATTTTATCACGAAGAACTCTATTGTCGTGTTATGCACAACATTGAAGAATTGGAACTGATCGAACAAATTCGTGACGCTGCCAATCGCGACTATCTTACCGGCTTGCATAATCGTCGCTTTTATTTTGATAGCGGAGAAAAATTGCACGCTACTGCGATTAGCAATGGATCACCACTCGCCGTAGCTATATTGGGTATCGACCATTTCAAACAGATCAATGATGACTATGGACGTAAAAGTGGCGACAAGGCACTGATTTTTCTTGCCGACGAACTTAAATCAGCCTTCTCCGGCTTTATCGTTGTCCGGCTGAGAGAGGAAGAATTTTCCATTATTATGCCAGACCTTAATAATGAACAGGCTTTTACTCTATTAGATAAATTCCGCAAATTACTATCCAATATATCTCTTGATATTGGTGGCGATGGTGAAGAATTTTTGAATATTACCATCAGCATAGGCATCACCAACTTAAAGCATGAAAGTCTGAACCAACAACTATACTATGCTGACGAACTGCTCTACCGAGCCAAGGACGCGGGCCAGAACATGGTAGTCAGTGATGAAGATGAATGAACCATGGTTTTTTATACATAAAAACTAGCAAACCAACAATATAATCAAGCTAAAATTGCCCACATACTTGCCCGAAAAATAATCCAGTTGGCACAATTTATTGATCTTAATAAAATTGACCAGGCAAGATAACTTAATAGACCTGGAATTTTTTAAAACGATCCGGCGGTTAATCTCAAGGTATACCTATCCACTGCGCGTTGCGCACCAACAGCAGCTGCCCTTAATATTCAACTATGGCAGCAACTACCAGTGTCGGCTTATCCCAGTGTACAAATCCGTAGCCACGTTCACTTTGGACACATTAAACCGATTGAAGTCGGTCCGCCCCACTCAACCATTTACTGATGACACCAACCCCACACTGGAGACAGGAGTTAAACGCATGTGTAGTCATAGTGAATTTTATACTTTTAGTTAGCGGCCTTTAGACTAAAATTATAACAAAGCACTTTTTTACAGGTCATAGCACAGGACAGCCAAAAATCCACATGATTGCAGACAAACTCATTGCCCATCGCGGCTGGCAGAGACGTTATCCCGAAAATACCTTGCTAGGCATAGAAAAAGCCCTAGGCGTTGGCGCCAGACATATTGAAATAGATATTCAGTTAAGCGCGGACCATATTCCTGTACTTTGTCACGATCATATCCTGCTGCGTGTCTGCGGTCGTGAACACAATATCAATCACTGCAAATTTGATACCCTGCAAAGTTTCTCGGCCTACGAACCTGAACGCCTGGGCGATGCATTTACAGGCACACCACTCTCTCCGCTATCAGACTGCGTAAAACTCTTTATGGCTCACCCTGAAACTACACTTTATGTTGAACTCAAACGCCAATCTATTCGCACATTTGGCGCAACAGCGGTATTGAACTCAGTCTTACCTCTACTGAAAAATATTGTTGACCACTGCTTCCTGATTAGTTTTGATATTGACGTATTGCAACAAGCACTCAATCGAGGATGGAAAACTGTTGCACCCGTAATATCGGATTTAGAGCAACTTCAACAACCACCTATCCAACAATTATCTCCATCGTTAATTTTTTGCCATGTCAGTTTATTAGGTAATGACTACAACTTTTCAGATTTAATCTTTCCCTCCGCCATTTATGAAATTGATAGTTATCAACAAGCAAACCTGCTGATAAAAAGAGGGGCAACAATGGTAGAAACCTTTGCCATTGGCGAAATTATTACTGAAGAATCGAAAGATAATAACCATTAAAAATACACGCAAGCAAAGAGAATCAATGAAAAACAATTATGAAGTAGCCGTTATCGGTGGAGGGATACAGGGTGCGGGGGTTGCACAAGCCTGTGCTGCCGCGGGCTATAGTACCGTTATTATTGAACAAAGCGACTGGGCAGCAGGCACATCCAGTAAATCAAGCAAGTTAATTCACGGCGGCCTTCGCTATTTGGAAACAGCTCAAATTTCTTTGGTTTGGCAAAGCCTAAAAGAACGAAATACTTTGTTGAAAATAGCCCCTGACTTAGTTAAACCACTAGAATTTATTATTCCTGTTTACAAGCACACAAAGCGTCGCCCCTGGGAATTGCGAGCGGGTCTTTACCTGTATTCATTACTGACAGGACTGTCATCGCTTTCCAGGTTTAAATGTATTCCATCCAACAATCTCCTGAGGCAAAAAAACCTACAAACCACATTTAGTTATTGGGATGCGCAAACTGATGACAGACTACTTACCCGCGCCGTAATTAACTCTGCCTGCGAACTAGGTGCGTCAACCTTACGCCCTGTGAAATTAATCAGTGCTGCTAAAACTGGCACTGGCTACCAACTAAGTATTGGCAATCAAAAAGGCCCGCAAACAATACACTGCCAGTTCCTAATTAACTGTGCAGGTCCATGGATAAACTATGTCATGGACACTATCTCCCCAAAACCAACGCAACAGGCTATCGACCTAGTTAAAGGAAGCCACCTGATTCTAAACGAACAAATTAGTGACAAAGCCTTTTATCTTGAGTCTCCAATTGACCAACGCGCAGTCTTTCTACTTCCATGGCAGGGGCAAACACTACTTGGAACCACCGAAGGACCCTTTAATGACGACCCCAATAACGTGACAGTGTCAGCTTGTGAAATTGATTATTTATTATCAACAGCCGACTATTATTTTCCAAACATTAACACTACTATCATTGATCAATTTGCAGGCCTTCGCGTACTACCAACAGGAACGTCAACGGCTTTTACTCGACCACGGGAGTGCATTCTTCATCAAGAGAAATCTCACCCCAGGTTGCTAAGCCTTTACGGAGGAAAACTAACAACCTATCGCTATACTTCACAACAGGCTATGAAAGCAGTAAAAAAAGCACTGGGCAAAAGGAAAGTTATTGCCAATACAGCAAAAACTAAGCTAACCATGCCGTGATAACGCCACCAGCATCAAGTCTTCCCACTGTTTATAACGACTGTGCAAACCCTTATTGTCGCAGGGATTAAAATGTTGTTGATCCAGTTTCTTCCAATCATTCGGCTTACCCGCTAATAAAAATGCCAGGCCACGAGCTGAAGCCTCACAATCGGCGGGTCGTATTAGAGAAATCGATAATAGGTCACACAAGTGTTGGCAAATCCAGTCGG
>JAZFYA010000417.1:0-15294 GCA_036443315.1 Pseudomonadales bacterium
TGTTCGCAGGAACTTCCACCCACTCCGCCGCAGACGCAACACTCGATACGGGTGGTTGGCTAGACCTTTCCCGACAGGGACTTGCACCCTGCAAGATGCACCAAGCTTCGCTTGGCGCTCTAACGCCGCAATGTGCGGATTTTAATAGTGGAGGCAAAGCCGGAGCTTTTAAAATTCCGAACCATTGCCTTGTTATGCATTACCCAAAACTCATTCCGATATCGAAGTTTTCTACTCCACCCCCCTGCCAGCTACTCCAATTCTTACCGTCATTTGATATTTCGAGAATGTCTTTTGAGCCACGAAAGAACATCCCTTCGAACTCCATGTTTAGTCGCTCTACAACTAACCGTTCTGGCGGCTCTGATTTAAGTACTAGCACTATGTCACCTGGGCCTTTCCGTATCGTTATTCTTGGCCCCACACATTCAACATCCCAATTGTCCGCACCGACAGACCAAATATTGTCCTCTATCTTTAAAGTCGCAGCTCCGGCATCATCACAAAACCTGCCAGATAGTTTAAAAGGTTCCCTTTCGTGCTCAGGGCTTTTAACAGATAGAATTGGAATGCCACTAACAACAATCAGATGGTTACAATTTTTAAAGGTGACTCCAGCAAAAGCCACTTCTAGTGGCTCTACGCCAAAATCAAAAGCCTCATTTGCAAAACCTTGTTCCAAGCTTTTGGGGCTCTCGTTTGCTTTTCTAACAGTTTCCATAGATAGCAATGTTCTTTTTCTTTTCTGATTGCATTGCATGCACAATAAAGTCATACCTTTTGGATTATGCTCGATCGCGTCTTTAAAATCGGGATAAAAGTGTTCATAGTCATATAAGCTAAAGCCACAGATAACACATCCAAACCCGCACCGCTGCCTAATCTCTCTTCTAATAGGCCTCGATGGAATTCGGCTCAGTCCATGCTTATTTCGTTCAGCCAATGTGACTCTCCTTTCTTTGCATAACAGTTTATTCAACGGCGCAGATCCGTATATCTTTCAGCCGTATATTAATTTCAGAAGCCATCAGTATCTATTTTTTAACAAATATAATCAATAGCTTATGGAGGGGTCGCCACACGTCAATCAGAAATATACGTCCGCGCGGCGCCGTTGAAAATAGCGCTTTAATTTGACAACATTGATAAGTTATTTTACTGCATATTATTTTACTGCATATAAAAACAGCATAAGGATATGCATCATAAAACCTGTTCCGGACGATATTCCCAAACCTATAGCGACCAAACCGATTAAATTCTTGGATCAATTTCGGGAATTTATGCGCAAACAAAATAAAGCCTATAAAACTGAAAAAACCTATGTTCACTGGGTAAAGCGCTTTATTTACTTTCATGGAAAAAAACACCCTAAAGCGATGGGAGCTCTTGAAATTGAGCAGTTTTTAGGCGCGTTGGCCGTCAAAAGCAATGTAGCGGTTAATACTCAAAAAACGGCTTTAAATGCATTGGTTTTTCTTTACAAAAAGTTTATGTGTGTCGAGTTGGCAGATCTGAATTTTCAATACTCGTCTATGCCGCGCAACATTCCCATAGTCTTTTTATATCGGGAGGCTTGTACCGTTATCGAGTTGCAGCGTATTCAAAGTGTCTGTCCCCGCATCTGCTCCCCAATATTCAAAGCGCCGATAGGACTTTAGTACTGAAGCTAACAAACATGCTGATGTCTTTAGGTTAAAACAACTTTTTCTAGTTATCGGATTGTACCAACTGTAAATTAACACCAAAAAAATCATCGGGGCAAAGGTCAATGATTTGCCAGTCGTCCAAGCCTTGACGTGGCGTAGTGGTTTCCACTGTCGCGCCTTTAGCTTGTAATTCCGCCGCCGCGGCAACGACATCATTCACTTGGCAGGAAATAAGAAAAATCCCTTCGCCCCTTGCCTTTAAGTGCTTGGCAGGTAGGCCCTTTTCCGATAGCGGTTGTACCAGCACAATCCAGGTTTCACCCACTTGAAAGCGCGCGGTTTTTACACCGCGCTGATCCAGAGTTTCTCGCTGCTGAATTTCGCTACCAAAATAATTTTGGTAGCGTGCGATAGCAGCATCCAAATCACGCACCAAAAAATTAATAGGGTGAACGCGCCGCAATTGGGTTATTGCTGACATTAATGGGTTTAGAAACGGTAAGTAATATCAATGCCATAAGATTCCTTGGCGGCCGGGTGGATAAAGGAGCCGCCGAATTCCGCCGCTGGAATCACTTCTTCCAGATAGTCTTCATCGGTGATATTACGACCCCACAGCGTAATATCCCAGTTTTGTGCCGTTACACTTAGGCGGGCATTAAGGGTGTCATAGGCATCGCGCTGAGCCGTGCTAAAATCTTGATTAAAACCGAAGGGACCAATAAGGGCATTCCAAATAGTTGGCGTCTGCTCACCTTGCAAGGTATGGAACCACGTCTCTCCCACATATTGCCAATCTAACCGGGCGATAAAATCGATACCATCGGAAATAGGGATATCCAGCTGAGCGCCCAGGTTATAGGTTTGTTCGGGTGCTTGTGGTGCATCATTACCTTTGGTTAAGGGTCGGTTTTTGTTTTCTTTAATTTCGCTGTCTAGTAAGCCGATACCGCCGAAAACGCTCAAATTTTCGCTAACTAACGCAGTGAAATCTAATTCGAAACCGCGTATTTCCAATTCGTCGATAGTGGTCACTGCCCTGAGTAAACCAAAAGGTCCGACAAAAAATTCAAAAAATTGATTGTCTTCGACCTCAGTCTGAAATATAGCGACATTCACTTGTAGGCGGCGCTGCCAGAATTCCATTTTACTGCCTATTTCAAAACTGGTGGTGACTTCTTTGTCGTACTCATCCTTAACCAGTAACTGGGCATTCACAGCGGGGATATTATACGTGGTGTTAATCAGGGCCTCGGTGCCGATGGAGTTAAAGCCACCGCTACGAAAACCCACTCCCCAGCTGGCATAGAGATTAATATCATCTGCCGGCTCCCAACGCCAAGTGATTTTTGGCTGTACTTGCGTATACGTTTTATCACGGTCGGGAATACCCGTTGGATTGGCGATAAACGCCGGATTAATCGCACCCAAGGCATTAATATTCAATCCGGACGCCGAAACATTGGGGACTTTGTTGGAAACTTCCCGTTCCTCGCGGTCGTAGCGCAGGGCAAAAGCCAGTTCCATATCCGTTGCTAGATCAAATGCCAGCTGGCCAAAGACGGCATAGACTTGGGTATCGAATTGATCGTGGAACAACAGGTCGGTGGGATTGGGACCCGTTGGATCGACATAAGGCTGTTTGAGGAAACCCTGACCGGTGTCAGCACCGTAGGCGACCACTACTTCGCGTTCAATATCGGCGGCATAGACTCCGGCAATCCAACGTAGGGTTTGATCGTGAGGAGAGGTGAGGCGCACCTCTATACTGGAGTCTTCCTGGTTGCGCTCTTGGTACTGGTAGCCGTCGCAGGCCGTGGGTGTATAGGGACCGTAGAGACCGAGAAAGTCAGTGCCGGGAGGGGGCAATACCGCGAAAGGCGCACCCAAAGGACCAAATAAATCGGGGCGGGTAAAACTATTGATGGTGGCGCGATCCGCTTGGCAGGCGGCGGTAAGTTCGTAACCGAAAAAGGCGGCGCTAGTACCGTCGGACAACAGATATTCCTCTAAGTCGTTATAAGCGAATATAACCGTGGTATCAAAGGCTTCGCCGGTCCAATCCGCTTTTAAAGAAAAATCCTTGGTTTCTTGCTCGTTTTTACCCGGCACATTAGCGCCAAAAACAAACTTATGGTCATTCACGTCGGCAACGAAGGCGGGGCCATTAGCGGCGGCAAATGCTGGAATCGCAAACGCCGCGTTAAAGTTAATAGCTCCGCCTTCCGCCTCACTGTAACCGGCACGAAAATCCAAGCTGAGATCATCGTTGATATCCCAAATCAAGCGCCCGCGCGCAGTGGTATCTTCCATATAGTCCACGGCGTCATCCTTGTTAGTAAAGCTATTTTTAAAGTGGCCATCGGTTTCTCGAGTACTCAGGCTAATACGTCCTGCCAGTTTGTTCTCTATTAAGGGGCCGCTCACTACCAAGGTGCCGTTACGGCTGCCATTATTACCCGCCCCCAGTTTAACTTTCCCTTTAAACTCATTGTCTGGCTCATTGGTTGTTACCAAGATTGCTCCGGCTACTGCATTGCGGCCGTAGAGTGCCCCTTGCGGCCCTTTTAATACCTCAATTTGCCTGACATCGAGTAACTCTTCATTAAAACTGTTGGGGTTGGTCGTCAACACACCATCCACTACATAAGCAAAGGTGGATTCGGCGTCGCGAGTGGAGACCATGCCGCGAATAGACACTTGGGTATCACCAATATTGGCAGTATTGACCAGGGTGACATTGGGCATCAAGCTAATAAAATCCTCCGGTCTGCCGATACCGGCCCTCTCGATTTGCGTTTCCGTAAACGCCGTCACGGCAATGGGTACTTCCTGTAGACTTTCAGATCGTTTACGTGCGGTTACCACGACTTCTTCAAGTGCGGGGTCTTGCGCATAGGTGTTGAGGATTACCGTATTGCTTAGCATAATAACGCTGCACAGCATTGTTTTTATCAATGATTGCTTTCTTTTAACGATTGCTCTCTTATACATTTTACTCTCCTTTTCAATAGTTATAATTGCGTTAACACGTCGGCGAGCGGTATTACCTCGGCGTACTTGGTGCCGAGGTCGTAGAGATTCGCTTCGTGTGCCCCCAGGTTACGATCTGCCACCGCTTCACGGGGAATAATCACGGGGTAGTCGTGTTGTAAACCATCAACGGCAGTGGCGCGTACACAGCCACTGGTTGTTAATCCAGTAATAATTAATGAATCCGCACCGCAGTCGTTAAGCAGTAGGGCCAGGTTGGTGCCAAAGAAGGCGCTGGCCCAACACTTTTTAATAATCGGTTCATTGATTTGCCGATCCATGGCGGCATCGAGTTGTACCCAATCGCTACCAAGCTCAAAGATATTGAGATCGGGGAGTTTCTGGCGAAATGTCTTGGCGATTGATGCGTTGCTGTACTCTACGCTGGTAAAAAAGATCGGTAGTTTATTGGCTCGAAAGCACATTAATAACTGGCCGATAGCCTTTTTTACTGAGTCGCACTCAGTCCCCAGTGGGCTGTTGGGATGGGTAAAGCCATGGGTCATATCGACAACGATTAGGGCCGGTTTTTCCCCCATATGCAGTTGCTTTGACTCAAGCTGTTTTGACCTTGACCGGGGTGACTGCAGTTCCGTCATCGCGCTAGCTCCCAACCCTATTTAATTCGGCATTGTTCAATTTGGTAGGGTTAAAGTCGGGGGTGATCGGAGGATCGAGATGAGTCTCTTCTTTACAACGTGCCTTGATTTCAGCGATGCTGCCACCAAAGTTAAACAGCGGTATTTCTTTGCGCTGCGCCATCAGATTGTTGCGCCGCGCTTTGGTTGCCGCGCTATCGACCTGGCCTGTTGCATCAATAATTACACCGTAGCGGGTAGCGCCCTCTACACTGACCAATCCACACTCCACATCTACTCTAACCCTTTCTGCGTCGCGTTGATAGGGGTCGCCCCAGCCACCACCCCCCCAGGTATTAAAATACAGCAGGTCGCCTTTTTTTACTTGAATACCGTCGCACTTTGCTGCTAACCACTGCTCGCTGCCGTCCGCACGTACCAGCTTTTTACTCGAGCGCATCCCCGGTTCACCCCCATTGACACCCCATGGGTAAGTGAGCCAACGGTCGTCGTGAATAGCAATTTGACCGTCGTTAAGAAAACGGTAAGCGACACAAAGACCATTACCGCCGCGGTGCAAACCGGCACCGCCCGAATCGGGTATTGTTTCATACTTTTCAATACGAAGGGGGAAATAGGCCTCAATAAATTCGTTGGGCACATTGGTAAAACCTGGCCACAGGGAGTGGCCGTCGGGGCCGTCTCCTGCTGGGCGTCCGGGAATACCGCCAAAGCCAATCTGAAATAACTGAAACCACTGCTCTTTGTCATCGTAGCCGGCGTAGAACAAATGGGGGCTGTCAGAAAATCCGGCGGCGTTCATAGCCTCGGGTGCGCTTTGGCCGAGCAATCCACCCATCACGTCAAAAATGCGACCCAGGGCATGGGTGCGTCCAGAAAGCGCGGCCGGAAACTTAGGTTTTAATAGCGTTCCCTCTGGAATCCGCACTTCAACTAAATCGTAAAAGCCATCGTTAAAAAGAATCTGTGGGTCAAACATATTGATGGTGAAGGAACCGAAGAACATCTTGAACATATCTTCGTTCAAATAAAAGTTGATGGAGCTTTGCGCTTGGGGATCGGTACCAGCAAAATCAAAAATGGCTTTAGAGCCTTCGCGCCACAATTTACAGCGCAACTTATAAGGACCCCTGCCGACGCCATCATCGCAAATATAATCTTCAAACTCTCGTGGCTCCAGGGGCACAATGGTTTCAATAATGCTTTTCATAGCGCTGTAATTGCGCTGCAGCATAGTGTCCATGGTGGAATAAAAAATATCGTCACCAAAGCGGTCCGCTATTTCGATACAGCGTTTGGCCGCTGTTCTACAGGCAGCTACCAAGGCGTTAAGGTCAAAGCGATTCCACTCCGGGGTGCGTACGTTATGGAGAATTAATTCGAGCACATCCCCTTGTAACACGCCGCGTTTGTACAGTTTGGTGGGAGGGATGCGTATCCCTTCTTGGAAAATGGTTTCCGCCTTGATGGGGATGGAACCGGGCACCATACCGCCGTTGTCAGACATATGGCCAAACATGGCAGACCAGGCTATATGTCGGCCATCTTTAAATATGGGTACCAATACGATCCAATCTGGCAGATGGGACACCGCGCCATTGCACTGGTAAGGATCGTTGGTGAGGATAATATCGCCCTCTTCAATGTCACCATTGAAGGCCTCCATAAAACCGTGAATAAAGGAGCCAAACTGGCCCACTATCATTTTGCCGTCACGATTGGCTATCATGGGGAAACAGTCGCCCTGTTCACGAATACCAGGGCTCATGGCCGTGCGAAATAACACCGCGTCCATTTCAACACGGGCATTGAGTAAAGCATTTTCGATAATATCGATAGTGATAGGGTCTACCTTTACAGTTTGAAGCGCTGTCTGATTCGTTTCGATAATGGTCGCAGGCATCGTTGTCTCCTTAATCGCACCCTGGTGATTGAAGCGGGGTGATTAACAGGTTGTCACTATCGTCAATACGGGCTTGATGCCCGGGCAACACTACGGTGGTGGAATCCATTTCGCAGACAATCGCCGGCCCTGTTATGTTTAAGCCGGCATGTAATAGATTGCGGTCGTAGATAACAGCGTGGTGATACTGGCTCTCGTAATAAATCTGCGTGTCTTGTATCTTACAGTCGCTCAGACAGGTTCCTTCCCTGCCAACGTGTAATTCGGCAATGGCGGTTGTTTTGGCACGCACAATAGCACGGATCATAACGATTTCGTGACCTTCTTCTAGGGCGAAGGTAAATAATTGTTTATGCTCGGCATCAAAGGCTTCAGTTAGCAGGGCCAGCCCCTTGGCCGCTAATTCTTTCTCGCTGAAATCGATGGAGAGCTGAAAGGCCTGGCCGACATAGCGCACATCGGCTTGATAGATCACAGCTTGGTCTGCTAGAGGTATGCCGTCAGCCGTTAGTGATGTCGAGGCCCGTTTGCCCAGTGCCTCCAAGTCGGCTATGAGTTCTGTCGTTGAACAGTCTTTTAACATCTTCACATAAGTGCGAGAGGCTTCGTCTTGCACTTGGGTGGTGGCATCGCCATAGGCGCAAAGTACCCCTGGGGCTGGCGGTATAATAACCGGCCACGCTGCGGTTAAAATTCCCAGGGCATTGGCATGTAATGGCCCAGCGCCACCAAAACCCACTAAGGCAAAGTCGCGGGGATCGTAGCCTTTTTCCACGGAAACCAAACGCAGCGCCCCAAACATGGCTTCGTTGACAATTTTGATAATGCCTTCCGCCGCTTCTTCTAGGGTCAGTGACATGGCGTCGGATATAGTTTTGACGGCGGCAATGGCGGCATTTTTATCGATGGCCATCTCGCCCCCGAGCTGTACATCAGCAGGCAGATACCCTAATACTACATTGGCATCGCAAACGGTAGGCTGGGTACCCCCTTTTAAATAGGCGGCGGGTCCGGGAATAGCACCGGCCGAATCTGGGCCCACTCTCAGTGCCTTGGTCAGTTCGGGTACAAATGCTAGGGAGCCGCCGCCGGCACCGACGCTGCGAACATCAATCGAGGGTGCACGTACAGTCACATCGCCTACGCGAGTTTCGCGACGTACCCGCGCTTTGGCGTTTTGAATTAAGGCCACATCGGTTGACGTTCCCCCCATATCGAAAGTGAGAATATTGTCGTAACCTGCACGGCTACAAAAGTGGATGGCCCCGGTAACCCCGCCAGCAGGGCCTGACATCAACAAATTCACCGGGCTTTCAGTGGCCGCTCGGGCAGAGGCTAGACCGCCATCGGAACGTAAAACAGAGAGGTGAACTTTTTCCGTCATTATCTCTGTCAAAGAGTGTTGCAGGTTGGTCACATACATGGAAACTTCAGGACGAACATAAGAGTTGACCACCGTAGTTTCAGTGCGCTCGTATTCCTGCATTTCCGGCACCACTTCACTGGAGATAGAAATGGGAATATCGGTAAAAATTTCCGCGGCAATGGCGCGTGCCTGTTGCTCGTGTTCGCCGTTGATGTAGGCATTAATAAAGCAGATTGTGAGCGCTTCCACTTCGCCCCGGGCGTGCAGTGCTTTGAGGTCTTTACGCAGTACTTTGATGTTAAGTGGGGTTACCACTTGCCCCTGGGCATCGAGTCGTTCCCGAGCTTCGATGGTAAGCTGCAGCGGGGCTAGCAAGGGTTTTTTAATATAGCTAACCCAGCCCCCTAAGCCGCCAGGGCAAAATGAGCGCGCTACTTGCAGAACTTGTTTGTAGCCCTGGGTGGTGATCAATCCCACTCTAGCGCCTTTGCCTGTTAGTACGGCATTGGTAGCTACGGTGGTGCCGTGCATCACCCGTGTGATTTGGCTCGGAGGAACCCCGGACTTATCGGCGATGCGGTTAATACCGTTCAATACACCCCGGGAGGGGTCTTGCGGTGTGGAGAGTACCTTGGCGGTGTAGGTTTGGCCCGATTGTTCGTCGATAAGCAACAGATCGGTAAAGGTTCCACCGACATCGACGCCGAGACGATAGCTCATAGGCCTTTCCCCTTACCACGTCTACAGTGAATAATTGCCATCACGATTGATAGCTCCTCTTTAACCAGTGGATAGCGTGACCACCTGTGCAACTGCCTGTTAGTTCAGTGGCCAGATCGGCGGCGACGACTAGCTGGCGTAAATTTATACCCGTATCAAAACCCATTTGGTCGAGCATCAACGCAACATCTTCTGTAGCCACATTACCGCTGGCACCGGGTGCAAAAGGACAGCCCCCCAAGCCACCGATTGCGGCGTCGAAGTTGCGGATACCCACTTCCAGCGCAGCATAAATATTGGCCAAGCCCATGGCCCGAGTATCGTGAAAGTGGCAAGTAAAACGTTGCGCACCGTACTCTGCGATCAGTGGTTGTAGTAGGGTCTTAACCGTTGCTGGATTAGCGGCACCTATGGTGTCGGCGATAACAATTCCGGCGGCGCCAGCGGCCATCAGCTGTGCAGTTAGATCAATGACCCGTGCTGCTGCGATTCTGCCTTCAAAAGGACATTCCCAGGCAGTGGCGATATAGACTTGAGTTTTAATCAGGTCACGATTAGCCTGGACGATAACCTCTTTGCACATGGCTACTGCATCGGTGGTGGACAGTCGAATATTTTCTTTATTCATGGTGTTAGAGGCAGCAACGACCAAGTTCACCGTGCGAATACCGGCCGCTGTCGCCAGTTGGTAACCCTTGTGGTTGGGAATGAGCGCTGAATAGTCAATATTGCTCTCGTGTACTAGGCCCGCTGCTACCAGATCGCTTCCGGCCATAGCGGGTACCGCCTTAGGGGAAACAAAAGCACCCATTTCTATCGCTTTGATACCGGCATCGGCTAGGGTAGTAATCAGCCTTAAGCGCTGTGCTGGTGTGAGTACACAGGATTGGTTTTGCAAACCATCCCGTGGTCCCACATCGTTGATCAGCACGAATTCATTCATTTGACCACGCCTTCGGTGCGCATTTGCTCGATATCTTCCAGAGTATAACCTAGCATCCGCTGCAATATATTATCGGTGTGTTGACCAGCTAGGGGGGCTTCGGCAAAACTTTCTTCGTTGCTGCGAGAAAACTTGATGGGGTTGCCCGGACCCATCGTTGCCTTACCGTTAGGGTGTTTTAGCGGCACGATCATATTGCGGTGACAAACCTGTTCATCGCTTAAGGCTTGACTAAAACTATTGACCGGTGCACAGGGTATCTGCATTTCGTTAAGCTGCTGTAGCCAATAGTCGGTGGTATTGGTTGCAAAAATATCGCTTAACTTTTTGTCGATTATTTCCTTGTCGGCAAGTCGTCCGGGTTGGGTATCGTAGTCCTGGTTATCGAATTCAGGACACTTAAGCAGTTGTTTAAGGTTGTGCCAGAAATTGTCCGTAATCACGGCCACTATAAGGTGGCCATCCTGAGTAGCGTAACTATTGTAGGGTACATGTACATAGTGGCTGTTGCCGATAGGATCTGGGTTTTGGCCAGAAAGAAAGTACATAGTCGCCATATAATTTAGCAAGGAGATCTGGCAATCGAGCATGGAGATATCAATATCCTGGCCTTTGCCGCTATGTTCCCGTTCTGTTAAGGCGGCGAGTATGCCCATTACGGCAAACATACCGCCGCCCAAATCACCGATGGGAATGCCGGCGCGCACGGGGTGATGTTTGTTTTCACCGGTAATCGACATTCCGCCCCCCGTAGCTTGGGCGACTTGATCAAAGGCCGGGCGCTGATAGTTAGGGCCATTGGAGCCGAAACCTGTTATTGAGCAGGTGATAATACGTGGGTTGACAACGTTGAGGTGTTCAAAATCGATCTGCAGCCGCTTTGGTACATCGGCGGCAAAATTGTTGATGACTACATCGGCTTTTTCAACCAGTTCGTAAAATAGCTTTAAACCGCTCGGTTTTTTTAAATCAATACATATGCTCTGTTTATTGCGGTTGAGGGTGATAAAGTAAGCGCCCATTCCGTCAATGGAGTTGTTGGGGTCGTTGGCCAAAAGTTTGCGGGTTCCCTCGCCCTGAGGCGGTTCTACCTTAATGGTGTCGGCCCCCATGTCAGCCAGAATCATGGTGGCATAAGGGCCTGATAACATATGCGTAAGGTCGAGAATGCAGATACCTTGCATCGGTTTATTCATATAACTTTATCCATTCAACAAGTAAGTTAACTTAAATAAATCTGTTTTGGTTCTACCCTAGTGAATAGTAGGCATACGCTCCTACCCTGTTATGCCTTAGGCGAGTAACAGAAGGAGGATATTGTTTTTTCCTTCTGTAAAATTCGCAAAAGCTCTTATTTCATGGCTGCCTGTTATAGGCTTATGTTATAGGCAAGCATAAAGTGTGCCAGACACCAGTTGGCAACTAGCTGCTCTTTAAAGTGCTTTTATTTCAAGGGCTTAGTAAGTTTTCTAGAAGGTGGTCAGAGGCACTAGAGGAAGGCATTTATTTCAAATAGAAATATATATTTCAAAATAAAATATGGAGTTTGGAATAATAGAGGCTTATTCTAATAACAGTCTGATGCGCCGCTGGTGAAGGTCGCCAACGCCCATGGGGATTTTTTATCTCTTGTAAAGCAGCGTCGACTGACAGGCAAACGATTGCAGCGTGGCCTTAACCTATCTTTGACATCTCCAAAAAAATTATCTTTATAATCAAAGTGTTAAAAGTTTAAAAGCGTCGTTATGGCACTACACTGATCGTTTTCCAACCAATAATTGTTTTCTCTGTCCGTCCAGGCGTTGCTGATATGCCCAGCGCATTACAAATAATTTGGTTGCTGTTCAGCTCGTGTTGTTCTCCTAATGTGCAGCGTTTTACCCTCTTCACGCCTGAGTTGAACCGTCACTCTATGTTGGCCCACGAGTTCTCTTCGTAAACCCTCCCAGCTTAAATGAATACCACAACCCTTGAGTTGAACCCGTATTGTATGGACAAAGTGATAGGTCAGCGTGAAAAACTTGGTGTCCATTTTAGCGGGGGATGATCAGCTTAGCTTGTTATGTGCTTGCTGCTTAAACGGCAACAACTTTATTTGCACATGGGCCTTTCTGACCTTGACCAACTTCGTATTCAACGGCCTGACCATCATTCAATGTTGCATAATCACCGCCCGATTGAATTTCTGAATGATGAACAAATAGATCTTTTCCTCCGTCTTCTGGAGTAATAAAACCAAACCCTTTATCTGCATTAAACCACTTAACTGTACCTTTACTCATAACGTTCCCTTTATTTTATGGTGAATGATTGTATTATGCTTTTGCTATCACCATTACAAAAACAAATTTTTAATCTAGCTGTGCATACAACGCACTAATTAGTGCGTAGCTTGCTTAACGTTTACTAGACTTCTTTTCTTTTTTCTCTTTTCGTTTTTCTTTCAAAGTTTTTTCAGATTTCTTTTTCACTGCTTTTTTTGCATCTTTTCCCTTAGCCATAAGTCTCTCCTATACTTTTAGTTATTTGATTTTAAACGTCTGTTAAGCAAACGGTGTTTTTTGAAATATAACAGTTTATTCAACGGCGCAGATCCGTATATCTTTCAGCCATATATTAATTTCAGAATCCGTCAGTATCCATTTTTTAACAAACATAATCAATAGCTTATGGAGGGGTCGCCACACGTCACCTAGAAATATACGTCCCCGCGCAGAATCACTAAAGAATCACTAGGACACACACTCTACAATTGACAACCTACCAGCCCCTCATTAACATAGCAACCCATCAATCGATCAAAAGGATTTGACGATGACCCGCCCAAGAAAAGAGCTTGTTTGCGTTCACGATACGCCTTACTACCACGTTGTTTCTCGCTGTGTACGCCGCACCTTTCTGTGCGGTATCGATCACGCGAGTGGCAAGAGTTTTGAACACCGCCGCCAAAGAAGATTAGCAAAAGATTAGGGGTCAAGTCTATTGATAATGGCATTTATATAAATGCCATTATCAATAGACTTGACCCCTGTGCTGTGCTGTGTCTGTGTATAACGCCAGTGTCAGCGCGATGAAGTATCACCACTTTTGTTATGTTTTAACTTCTCCAAAACTAATTTTATTACCTTCGTAGTCTTTAACAACGAAATCTCTCATTCCATACGAGCTATCTTCTATTTCTCGAATAAAAATCACACCTGCATCAACAAGTTGTTTATACAGGATATCAATATTTTCAGTTTCAATATAGCAAAAACCTGTCCCTGACAATGAATCGGTCAGATCTAGTGAAAGGTGAATACTGACCTCATTTTTTGAAACGATTGCGTACGGAGGAATTGCTTCGTTAGGGACTTTAAAAGTGCACTTAAAACCAAGGAAGTCTTGATACCATTCAATAGTGGTATTCATGTCAGTAATATTCAAACCTGGGCAAGCACGACTCATAAATTCTCCATTTACCTTTTCTTACTTCGATGCTGATCCGTAAACATAACGTCTAAAATCAGCGGCGGCGGATTTTTCCGTCCGATGGATTTTCCTGGTTAGCGCCTGATGTACGGTAGCCATTATGAATTCCAAAGCTTCCATGAAAGATAGCCTCCTAATGGGGAATATATTAGTAGCGCAACCCAATGAATTCCAATATGTAGCTGGCTTGTAATTGGAATTAGATTACTAAACATACTATTGAGCAGGCATGACAAACTAAATATCACTCCTGGCACTATAGGAATAAGTACTAGAAGCACTAGTATTGCAGGCTTATATAAAGATAAATTAGGGAAATTGTCTTGAAAATAGTGCTCCCACATTATAAATGGCTGTGGACTTACGATTTCTATTTCATCACTAGATAGAAGGCTGGGAAAAACTTCAGATTCCATTTTTCTCAAATAGTCACCCAGCGTAACAATCACATTTTGCTCCCAGATGTACCGAAGGGTAAGTGCTATTGAAACTATAGGGATAACTAAAAGAACATCAAATACATTCTTTGTAACTACCCAACCAAGCATTGCAGTAATAGCAGCAATTGACACGGCATAAATTTGCAAATGATTTCGAAACTTTTGGAGTATTTCGGCTCGCATTGCTTGATATTCTGCTAGTGCTGTTTGCAAACGCAGTTTTCTTAACTCTAGATCATTTATTGATTTATCAGTCATTTGTAATTACTGCCGTGTATCGCAATATGAGTCCTAACGCTGAAAGCAGGCGCGCGCTTTCAGCGTCGCCTGCCTTTGATTGTTAGTTTTTAATGCTCGCTGACAAAAGCTAATACTAATTTCTTGAAAGAACATATTGAATTCCTTGAAGGATGTTGACTAATTTTGATGAGATGCCAACCTTGCGTTCAATTTCATGCCTATAAACATCCATTGCTTTATTATCGAAATAGCCACCAATATACATAGATCTAGTTTCTGGGCCAAGTAGCATGCTTCTTGAAAGAAAAGAAAAATGGCTAAGCTCACTATAGAAATTATACATTTCGTCAAGAAAAGCCAATGCTTCGGGTAAGACACCCATACTTTCGCCGTGTTTTTTTAAATGCTTAAACGATTTCTGTGTCGAGTACTTATCTTGCTTCATAGAATCAAATACTTGAAGTGAGTTATTTGCACATAAATAGGTCGTGGCGATTGATTCAAATGCTTGTCGCTGTGTGTTACCGGATGACGATATGTGGCCAGTGATAAATTGTTGCATTGAACTGATCTGAAGAGAAATGATTGAAAGATAGAGTAACTTGCAAAAACCTTCTCTTTCATCCACGTTTGAATTAGTGTCCCAGTTCTTCCATGCATTGTGAGCGCTAGCCATGTGAGAGCTAAATAGATCAATCTCATTTTCAAAGTGCTTAATAAAGAGTTCTTGGACATCTATTTGTCCTTTTTTAACTAGAGTCTGAAAGTGTGATTCAATCTCCCTATCGAAGTCCATGTTTACTCCTAACAGTTTATTCAACGGCGCAGCCCCGTATATCTTTCAGCCGTATATTAATTTCAGAATCCGTCAGTATCCATTTTTTAACAAACATAATCAATAGCTTATGGAGGGGTAGCCACACATCACCC
>JAZFYA010000418.1:0-7335 GCA_036443315.1 Pseudomonadales bacterium
CCTTGCATTGCGAACAGCTACTTCAGTGCTACCGACTCGGATACTGCACAGTCTAGCCACCCTCGGTAGTCTAACCCTCACCAGGGCGTGGGGTTCCAACCGAGTGAGGGTTAGACTACCGAGGGTGGCGGCGGGATACTACAGTCGCAAGCCGTTAACAGCGCTGCTCTTAAGTAAGTGCCATTCCCCTCAGAGATTTAAATGCAGACATGACAGAGATAATATTACTCTAGACATTATGTATTCACTTGCCAACACTGCGCCAATCTCACTGTCTGGTCTTTTTAATTAACTCGTAGGCTGCTTGAATTTCCTGAGATTTTTCTGTGGCAAGCTTCACCATATCTTCCGGCAGCCCCTGTGCAATCATTTTATCCGGATGGTGTTGACTCATTAATTGTCGATAGGTCTTTTTAATCTCGCGATCACTATGGCTGTTGTTAACACCGAGGGCTTTATAGGCGTTTTCAAGCTCGTTAGCGCTGGGAACCTTGGCATGCTGTTGGTAATGATCACGATGAAAACTCTGCTGTGCCATTAACATCGCCAGTAGTTGATCAAACTGACGGGAATTAATGCCCAGGTAAGTGGCGGTGCGACTTAGAACATCCTTTTCCGCTGGATGAAGCTCGCCATCAGCCAGGGCAATGCTAAATAAAAATTCGAGTAATAAAATCGGCAGATTGTGCTTGCGGCCACCTTCACTAATAAAATGGGCAACAATAGGCTCTAATTGGAAATCGTTTTGTGCCCCCTGTTTAAAAAGAACGATAGCGTCCTTTCGATGTTCTGCGGTCAACCCCAAGCGGTCCATTAAGGCTTCTGCCTGGGTAATTTCTTCTTCGCTAATATGGCCATCAGATTTTGCCAGATGACCCATTATAGAAAAACTGGTTTCAAAAAATAATCGCTGCAAGCGCTCTCGATCAGCGCTGTAGTCAAAACCTAAGGCCTGGCCAAGCCCCCTATCAAAAAAATGGCCTACCACAATACCAATAATTGCGCCCAATAAACCGGCGGAGAAAAAACCACACAATCCACCAATGACTTTTCCGACTATCACTTAAACTTTCTCCCCATGATTAAGCGGCTATTTTGGCTTTAAGAAAATCACCCATTTCTAACACTGCCTGCCGACTTTCAGGCAAAGTATTGATGCTTTAGCAGGAATTTCCTGGCCTGCCGGTTGTTGTGTGTTTTTATTCCCTGGCTTTTGTAGCCAAAAAAGCCTATTTAAAATGCCGGATTGCCAGCTTATCACACGATCCTGTGTTTATTTTTGGTAGTACTTGCATTCACCACCAGGTTGTTTTTTAAAACGTTTATACTCCCACTGATATTGTTCAGGCGCTTTCATTACGCAATCTTGGATTTTTTTATTCATCACTGTTAACGAAGTTAACGTATCGGCTGTCGCCATATCCTCAGATAACGCATCAAAAATGAGTTCAAAATTTCCATTTCTGGGAGCCCGCAGCGCACAACCTATAATAACTTTAGCACCGGTGCGCTGGGCCAAATTTTTCACTAATGTAGTCGTTAGTGCCGGTATGCCAAAAAAAGCGGCGAAATCCCCTCCCTCTTGAGGCGGAACCTGATCTGGCAAAATAGCGATGACTTCTCCTCGCTTCAGTCGCTGTAACAACATTTTCACTCCCTTGGTATTTGCGGGAGCCAGACCAGAGCTATTACGAGTGCGAACTTTGACAATCAGGTCGTGTATAGCGGGATTGTCTGGGGGTTGATAAAGCGTCGTTAGAGGATATCGCTTCGCTATATATAGACCTAACAACTCCCAAGCACCAATATGAGGAGCCAGAATTATAACCCCATTACCGTCAGCCAGACCTTGTTGAAGATAGTGTTCACCGCTCACCTGACTGACCTTGGTCAGTAGCTTGTCCACCGGACTACACCAGATTGGCCCCAGTTCCAAGATCGTTATTCCCAGGTTCTGAAGGCTGTGCTTGGTCAAATCAGCTCTCTGGGCAACCCTCATATCCGGAAAACAGGCCGCCAGATTTTCCTCTGTTATGCGCCGGGATCGGCCATTAAATAACCACAGCAGGTTTCCCACTAGCCTGCCCAGCCAACGCAACAGACGCATAGGTAACAACGACAGCAGTTGAAATAGAGCAATTAGAAAAAGCGATGTTATTTTTGCCATTAGCGATGGACTCAAACGAAAGGATTGAAATCATACCGTTTTCTCAAGGCTGCAGAAACGGCAAGCGACTATTTTTTACGCCAGATGCCAATAGAATACGGCCCCTAAGTCACGGTATACTATGCGCAATTTGCCATTGGACAATGGCCTCCGCTAATAAAGAAAGAGCCGTCTGGTGACCACACAAGCCGCTACATCGATAAACATAAAAACCTTTCAAGGTTTGATTATGGCCCTGCAACAATATTGGGCCGCTCAGGGTTGTGTGATTTTACAACCACTGGATATGGAAGTCGGTGCAGGTACTTTTCACCCCGGCACATTCCTGCGCGCTATTGGCCCTGAAACCTGGAATGCGGCCTATGTGCAACCCTGCCGTCGTCCTACCGATGGCCGCTACGGTGAAAACCCCAACCGCTTACAACACTACTACCAGTATCAGGTGGTGATGAAACCCAATCCAGACAATATCCAGGAACTGTACTTGGAGTCACTACGCGCCCTGGGTATTGACCCCCTCACCCATGATATCCGCTTTGTCGAAGATAACTGGGAATCTCCCACCCTGGGAGCCTGGGGTCTGGGTTGGGAAGTGTGGCTGAACGGCATGGAAGTCACCCAGTTTACTTATTTCCAGCAAGTAGGCGGCCTTGAATGTTATCCTGTCACCGGTGAAATTACCTACGGGCTGGAACGGATTGCCTTGTATTTGCAGGGTGTAGACAGTATTTATGACCTGGTATGGACGGAAGGGCCTGAGGGCATCGTCACCTACGGTGATGTGTTCCACCAGAACGAAGTGGAAATGTCAGCGTTTAACTTTGCAGAGGCGGATGTGGCGCAATTGTTTAAAACCTTCGATCACTGCGAAACCGAAAGCCAGCGCCTGATCGAAAAAAGCTTACCGCTACCCGCCTATGAAATGGTGATGAAAGCTTCCCACGCCTTTAACTTGCTAGATGCCCGCCATGCCATTTCTGTCACCGAGCGCCAACGCTTTATTTTACGTGTGCGCACACTGGCCCGCGGAGTAGCCAAGGTCTATTTTGATACCCGCAAAAAAATGGGCTTCCCCCTTGCGCCGGAGATACTGCGCGATGAAGTATTAGCTGCCAACGGGGGGGATGCATAATGTCAGAGGCGTTATCCGCCGACTTCTTAGTCGACTTTTTAGTCGAGATAGGCACCGAAGAACTACCGCCTACTGCACTGTTGATGCTCTCTAACAGTTTCACCGCGCAAGTAAAAGCAGGCATTGAAAGCGAAGGATTAAATTTTAGCGCCGTGCAAAGTTTTGCCACTCCACGTCGTTTAGCGATTGTAGTCTCTGGTCTTGATAAACACACTGCGGAAAAAGAACGTGTCGTCTGGGGGCCTCCGAAGAAAGTCGCCTTCGATGCAAACGGCCAGCCCTCAAAAGCCGCACAGGCCTTTGCCAAGAAAAACGCTATCAGTATTGACCAACTACAGATAGAGAACGACGGTAAAGCAGATAAATTAGTTCACCGCTCCATCCAAACGGGTAAAGCGGCAACTGCGCTATTACCTATGATCGTGCAAAATGCGTTGGATAAACTACCTATTGCGAAACGGATGCGCTGGGGAGCCAGCCGTATCGAGTTTGCCCGGCCCGTCCAATGGATTGTAATGATGCTAGGCAACCAAGTAATTGATGCTGAAATTCTCGGACTAAAAGCAGCTAATATCACTCGTGGTCATCGCTTTCACTGCGATACTACCCTGGAAATTGCCAATCCTTCAGTTTACGAAAAACTTCTCGCTGAAAGCGGTCATATTATTGCTGGCTTTGAACAGCGCCGGGAATTAATTCGCAACCAAGTTAGCGCCGAAGGTGAAAAGCTTGGTGGGATGGCCGTAATTAGTGATGATCTTCTTGACGAAGTCACTGGTCTGGTAGAGTGGCCGGTAGCTTTAACCGGAAGTTTTGAAGAACGCTTTTTGGAGGTACCCCCAGAAGCTGTTATTGCTTCGATGAAAGAACACCAGAAGTACTTCCACGTCGAAGATAAAGATGGTCAGCTAATGCCCCACTTTATTACCGTTGCAAACATCGTCAGCCTGGATCCCACACAGGTTATTCGTGGCAATGAACGGGTGATTCGTCCTCGCTTAAGCGATGCCGCGTTCTTTTATGAGAGGGATAAAAAAACCAAGTTGGACGCTCGTATTAAAAAACTCGATTCTATCGTTTTTCAAAATAAGCTCGGGACGCTATTTGATAAAGCCCAGAGAATTAAAGCCCTCGCTTTAACGATAGCGGAAAAAATGGGTGGAAATTTGCTTTACGCAGAACGAGCGGGAGAACTCTGCAAAGCCGACCTGTCATCAGACATGGTTTTAGAGTTCGATAAAATGCAGGGCATCGCTGGTTATTACTATGCCTTAAACGATGGCGAGCCAGAAGAAATAGCCAACGCTATCAAGGACCACTACTTACCTAAATTTTCGGGAGACGAACTACCCCAAAGTTTAACGGGCTGCGCTGTAGCACTAGCCGATCGCCTGGACACAATGGCTGGTATTTTTGGTATTGGCCAAAAACCAACCGGCTCAAAAGATCCTTTTGCTTTACGTCGAGCCAGTATTAGCGTGTTGCGAATTCTAGTAGAGAAAGGCTTTAGCCTCGATCTTAAAGAGCTGCTAAAACTTGCAGCGGCTAATTACGGAGCAAAACTCACTAATATTGACGCTATAGTGAATGATGCCTTTGAATATATGGTGGAGCGTTTTCGCGCTGGATATGTTGAAGAGCAAATTCCCGTGGAAGTATTTATGGCCGTTTCCGCAAAGGGCTTATCACAACCCTTAGACATTGATCAGCGAGTAAAGGCCGTTCACAGCTTTAGTCAATTACCAGAAGCACAGGCACTAGCTATCGCCAATAAACGCGTCTCCAATATTCTTGCCAAGCTGGATAATGAACGCTCTATCAAAACGGTTAATAGCGCACTATTAACCGATGACGCCGAGAAAACACTCGCAGCATTGGTACAGGCTAAAGCCGATCAAGTCGAACCCCTGTTTGCTCAGCGGCAATATAAAGCGGCTCTGGCAAACCTGGCTGATTTGCGTGCCCCCATTGATGCCTTTTTTGACGATGTGATGGTAATTGTTGACGACGAAGCTATAAAAAATAATCGTTTGGCTTTACTTAAACAATTGCGTAATTTGTTTTTGGAAGTCGCCGATATTTCATTATTGGTACCGGCCAAATAAAGAGCACCTCTATTGATTGCGATCTCTGGCTTACAGGCGAGCCCCTAACTAAAGTCAAGAGAAGGCATCATCATGAAGGCATGCTGGTTGCACATCGAGCCCATGCCCTTTTAAACAATATAACGCGGAGCCCGGACTCGTCTGTAAGCCCCGCAGGGCGCGCAGAGGCCGCAAGCAATTAATAGAGGTGCCTTTATAAGTGAAACTTGTTATTCTCGATCGAGATGGGGTTATTAACGAAGACTCCGATGCCTTTGTTAAAAACGCTGATGAATGGATCCCCATTGTCGGCAGCATCCGTGCTATCGCCCGTTTATCTAAAGCTGGCTTTACCGTTGTGGTGGCTACCAACCAATCTGGCCTTGGCCGGGGCATTTTTGATCTGGGCGATCTTGAAGCCATGCATGATAAAATGTATGACCTGGTTAACAAAGCCGGCGGAGAGATTGACGCTGTCTTTTATTGCCCTCATCATCCCGACGATCATTGCAACTGCCGCAAACCCAAAGCTGGATTGATTAACGCGATTGAACAAGAATTAGCAGTCTGTGCAAAAGATGCATCGGTTGTCGGCGATTCCTTAAGGGATCTGCAAGCAGGGTTGCTCAAGGGCTGTAAACCTATTTTGGTAAAAACGGGTAAAGGCAAACGTACTCTGGCGAGAATTGAAGCTGAAAACAATCCTGATTTTGCCAACCTTGCCGTGTATAACAACCTGGCCGAAGTGGCTGATGCGTTAATTGAGTCACTATGACAACATTGTTACTAGGCTTTAGATCCCTGCTATTTTACATTGGTTATTTACTATCGATCATCTGGTTTGGCACCACCGGCATTTTATTTTTTAGTTTTCTGCCTTACCCGATCCGCAGTCACTATATTTTGTGCTGGAATCGCTTTACTGTTGCATGGGGAAAATGGATTTGTGGTATACGCTTTGAAATTATTGGCCAGGAAAATTTACCTAAAAGCGCCTATGTGGCTTTATCCAAACACCAAAGTCAGTGGGAAACTTATTTTCTGCAATACTATTTATCTCCAGTTTGTGTTGTTTTAAAACGAGAATTATTTAATGTCCCCTTTTTCGGTTGGGGCTTGCGCCTAACCGATCCCATCGCTATTGATCGCGACAATCCAAAACAAGCATTAAAACAAACCCTGCAGCAGAGCAAAGAACGCTTAAATGATAATATTTCCGTCCTCATCTTTCCAGAAGGTACCCGTATCCAACCTGGCAAGGAGGCAAAATATGCCAGAGGCGGGGCTAATATTGCCATAGCGGCTGGCTTACCCGTGGTACCGATTGCCCTGAATGCCGGTGAGTTTTGGCCAGCGGATAAGTTTTTAAAGTTTCCGGGCATGATTACAGTGGCGATTGGCAAGCCGATTGATTCGCTAGATCTGACTAGCCGGGAGATTACTGAGCAAGCCAAAGAATGGATTGATGCTGAAGTTAAGAAGATGGGAAAAAGACATTAAATCCGTATGTAAGAAGATGGAAAAATAATTGTGATGCGACATAAAGTCGTTTCTGTGATTGTTTCAACTAAGAAGGCTTGAACTGACATCTGCGATCAATATGAGGCGATTCAATCGTACAGTCCGCTCTTCATTCCTTAACGGACGCTACCGGGTAAAATTGCGGGCGAGTATATTAGTCGCTATGTGAAATTCAAATTGGGGTCAGATGAAAATTTAATAGGGATTTTCATTCCTCCCTAAATCAAAGCCCCTTATGATCGCAGGCTACAACATACTTTGGTTACAAGGATGCAACCATGGCGAGATTACAGCGTTTCTGTCCAGCAGGGATGGCGGCCCATATCATTCAACGGGGCAATAACCATGTCCATTTATTGTTGACGCCGGAAAGTAACGAAGGGGTGTCGTCGATGATGCAAAGTATTGGCCGTCGGTATGTTCGTTACTTC
>JAZFYA010000419.1:0-3598 GCA_036443315.1 Pseudomonadales bacterium
ATCAACGCCTTGCTGGGCGGTACTAAAAAAAGTAGGCCGATAACACCTATGCTGCCAACCCCCGCACCCAAGATGTCAATGGCATAGATAGGTCCTGCCTCCCTACCAAAGCGGAAAAAAATTAGACCGAGGCTAAACCCACCACAAAAAAAAGGCAGCATCATGAGCAGATAAATGGTCCCCAGTTTTGCTAGCTGGGTTTTGTCCCAAAGCAGTTCGAGTGGATTGAAAGGAACCTGTTGCGCCAGTAGAAATGACAAAGGCATCAGAAAAACTACCCCCAGTGCAGCCATGACATACACAAGGCGAAAGTGCGAAGCAATTTTGTCCTTCAGCAAAGTTAGCACTGTGCCGCTCGCCCCATAACCTAACATTGCCGCACTGATGATCATGTAAGCAAAGTGATGCCACAACACAATGCTGAACAAGCGCGTCAGTAACACCTCATACGATAGTACGCAAGCAGAGAGCAACCCAATGGCGACAAATGGCGGGCGCAACGCTGTCATAGCTAATGTTCTCTGGTAAACGGAACGAAACGCACGGGTAAAATCTGGCGGCTGGTTACTGAACCGTCCATCTGCTTTTCTACAAGCATCAAATACTGGGTCATGAAATGCATACCGAGTGGGATCACCATGCGACCGCCTGGTTTTAGCTGTTTAAGCAGAGGTGGAGGAACATGACTTGCGGCAGCCGTCACAATGATGGCATCGAATGGCGACACTTCCGGCCAGCCATAATACCCATCGCCTAGTCTTACTTCCACATTGTCGTAGCCAAGTGATTTCAACCGTTCGGCTGCCTGTTTTCCCAGTGGATGGATAATCTCTATGCTATAAACCGATTTGGCTATTTCCGCCAAAACAGCCGCCTGGTAGCCTGAACCGGTACCAATTTCAAGTACCATATCGCTATCCTTGACCTGCATCAGGTCGGTCATCATCGCTACGATAAGAGGCTGTGAAATTGTCTGTCCGTAGCCGATGGGGAGGGGACGGTTATGATAGGCGTACATAGTCTGCGAAGCAGGCACAAAAAGATGGCGTTCCACTTTTTGCATCGCTGCCACGACCCTAGGGCTCAAGGCGGAACCCCCGCTGTATGAGACCTCGGCAGCAATATCGGCCAATACCTCCTCCACCATTTTATGGCGCAATGCGTCGTATCCCTCACCTTGAGCAGGGAACGCGCAACAGAAATAAAGGAATGCGACTAATGCAAAATAATTTCTCATCTTTACATTATAGGTCTGTAATGGACAAGAAAAAGCCCACATACATTTACACATGAGAGCTTAATGGGCTTCCTTGGATTTGGCGGCGGGAATCGAATCCGTGTATGATAATAGCTTGTTAATCATGTAATTGAAAAAGATAGCTGATCTAATTTCTTTGAAATACTTCCAATAATACCCCCAATCTGATTGGATGTTATCGGATTGCTTTAGAAGATTGGTGCGACCGTGCGTTTTGGCAAAAAGCAGCCCGTCACGAATGACTGCTATCGACCCCAAGTGGACATTACTAAAAACACATCGGTAATTAATTCAAAGCAGTTATCAATGTAACTTTGGATATCTAAAAGTGTGTAATTGTAAACTCATGGTAAATAAATTGTTGGTACACATAAGTGATAATGAGATTAAAACATAAATAACAAAGTTATATAAAGGCGGATTCCCACTCCTTGTAAAACACAAACTCTGCAATGGTTTTTCTTACTCTTGGTGTCCGGTCTCTTATTGCTAGGTCATCTGTAGCAGTTTCACTCAAATCTGGATAGCCTATAGCGAAAGCAATAAGAACTTTATAATCCTCTGGGATGGTATAGACTTGCCTCGCTTTTTGTGGCTCGATACCAATCATTTGGTGAACAGATATTCCTCTTGTGGTTGCCTCGAAAGACAAATGTGAAACAGCGGCGCCCAAATCATGTATTGCAGCTTTATTTTCTTTGCCGGTTTGATCAAATGTAAGATGCGTGATCCCAAGTACTAAGACACTGGCGTTTTTTGCCCATTCTTGATTTGCTTGCACAAGACACGACAACAGCTTTTTAAACTCTTGTGTTTGTTCTCTGGGCGCAATAATGAAGCGCCAAGGTTGCTCATTATAAGAAGAAGGTGCCCAGCGAGCAGCTTCAAGCAGTGAGAGCAACTCTTCTCTTGGAACTGAGCGATCTGAAAACTTGTAAGGACTCCATCGATTTTTGATGAGTTCATGAATAGGGTGATCTGTATTCGCTTTTTTAATCATGATTCACTCCTATTAAAATTCATATTCTTTTTACGACTTCCGTTAGGTAAATACCGTATCGTAGGCATTAGCTTATGCCAGTTTCCATCAGTTGTGAAAAAGCCAAAATATAATCAAGTCGATGTTACATTGTTCTATTTTCCAGAATATCAATTTCGAAGAAAGACTAGTTCCGGATTAATCCTGGGAAGAGTATTCTTTCCTTATAGACTATATTATAGAAGGAAGAAATAGCTAATGTTGGCAACGAAAGCTGAAACACCAGTCAAGAAACTGATAGACCGTTGAGCGAAAGACAGTGTAGGAGTTTTCTCATGAACACGATTCGTTGGTACCAGGCTTCCATGTTGTTTTCTGCTCTAGTCACCGGCCATAGTTTTGCTCAGCAGGAACAAAGCCATTTGGACTCGCTGGATACGATTAAGATAGAAAGATTGACTGGCGTTAAAGGCAAATTGGATACCGCCGAGAACGTTTTTAAGGTCAGCATCCCACGAACCGATCTTGCCGTGACCGTAGCCGGCGTCAAAATGATTCCACCGATGGGACTTACTTCGTGGGCGGCCTTCAAATCGGCGGGTGATCAGGTTATGGTTATGGGCGACATGGTGTTGCAGGAGCATCAGGTTAATCCGGTGCTGAGCATAGCGCTGGACAACGACATCGAAGTCACCGCCTTGCACAACCATTTCCTTTGGGACACGCCGAAAGTAATGTTTATGCACATTGGTGGTATGGGCGATCTGGAAAAGCTTGCGACGGGCGTGGGTGAAATCTTTCTGGAAATAAAAAACACCAGCAGCGACAAGACTCATGTGCCCCATACGCCATTCGCCGCCAGCAAGACTTCGCTTGATCCGAAAGTGATCGAAACGATTATTGGTGTTCCAGTCGAGAAAACCGGTGAAGTCTACAAGGTGACCATAGGTCGGACAACCGTGACGACTGAGTACGATGTGGGTAAGACAATGGGCGTTAATACGTGGGCGGCATTTACAGGCAGTAATAAAAATGCCGTCGTGGATGGCGACTTCGCCATGCTTGAGTCAGAATTACAAGGCGTATTAAAAGCCTTACGTAGTACGGGCATTTTCATCACCGCGATTCATCACCACATGACCGGAGAATCACCCAAGATCGTTTTCTTGCATTATTGGGGCACTGGCTCCGTAAGTGATTTGGCCAAAGCCCTTAAAACCGCGCTAAACAGTCAAGCAAGCAATTAGCAGATTACCAATGAAATGGATTGCTTGTTAACACCTGAAAATAGACCTTATTGAAACCTAAACCCTTACCAAGGTCATGAACAGATGAATGTCCGCTATTGGCACAAAGCAGAC
>JAZFYA010000420.1:0-12472 GCA_036443315.1 Pseudomonadales bacterium
TCTACGTTATTCATTGAATATTTTTCACTATACCTGGAAAGATATTATTTTATTTGTGCCAGGCGCAGGTGGCAATACTGCTCAAAATGTTGGCAAACAAAAGGGCAAGGGTCTGGAGTTCGAATTAAATTGGCACCTTGATAATAATTTGACTTTACTCAGTAGTTACGCCTTTCAAAAATCCACCAATAAACTCAGTGATGATGATGCCGGACGCTCACCACAACATCAAATTGGCTTGAATCTACATTATACGATTAATAACCAATGGCAGCTTAATTCACAGTTTAATTGGGTAATGGATAGAGCCAGGCAACCCGGTGATACTCGATCCGATATCGATGACTATCGATTAGTTGATATTAATACCGCTTATCAATTATCCAACAATATTAATATCAGGCTATCGGTTAAAAATATCTTTGATAGTGATGCGCGCGAGCCATCGCCTTTAGGTTCTCCAACAGCAAGCATACCAAACGATCTACCCTTAGCGGGAAGAAGTGTTGAATTGACATTGCGCTATCAATTTGCGAGCAATTAAACAATCCTAATAAAAATAAAGGGTGGTTTCAATAAGCAATTTATCCTTTGAAAAAGTAAATGGTATTACTCTGCAGAGTAATACCATTTGACAGGGTCAAGGAATGGGAAAACAGTATTGATAAAGGTTATACGAAGGGTTCTATTATTGCTTGCTTTATTTGCCCTACCAGGATCTGGTTGGGCTCAGCAGCAGACTGCGCAAAAATCAGTGGCTGTTATCTACCCAAAAGTCAGAGAGCCCTTTGATCGCGTTTTTAACGATATTATACAAGGCATTAGCCAGCCCCAGCCAGAGGCGATTAAAGAGAAGATTAACATTCTCCTTTATCAGCTAAACTCAGACAGTAAGCAGGAAAAACTATCCACTTGGCTAAAGCAAAAAAACCCATCGGCCATTATTGCCCTGGGTATCAGCGGACAAAACCAGGTTTTGCTATTAAAACCCACTCAGCCAGTGGTTATCGGCGCAGTCAAAACACTGCAATCACTACCGCCTGTCTATCAGGGCATAGCCTTTTCTCCCGACCCCAAAGTATTATTCAACAGAGTAAAACATCTTGCGCCCTTTGTTAAGAACATTGCGGTTGTTTATCACCCGAAACACAACGCGGATCTTATTAATAGAGCATTAAGTATGGCTCAAAGCGCCGACCTAGTATTACAAACCTATCCTGCCACTAAGCAACGTGAAGCGGCAAAAAAATACCGTGCAATCCTGCCGACTTTACCCAGGCACAGCGCTATCTGGATTACTTACGATCAGCTAGACCGTAGTGTATTGGCAGATATCTTGAGTGTCGCCTGGCAAAGGCAGCTGGTTGTTTTTTCTAGCACATCTTCTCACGTCAAAGCAGGCGCACTGTTTTCTTTATACCCCAACAATATTGTCTTAGGTCGCAAGCTTGTTGAAACCGCATTGGGGATAAATGATAAAAACTCGTCGAACTTCTTGCAAGATGTTTATACCGCTGTCAACCTCCGCACGGCAACTCACCTTGGGCTTAAATTAGAAAAAAACAAAGACTATGACCTTTCTTTTCCTTCTCGGTAAGTGCTAAATAAGTGCTATTTTATAATGACTTTTATCCCTCCCGAAGGACTAAAAAAACATTTAAAGGGAAATACGGCTAACAGGTTTTTAATGCAGGCAGTATAAACTCTTCACTAATATGCTCCAGGGTCACGATGACCTGAAACAGTGTCACTTCATCGACAGCATTGATGTGGTAGACGCCTTTACGCTTACCCTGATCACCCCGATGAACATTACACCGAACATCGGGCTGGCGCAATGATGGTCGCGCCCATCATTGTGACTGGTGGCGGCTGGCGTGAGGCAGATGGTCGGTGGGTTGATCAGTTTGTAGTTTATTGCTTAACGCTTATCGTTTCCTATCAAAACCTCCCATTAAAACCGTTAAGCAAACTAAACATCACCCTCCATAAATCGAAGCCTAGTAAACATAGCACCAACTATTGCCAGTATGACTAAAATACAATTTTCAAATGGGTTCGTCGCGTTGCTCAATCGATATATCACCGACTTTGCTTGTTGATGATTATTGTTTTCGCCGTATAAACGATAAATATAAGGTAACTGAGACCCAAACCAGAGTTTATATAGCAAACGAGGGTTTAAGAAAGTTGCCCAGCGCCAAGGCGAACACCCTACGATTTTAGATAAATCATGTATATAGCTGGAGTAATGCACCAGGGTCTTAATACCCGGGCTGCGCCGATACATTTTATCTTCAAAGGATTTTTGCTTGTCGATACGTTCGGCAAGACCTTTTGCGTCCGGTAAGCTCAACTTTCCAGCACATAACATAGCGAAATAACGACTCTGCATTTCTGAGCATGCTGGCACGCCGCCCACTCCGGGTCGAGCCCAACCGATAAAAACAATTTTCTTACCCCACTTGGGATCTATCATGTGTCTGTCAAGTGAACGCATATCCGACCCTTCCCAGGACGGTAAGAAATCGAACTTATCGTGATATCCGGTATTCATCATAATAACGTCCGCTTTGGTCGATGTCCCATCTTGAAAAAAGACAGTATCGGACTCAATACGGGCGATACCACCCACATGTAGATGTATTCGTTTCTCAATAATGCCTTTTAAAAACCCCTCGGTTTTGGTAAAAAAATGATTAAAATAATCACCAGCAACAAGATTCCAACGCGCATATTCTTTAACAACAGGATTTTTTGAAAACATTTGCATAGCGCGAAATTGAATATTTACCAGCCAATTCTGCAGTTTTGACGGCACTGCATACAATGCATATGACGTGAATGCATCATTAGTATATTTTCTTCCATAGGGAAAACGCTCTGTTAACGGCTGGTAATGACGTAGCGAGAGAGTGCATTCGTTAGCCACCCGGGATATCTCATCCACCACATCGGCACCGGTTTCCCCAGCACCAATACAGAGCACCGATTTACCCGCATACGGTGCCGCGTTCTTATAATAAGCAGAATGCTCTACGCTACCTGTAAACGTCTCCAACCCTACTATCGCTATTTTTTTCGGGTTTTGATTAGTGCCAGTGCATACGGCCACATGATCATAAATAACTTCAGAAATGGCTCCGTCAGGCTTTTCTATTTGCACCAAGACAGAATCATCGTCCAGGCATTGAATATTTTTAACTTCATATTTTAATTTGATGCGACTTGCCAAATCAAAATGATTTACAAAACCCTGCAAATAATCCGCATATTCCTTCCATGTCCAATACTTGCGAATTTCTTCATCCGCTGGCGGAAATGAAGAATAGGCCATAAAGTAATTGGAGACCGTCAGCTTTGTCGAATCGTAAGTGCCGCTCTTCGCTGCACTATAATAGAAAACACCCGCAATTTTGTCATGTTTTTCGTAGCAGGTAACTTCATGTCCCGCGTCTACCAGCTCTTTTGTGGCAACCAAACCTGAAGCACCAGCGCCAATAACACAAACTCTTTTTTTCTCATTCATACGGTTACTCCCTTACCACCCTATACGAAACAGAAAGTGTATCTCATTTATTGTGACAACCTCTGGATATTTTCAACCAATCAATGGCCTTTTGCGGCGCCCGTTTTACCGAGCCTGTTTTACCGAGCCATAGTCACTGTGCAAATGTCGCCCAAACAGCCCTGCGCGAGCATAAGAAGAACAAACACCCCTTTCTTTTTCGCCAACTTTACACCGAACATCGAGCTGGCGCAATTATGAGTCTTTTCCAATATAAGATGAGCCTGAAGCAGAGCACTGGCGGGGATAGGGATAGACTCTTTAATGGGCCGTGTTATTATTGCGGCCCAATTTCTTTCGCACCCCGCACCCGTAGCTCAGCTGGATAGAGTAGGCGGCTTCGAACCACTTGGTCGGGGGTTCGAAGCCCTCCGGGTGCGGTATTTTAAATAGACCAAACGATTAGTGTGTGGAAATTCAATAGTTGTCATCAAGCACAATGTTGGCATAAGGCCAAAAGACCGTGACAAGGGTCACCCGTACCCAGGGTATCTTCCCGGCGCCGAAGATTGAGGAACACTATTGAAGCAACTCACAACCCTAAGTGTTAACCCATCATGACCATTGAACTGGGGATTATGCCACCAGGCCACCTACATTGTTATAAAGCGGTAGCAGATAATCGTTTGTCCTCGACAACACCCGCTCCAATCGCGATTGAAAAAGCCTTTGCTCAAGGCATGGGGGAGGGATTATTTGCCTTATCAGCCCACAAAAATACCGTAGAACTATCCCCTATGTTCCGCTTTTGGCGCGATGTGGCCTGTGCCTATATGACAGCGCGTTGCCACCAGCCAGAAGCCGATTCACAACGGCTGGAGGCAATGGCGTTCACGACACTGCCGGTGTTTTCCCGGTTACTGGCCAGCGCACCACCCATGACAGGGGCGGAGTACCTGTCGTTGGACGTCTTTGAGCACACCTGGGTAACGCTGGACACCTGGCTGTGTGAACAGGTGAATAAAGCCGGTCATCGTCTGGCGGAGTTCCTGAAAGATAAAGCGCCCCATTGGCATCAAGTGGGTCGTGTTTGCTTTCATTTGGCCGAGAATAAACAGGATAACGAATACCCTTTCGCCTTTATGGCCACTTATATTGCGCAGCTGTCCCATCGCGGCCAGGCAAAACACCAGCCGTTGGGCAAGGCATTACAACAATACGCCGGTACCCAGCAAAAACAACAGCTGATTAACTTGCTGTCTCCGGTTTACCTCGCCTCAAAAGAAAGTCCACTCGTCAAGGAGCTGTTGGACTCTGGTGATATCTACCACCCCTTAGCCTGGACACCCGATGAGGCTTATCACTTTATTAAAGAACTGCCACTGTATGAAGCGGCGGGCCTGTCTGTCAGGTTGCCCGACTGGTGGAAAAAACGCGCTCGCCCGCAAGTCAGTGTCAGTATCGGCAATAACACACAGGGAAATTTTAACGCCGACTCCCTGCTAGACTTCGAGGTCACACTCACTTTAGGTGATCAGGCCTTAAGCCGCGAAGAGTGGCAACAATTAATGGCGTCGGAAGAGGGCCTGGTGTTATTAAAAGGCCAGTGGGTGGAAGTTGATCAGGAGAAATTAAACGCAGCACTTGCCCACTGGAAAGACGTAGAGCAGCGTGTTGCCGAAGAAGGGATCTCGTTTGTTGAGGGGATGCGGTTATTGGCCGGTTCTCCCATCGATTTATCGCCCGCGAATCAGGCGCCCGCGCAAAGCTGGTCGTCGGTGCAAGCCGGTGCAGGCCTTAGTCGCCTATTAGAAAACTTGCGCCACCCCGAAACCCAACCGTTAATGCGACTTGGCAATTCACTTCGCGCCACACTGCGCCCTTACCAGCAACGTGGCGTTAATTGGCTCTGGTATTTAAGCCAGTTAAAACTGGGGGCCTGCCTAGCGGATGATATGGGCTTGGGGAAAACGGTTCAGGTCATTGCCCTGTTGCTGGCCCTCAAAAAGCAGGGCGTCAGCAAGCCCTCATTATTGGTACTTCCGACATCACTGCTGGGTAACTGGAAGGATGAACTGGAAAAATTCGCCCCCTCGCTCGATTATCAATGTGTTCACCCATCCCAGGCAAAAAATGGCAATAAACAGAAGACGAATAATGGCGTTACTCAGGAGGCTATTGCGGGTAAAGATCTGATCATCACCACCTATGGCATGTTGTTACGACAACCGTGGCTATTAGAAGTCTCTTGGCAGCTGGTGGTATTGGACGAAGCACAAGCGATCAAAAACCCCGGTACCCGGCAAACCAAAGCGGCGAAACAACTGCAAGCCGAGTCCCGCATTGTACTGACCGGCACGCCCGTGGAAAACCGCCTGGGTGATTTGTGGTCGCTGTTTGATTTTATTTGCCCAGGGCTATTGGGTTCGGTTAAGCGCTTTCAAACCTTTGTTAAATCACTGGAATCTCGTGAGCAGGATCAGTATGCTCCATTGAGGAACTTAGTCCAGCCCTATATGTTACGGCGTTTGAAAACCGACAAATCGATTATTGATGATTTGCCGGATAAAACCGAAGTCCACGCGTATTGTGGTCTCAGCAAAAAACAAGCGGCGTTGTATGAAAAATCCGTCAAAGAACTGGCCATTGCCCTGGAGAACCCCGAGGGGATACAACGCAAAGGGCTGGTGCTGTCTTATCTATTGCGCTTTAAACAACTTTGTAACCATCCGGCTCAATGGCTCGGGGATGGAAACTACCAACCCCAAGAGAGCGGTAAATTTGCTCGCCTAGCGGAAATTTGCGAGGAAATCGCCTCCCGCCAGGAAAAGGTGCTGGTCTTTACGCAGTTCCGTGAAATGACAGAGCCGCTTGCGGACTATCTGACAGAATGCTTTGGGCAACCCGGCTTAGTCCTACACGGGGGGACTTCTGTACCCCAACGTAAAAAACGGGTCGATCACTTTCAGCAGGAAGATGGCCCCCCATTTTTTGTGCTCTCGATCAAAGCCGGTGGTACGGGGTTGAATTTAACACAGGCCTCCCATGTGATTCACTTTGACCGCTGGTGGAATCCGGCGGTGGAGAATCAAGCCACGGATCGCGCCTTCCGCATTGGCCAGAAACGCAATGTCCTGGTGCACAAAATGGTCTGCCAAGGTACCATAGAGGACAAAATCGATCAGCTCATCACCGATAAAAGCGCCCTGGCCAATGATATTCTGGCAGGCAGCGCCGAAACGCTATTGACGGAATTGAGCAATGAGGACTTGATTGACTTAGTCACCTTGGATGTCAATAAAGTACAACCCCCAATATCCTAAAATTAAGTGCAGTACAGTGGAGTAAATACGATGGCTTTTGGTTATTGGCGTCCTTATGTTTCCGTTGCCCAGCAGCGCGCTCAAGCGCAGCGGGAAATGAAAAAGCTACGCAAAAAAGGTGTCGATGTTTGCCCCATCGAAATAGAAGGCCGAATAATTACGCGCACGTTTTGGGGTGACGCCTGGTGCGAACACCTGGAACAATTCAGTGATTACGCCAACCGGCTACCTCGGGGTAAACGCTATGTGCGCAATGGATCGGTCTGTCATATGGAGATCCAGAAAGGCAAGATCAACGCTATGGTTAGCGGCTCAGAACTGTATGACATTAAGGTAGCGATCAAACCCTTAGCGCAGAATCGTTGGAAGACGATCAAACAACAGTGTATGGGTCAAATCGGCTCTCTCTTGGAGCTGCTAGAGGGAAAACTCTCTGCAAACGTCATGGCCGTTGTTACACACCCCAAAACTGGACTCTTTCCACAGACCAAAGACATCGCGCTGCAGTGCAATTGCCCTGATTGGGCCGACCTGTGTAAGCACCTGGCAGCCGTTCTCTATGGTGTGGGCGCTCTACTGGATAAGCAGCCGGAGCTATTGTTCACACTACGCGGTGTCGATCATGAAGCGCTAATTAGCACCAATATTGCCATCCCCACAGGCAGTGGCAAGCGTAGGCGCCTCGATAGCGATATGAGCGATGTATTTGGTATTGAGCTGGATAACAGTGCAGAGGATCAAATTCACAATCCCGTTGACGAAACAACGCCAACAAAAAATAAGCGCGTTAAAACAAAGCAACCCGTTAAGCGTTCTCCTGCCCGGTCTAAGTCTACTCAACCCACGCGGAAAAAACCGTTTAATCCTACCAGCGCCATGGTATCCCGCCTGCGTAAGCGGTTAGGGATTAACACGGCACAATTTGCACAACTCATCGGTGTGAGTCCTGCCGCGATTACCCGTTGGGAAAATAGTGGTGATCGCCTGAATTTACAAGCGCGATCAAAGCAAGCGCTCGCGGTAGCCGTTGAGTTAGAAAAATCGGCTGCATGGGAAAAACTGGGGTTGGAAGAAAGGTGAGAAAACGGTTGGCGTCGTATTCGTATTAACTACTATCCCTAATGTAACCCGTAGTTACTAAACACCGGACTATGCGATATACAGTATTGTTTCCGATGTTATAAAAAAATCCACTTCAGGCTCATCTTATGTTGGAAAAGACTAAACCTTGACTATTAGCGCTTAATCAATGATGCTCTACAAGACTAAATTCAACTGTAGATATTATCCTAGAAAAAGCAGTTGAATCTACTGCGGACGCCTAATGCATTGAATCTAGAACTTTTTTTGGAAATTTTGACCTCACCGTATGGGTGATACTGCTTTCGATCAAAATTCCCAAAAAAAGCTCTACCTTCAACACCTTAGACGCCCTCGCTACGATCCAACTGCTTTTTCTAGGATTATGCAAAGTCGGTGGCAACAATAACTGACAAACGCAGCTTATTAAAAGTGGCTATATAAAGTGAAATTACTGTCTAAATTTTTCTTGTCGCAGATGAACTTTCGACAACAATTGATTCTGACCGTTACCTTGGGAATACTCTGTTTTGCTATTACCTCGACTATTGTTACCACCTCTATTACATACCATACCGTTTATAACCAGCTCTCTGAGGAGGGTTTAAGACTAACAGATAACTTCGCTAGGCAAAGCAAGCTTGCATTACTCTACTACAGTCCCGACAACGCTAAAGAAGCTGTCGCCAGCACCCTCACGTTCCCTGGCGTTCTAGGTGTTGGTATTTACAACCCAGACCAAGAATCCATTGTTATAGAGGGAGATAATCCCAACCCTCCCAATAATCTAAGCAAGTCGACAGACGCCTTAAAAATTGAATATGAGGATGATAGTATTTGGTTATTTGTTTCACCGGCATTTACCGGCAGCAATGACACGAATGCATCCAACTCCCCTTTTACCAATATGGCCGAGGAAAAAGAGTTAATTGGTTATGTTCGCGTATTGGTCAGCAAAAATACCCTGCATGCTCTTCAGCAAGAAATTCTCGTTAGAAATATCAGCATCACTATTTTTATTTTCTCTATTCTCCTTATCGCATTATTGCTTCTTACCTCCCATGCGACTCGCCCAATCAAAGCTCTGGCCCTTAATATGAAGCGTGCAGAAAAAGGTGAACCCAAGGTGAGAGCAAAACTTGCAGGACCGCTGGACATCAGGGAAATGAATCGTGCGTTTAACACAATGATGCACGAGTTAGAACAACGCGAAGCAGCGTTACAGCGCGCCAGAGATACTGCGCTGGCATCGGCAAGAATTAAAGGTGAGTTTGCAGCCAACATTACCCACGAACTACGCACACCAATGAACGGTGTAATGGGTATGCTAGAACTGTTAAACGGAACTGTACTGACACAAACGCAACTCAACTATACCCGCGTCGCAACAGAGTCCAGCCATTTATTACTGGGTCTCGTCGATCAAATACTGGATTTTTCGAAACTGGAGTCAGGCAAGATAAAACTACATCCTGAGGATTTCAACACGCGTGAAATGCTTAAGGATATTATCGAACTGCTATCTTTACAAGCGTCTAATAAAAATCTCATTCTTGAATATGATGCGACGACAGATGTCCCCTTTTTTGTACGAGCCGATGCTGGCAGACTCCGCCAGATTCTCATTAATCTAGTGGGTAATGCCATTAAATTTACTGGCACGGGAAATATTAAAGTCCAACTCAATTATTTTGTAGGAAAAGATAATATTTCCTATTTGGAAGGTTCTGTCACTGATACCGGAATTGGTATACCTGAACACCTGCACAGACAAATATTTGATGCCTTCGCACAAGTAGATGGTTCAACCACTCGTGATTACGGTGGTACTGGGCTAGGTTTGGCCATCTGTAAGCAGCTTATTGAGTTAATGGGTGGCAAATTATCACTGCGTAGCCAAATGGATAAAGGCTCAATTTTTTCCTTTTTCATTCCCATTGAAGAGGTTAGTATCAATACCCTTACTGAGCATGATTATAGCGAACTTGAAGGTAGCCGGGTGCTATTTTCCACCTCACATAATGATCGCCACGAATGGATCTTAGAAAATTTAAGCCAATGGGATTGTCATTTACGACCTGCTAAATCCAGTCGTGAAGCATTAACTCGATTAAAGAGTGCTGCCGCTGAAGGCTTACCCTATGACTTACTCATTCTCGATGCCAACCCTTACGACGTAAGCCCGTCTACTTTTTTTGAACAACTTGAAACCTATCATAGTCATCTACCTATACCCGTCGTGACCTTATTTACCGAAGATGGTCGAGCTGTGCCTGACACTATGCCTTCCTATGCAAGCTGTTTAAATTTTCCCTTACCACCCTGGGAGTTTCACAATTTAATCATACGTATGATTAAATTCCGCACATTTCAGACATCACCACCTCAACAACGTACACCCACTTGGACTAATTTTAACAAAGGTACCCGCGTCTTAGTGGTTGATGACAACTATACCAACCAACTCGTAGCCACGGGCTTACTTGAATCGCTAGGCTGCGTAGTTGAATTGGCAAACAATGGCGAAGAGGCAATAAACGCTTTAACACGTGATCATTATGACGCCGTACTCATGGACTGCGTCATGCCTGGTGAAAATGGCTATAACACGACGAAACGAATAAGAATGGGAAACCACCTCAATAAAACCACCCCCGTTATCGCAGTCACTGCCAATACTATTCCTGGAGAAATTGAACGTTGTCTTTCAGCAGGTATGAACGACTATTTGGAAAAACCCATTGATTGTGCGCTCTTATCACAGAAGCTTGCTTATTGGGTTAAGAAATCTGATCAACGTACTATGATCTCCCCGTCACTTGAAACCACTTCAAATAGTAAGGACTTGATCGAAACAACCGTTGACCTCACTACATTACATGCTCTGAGAGACAAAATTGGAGGAAATTATCCACAAGCCATTAGAGCATTTTTAGAGGACTCACCAATAGACATTAAAAAAATGCGGATAGCGATCTCCGAACAAGATATAAAAGCCTTACTAAACGTTACGCTACGTTTAAAAGGGGGTGCACTGAATTTTTCTGCTTCACTTTTGGCGCGTGCTTGTATCAACATGGAATCCGCTGTCAAAACTAATCAACAAAACACCTTCAATCATTTGCTCGCAACGATTCAAAAGGAATACGATACATTAGCCGTTATCCTAAGGGATGACATCACTATTAAAGAAGCACCAATCCTAGATCAAAATTCTAATGGAATAACGGTTTTAATTACCGATGATGACCGCAGTTCGCGCTTTGCACTTCTCGGTGCGTTTGCAGATGAAGGATACGCATTAATTCAGGCAGAAAACGGCGAAGATGCGATAGAAGCCTGCATGGAAAGTAAACCAGATCTTGTAATTCTAGATATTATGATGCCCGTGATGGATGGTTATTATGCTTGCCGATCCATTTTAGATCTAGCTTCTGAATACAAACCCATTATCATTATGGCCACTGCACTGAATGATGATGAAGCTATTGCCAAGGCTATTGATGCGGGCGCAACAGATTTTGTTACTAAACCCATCAACCTTTCCGCACTACGTTGCAAAATTGCAAAACTATTAGGTATTAACCAAAATACACAGACAAGGCTACATTAACAACAATCAAGCCACTTAAATGAAAAAATAAGCTTTTAAAATAGGCTACCCTATAGAGTAATGTATTGATTAACTTTAAACGCGCCTTTTATACTGCAAAGCTCTAAGGGATTGCGTGTATAAGACAAATAGACTGTCAATGGCATTATTCGTTAAATAATTGAAGTTCGAATCGCTGATATTCATGAAGAGGTCTACAACTTATATGGACAACGATAATTTACCAGAACCTGAAACAGTCGTGAACTACGATGCGACAAATATTGCGAAACTTGGATCGCTATTGCGCAATCATCTCCTTGCGATAAAACTTAAAACAGAACCTGGCAGCTTGCGCAAAATTGGACGCGAAATCAACATCAGTCACACTTACCTTTCTGAGTTCCGGGATGGTAAAGCCATCAGTTTAAATATCATGAATAGACTGGCTAACCATTTTGGTTATCGCTATTACATAGAAAACTACGTGGAAGATGGCAACGACATGGGGCTTAACCATACCAAGAATTAAATCACTCGATAGATAACGCCTTGTTTGTACTTTTGTTAATCCCAAAAACTAATAAAAACAAAGGCTTCTCCGTGAGAATGATGGAGAATGATGGAGAATGATGGAGAAATCCAATAAATTCTTGGGTAAAAATATATCGCTGGTAGTTCGGGCATTATACCCAAAGCGATTGAAATTTAGGTTTTAGAGTGCGTCCCTTATTTATCTATGGAAAGTTGTTTATGGAAAGTATCTATGGAAAGTTGTTCATGGCAAAGCGTTTGAACGCAGGAAACTGTCAATATTTCACGTTCAAACTGTCAAGTTCAAACTGTCAAGTTCAAACAATGCAGCCATGGGCAAAAAGGGGGTGTGACGTGCATGGATGCACTAATGCCGCAGGCGCATGGATGCGCAGGAGCGGCCTATAACACCTAAATTTCAATCGCTTTGGGTAT
>JAZFYA010000421.1:0-9026 GCA_036443315.1 Pseudomonadales bacterium
AAGTTCAAACAACGCAGCCATGGGCAAAAAGGGGGTGTGACGTGCATGGATGCACTAATGCCGCAGGCGCATGGATGTGCAGGAGCGGCCTATAACACCTAAATTTCAATCGCTTTGGGTATATATATAAACCCAACTATAAATCCTTTGCTTTGTGAAGATAGGGATGTTTTTATCATGGCTGCCTTGTTTATGTCTCAATCCACTAGTCAGCAGTTTGAAGTGCAAGGCTTTAGCTGTTACCTAGTGATGTGGCGCATTTAGTACCCGCGCGAATATTAGGTTATTAAAAATATATCTGACAAGGCCTTTTGACAGGTTATTTCCACGAACAATCGTGATAAGGTATTAGGACTAATAATATGCCGTAACATAATAATATGCAGCAGGGGCTACTAGGGGTTAGGGGCTACTACATAATAATATGCAGTGACTACATGTGAATCCAGTCTCATCACTACTAAGCATCATATTATCAAGCGCAATCATTAGTGGTATAGATACCTAAGTTGTGGGCGGGTTTTGCTCAGGTATTTTCTATGTTAAGTATTTTAATAACTACAACGCAAATGACGATTTTGCAGTCTAAATTTTCATTTTTATGCGTGAGAATAATTAGGGGCAACTACAATGGTACACACACGACACGTTTTTTCCGATTCCACGCCGCCGTTTGCGCTCTCCGTAAGGATAGCGTTTCTGGCATTATTTTTATTGTCAGGTCTATTCGCGACTTATGCGCAAGCAGCGCACACGCGTAAGGTTCAGGACAGCCCATTTCCTCCCGACGATGACCCTTCGCATTTTACTGAACTGTCGATCGAGGATCTGCCTGAAGGTATTTCAGACGCTAATGAAAAGGCTTTTGAAGGCGGCAAGACAGGAACACCAGCCGATACGGAAGCCAATAATTCGATTGCTGAAGAAGATCAACGCGACGACGGCACTTTCAATGTGCCATCCAATGGACCTCCAAGTCCATTATTCGGCGCCACGCCATTTTCCCAACAAATGTTGCGCTTTGAGGAATTCGGGCCTGAGAGGCTCAATTTGCGTAATAATATACAGCAACCCAGAAAATGGGCAGCTTTGCCAAGGCCAGCTAATCCCCAAAGTATACCCGATGGTGCCGCGCTTGAAAACTTCCTCGCCCAGGATATCTGGCCTATCCCTACAAAGTTTGCCAATGACCAGGATTCAAATCCATGGCAGGCGGATATCGAAGCATTTCTCGGTCGTGAACTGGTTAGTCCTCCTGCAGAAGGACGTCCCCCAGGACTAGGCTGGTCGCATCAGCGCTGGAAGGAATTCAAACCCAAAACATATTTCCAGACAGCAACGACTGGATCGCGTGTAAATCACGGTTTTCGAGACAGAAAACAACTTCACAGGTACAGGAAGGGTGAATTTGGTCCTGGTGGTCTTTATCACAACACCACAGGCAATGCCGGGTTTGAAGGCACTACGAACGGCATCGAAATCAAGTTCCACCCCACAATGCCTGTACAAGACCCACAGACATTGTGGACTTTCGATGGAACCTTTCCACCAAAACTTCTCAACGTGCGTTACGGTAAGCCTGTGTTAATGCGTCATTACAACGCACTGCCCATTGACGTAGCGGCAAACCGGGGCTTCGGGGTGCATACCACCACTACTCACGAGCACAACGGCCATACTCCCGCTGAGAGTGATGGCTATACCAATGCCTTTTTCTTCCCAGGGCAGTTCTACGATTATCGCTGGCCCATCGCACTGGCCGGCCACGATTCGATCAACACGACAGCCGAGATGAATCAAGCAGGTAGTCCAAATGGGCACGGCGGCATCAAGAAGATCCCCGGTGATTGGCACGAAACCATGAGTACCCATTGGTTTCACGATCATATGCTCGATTATACCGCTCAAAATATCTACAAAGGCAGCACGGCCATGATGAACTACTACAGTGCGCTAGATCGCGGTAACGAAATAATAGACGATGGCGTCAACCTGCGCTTGCCCAGTGGTTCTGCATTGGATTGGGGTAATCGCGACTACGACGTCAACCTGCTGTTGGCCGAAAAAGCCTGGGACCAAGAAGGTCAGCTTTGGTTTAACCCGTTTAATATCAAAGGCTTTATCGGTGACGTGATGACGGTAAACTGGCTCTACAAGCCCTACCTTGATGTGCGTGCTCGCCGCTATCGTTTTCGTCTGTTGAACGGCTCTGTATCTCGCTACTTCAAGATCGGTCTGGTAGATGGGGCGGGTAATCCCGTGCCATTTCATATGATTGCTAACGATGGCAACATCATGGAACACTCGGTCCTCTTCGATAATGCAGAACTGCCCACCTTAGGTGTCGCAGAGCGCTATGACATTATTATAGACTTCGCTGATTTCGAGGCAGGCGACACGCTTTACCTGGTTAATATGTTGCAACATAAGAATGGCCAAGCCACTGATGCGATTATCCCGCTGGCTGATATCAACAGCGGTGCCTATGCAGCGAGAGCGGTAGACGACAATGAGGACGGTATGGCTGACCGCTGGGTTAATGGTGATCCAGTCGTTGGTAAATTCCTGGAATTTCGTGTGCGAAAGTATAAGGGTAAGGATCCCAGCTTGAACCCGGAGGATTACGTAGCGGGCGGAGAGAAGATGATCCCACTGCAAAGACCGACCGAAGACGAGTTGGCTAATGCTTTGCACCGCACCTTTGAGTTTGAACAGCAGCCAACGGACGACAGGCCTTGGGTGATTGAAACCGATGGCGGTAAAGGCTTTAGTATGGATCCCCGGCGTTTGTCTGCAGCACCAAGCAAAAACTCCGGTGGTCTGGAAGTATGGCGTCTTGTCAACAGCGGGACCTGGAGCCATCCAGTACATATTCACTTCGAAGAAGGTATTATTCTGCGCCGCAATGGTGTGGCTCCTCCTGAATGGGAAACATGGGCACGCAAGGACGTATATCGTCTAGGCCCACAACCTGACAGTGGCGATATGGTTGAGATCGCCCTACGCTTTAGGGAGTTTGCTGGTACCTATATGGAGCACTGTCACAATACTCAGCACGAAGATCACGCGATGCTGCTACGTTGGGACATCGAGCATCCGGGACAAGTCAAGTTGATGCCAACACCTATACCATCCTGGGATGGTGTCAGCTATGTCGATTCCCATGCATTGCCAACCTTTAGAACGGGCGATGGTGAGGGTGAGTTTGGCCCCGTTCTGGATTCCGTGACCGTCTGGAACAGCGCCGAGATCGGCCAACTGGACAACATCCGCAATGAGTTCCTCGGCGATACGCTTAATCCGAACCCCAACAACGAGCGGGGTACGGCGACCTTCGCGCTGACCAGGGGTACCGGCTTTGATGCGTTAGGTAACCCAAGGGATGTCTGGTTCTTCTTGCACGATGTCAGTGATGAAGCGTTGGCTGATGAACTGGGTATCGCCTGGGCGGGTGGATTGCAAGATACACCGGTGGCAGCGACTGCTTCAGCAAGCATCGATAACGACGGCCGCTGGACCTTCCATGATGATCTGCCAAATCCGGTGTGGGCGAATCCATTCTGTAGGACCGGCGAGGAAAAAGAGGACGCAGAGGAAGATTGTCCCAATCCTGTTGGTATTCCAGACACAAATCCTAACAACACCTATTCACCATTACGTCGCGTGAATTACAACGGCAAGGAGGTTATTTTCAACGCGATCATGGTCAAATGGGGTAACGAAGCCTGGGAGCGAAACAGAGAAGATCTAAGCTGTGTCAGCTTCCCGGATGTCGGTGGAGAAAACGGTGGGCCAAACGGTTCCTGTCCTTACAACGGTACTGAGTGGGGTCGGATCGACAGCTCAGGCCATGTAGTTGAGATGGACACCAGTGGGTTGGAGAAGCCACCATATGTGACCTTCAAGCTACACAAGTCATGGTCCGGAGATGGAGATTACTTACCGTATTACATTGTGGTGGATACCTGGCCGGCTGGGCCGGGCCGGGCAATGGGTGTGCCTAGTGTACCGAAGCACCAGTTCCTGGCTGGTACAGCAGTACCATTGGTGCAGTTTATACCGGGCCATCGTATTGATCCGACCTTCCCACCAATGCCTCAACCTGCTACCGCAGATGGGGGTGAGGACTTTGGCCTGAATGGGGGTGGTGGGCCATTCGGTAGTCAGATTGGTCTTCCGTCCTACTTCATGCCCGAAGACGATTATAGTCCCATGTGGCATATCGGCTTTGCGCACTGGGTAGAGCCTGCTGATCGGGCTATTAAAGGGTTCAAGGAACTCAAAGAACTGCGCGCAGCGGGCAGGCTGGAGATCCTTGAATGGCCAGCACCTCCTCGAATTGCACAAGGTGATAATACGGGTATCCGGGTTGATGACTTTGACTTCACCAACCTGAACTCGCCGCATGTGGTCAACTGCCCGACCCCGATGACGGTGGATCGTGCGATCCATAATGCGAGCCTGAGGAGTAGAGGTATATCGACTATTGAATAAAAAAAGGTAATTTAGAAGTAACGTTATGCTAGCCCTTACCGGTTTTGTAGGGGCTAGCAGTTAAGAACAGGGTCGCGGTGAATAGAATAGTGCTTCCTGCTGACGTTCTTTTTTATATAGATAGGTAAGATTTTCCTATGAGATGTATGAAGTATCTTTGGGTGGCAGTCGTCACCTTATTTTTTTCGGTCAGTGTTCCCTCCGCAAACGCGATATCACCCTGGGGCGCCAACTACTTCCCTAATATTCCTTTAATCACGCAAGATGGCGAATCCGTCCGTTTTTTTGATGACCTGATCAAGGACAAAATAGTCTCCATCAATTTTATTTACACATCTTGCCCAGATAGCTGTCCGTTAGAAACGGCGCAGCTAGTCAAAGTACAGAATATTTTGGGTGATCGCCTAGGCAAGGATGTATTCTTCTACTCCATTACCATTGATCCGGAAAATGACACGCCCGCAGCGCTCAAGGAGTACAAAGAAAGGTTCGGTGCAGGTTGGACTTTTTTAACGGGCAAGAACGCTGATATTATCGAGCTGCGCAAAAAATTAGGGTTATACATAGAGGAAATCCAGGACGGTTCAAATAACCACAATGTGAATATGATAATCGGTAACCAGACCACAGGCCGATGGATGAAGCGCTCGCCCTTTGAAAACCCCTATGTGCTTGCCGATCAACTCGGCAATTGGCTCAATAGCTGGAAAGCGCCACCTAAGGGCGAAGATTACGCAAATGCCCCCAAATTACGTACTATTAGCCGAGGAGAACTACTGTTTCGCACGCGCTGTATTGCCTGCCATTCCGTATCCGGCAGTGATCCCCAGGGGGCTCTTGGACCCGATCTGTTAGGTGTCACCCAACGGCGAGAAATGAACTGGCTCCTCAACTGGTTAAGGGCGCCGGACCAAATGTTAGCAGAGAAAGACCCTATCGCCTTGGCACTCTATGCCCAATACAACAATCTAGCCATGCCGAATATGCGTTTAAACCAGCAGGAAGCAATGGACCTTATTGACTATCTACAAACCGAGAATCAAAGAGTAAGCGGCAATTTGGCGCCTATAAATGCCGAGAAGGATGCCGGGACACCCAAAACCACCGCGTTTACTGTCAGCAAAGTTGAACCAGTTGAGGACGTGGTCGCGATTATGAACGCATGGATTCGAGAAACGGATGCCGCTGCGAAGGTGAACGCTGGATATATGACACTAGTCAATGTAGGCACCGAAGAAGTGGCCCTACTCAATATCGCAAGTGAGGCTTTCGAGAGCATCGAAATACATGAAATGTCGATGGATAACGGGTTGATGATGATGAATGAAGTTACCAGCCTCATTATCCCCGCAAATGGCAAAGTCCAGTTGGCACCCGGCGGCAAACACTTAATGTTGAAGGGACCTAAACACCATTTGACGGTGGGGCAGCAGGTGGATATCACGTTGACTTTTAAATCTGGCATCAAACAAAGGGTGTTGATTAAGGTAGCAGCCAATTAGGCATTACTTATAGGAAGTGCTCTCAATATTTAGGTCATCACCCCTGCTTCCTTTACACTAATAATTGGCAATTAAATGTAGCCAATAAAGTCATTCTGATGGATGATGGCAAAAAAGATACGAACTGAACAACAGGTAACAAACATGAAATTCAAGCGGCTGTCATTTTTGCTATTTATTGCACTCATTTCGCAAGGTCTGTTTACCTCCGCTGCCATTGCCAGCAATGCACCTGAGACAAAACCTCCAGTAATTGAAGTGATTTTTGAGACGTCTGCCGGGCCTTTTACGCTAGAACTCAATCCAGAAAAAGCGCCCAAAACGGTGGCTAATTTTCTCACTTATGTGAACGAAGGCTTTTACAATAACACCATTTTTCATCGTGTCATCCCTGGTTTTGTCATCCAGGGTGGCGGTTTGGAAAAGGGATTGAAAAACAAGCAAACACATTCCCCTGTCGAAAATGAATCGCGCAATGGCCTGAAAAATAGTAGAGGTACTATTTCTATGGCCCGCACCACGAACCCGGACAGCGCAACATCGCAGTTTTTTATCAATGTTTCGGACAATTCAAGCCTGGACCCGCGAGGCAAGCAACCCGGCTATGCGGTATTTGGTAAAATTACTGACGGTATGGATGTTATTGATAAAATAGTTGCAGTGCCAACCCATGCTGTGGATGGCTTCAACGATGTCCCTAAGCAGGATATTGTTATTCTGGCGGTCAAACAAACACAGTTTGCGGTGATCGAGTTTATTCCAGGCGAGCATTATATTGTCCTGGACGAACCGGTTCACACTCGCGACAGCAGTAAAATTGAGGTGGTGCAAGCTTTTTCCTACGGTTGCCCACACTGCTATAGTCTTGAGCCCTTAATAACAAACTGGCGGGAAAAACAAGTTAGCGACGTCGATTTTTGGCATTTTCCAGCAGTCTGGAATAAGTCGATGGCACTGTACGCACGAGCGTTTTATGCAGCACAGGCGTTGAACATTACAGAAAAAATCCATCTTCCATTGTTTACTGCAATAGTCGTTGACCAAAAAAGACTGAGTAATCAAAGCGAGTTGGCTGACTTTTTTGCACATTATGGCGTCGATAAGAAAGCCTTTGACAAAGCATTTCATTCCTTCGCCACAGAGAGCCAAGTCAAACAGGCTGAAGCTCGCGCAAGGAGTTACCATCTTGCCAGCGTGCCGGAAATCATCATCAATGGTAAATATCGAATTGACCCCATGAGGGCTGGCGGGAGGCAGCAGATGTTTGCAGTGGTAGACTTCCTTGTCGACAAAGAACGCGCCCTGCTAAAAAAATAATGGACAATAGAAGCCCGCTATTTTTAGTCCCCGATTAAGTCTGAACTTATGCAAATCCCAATAAGTCCACACCGATGATCAGTCCGGCTCTCGGTGATATTGGCTACCAAACCTCGATTTTACATCGCCGTTTTATCGCCTTTTTCACTAAATGACACACCTTTAGCTGTAAAAATCAGGCTGCGGCCTTTCCAGGGTTTAATACACCGGCAACTCAATTCGCTCAAACAACTCATCGAGTTCCTGTTTAGTATGACGCTGGTATGCCTCTTCTACCACGTTCTTGGTCAGATGAGGCGCAAACTGCTCGATAAAATCGAACATAAACCCTCGCAGGAATGTACCTCGACGGAAACCAATATTAGTGATACTAGACTTGAATAAATGACTTGCATCCAAAGCCACCAAATCACTATCCAACTCTTTGTCATAAGCCATCTTGGCGACAATGCCAATACCCAAACCAAGGCGAACATAAGTTTTGATAACATCGGCGTCAGCCGCTGTAAAAACAACTTTAGGTGCAAGTCCTTTTTCTATAAAGGCCTCATCCAATTTAGAGCGACCAGTAAAGCCAAACACATAAGTGACAATTGGGTGAGCAGCAACGTCTTCAAGAGTCAGTTCAGATTTTTGTGCCAATGCATGATCTTTCGGTACCACAATGGCGCGATCCCACTTGTAGCAAGGCATCATAATCAAGTCGCTAAATAGTTCCAGCGCCTCAGTGGCAATAGCAAAGTCCACTGTACCGTCTGCAGCCAATTCGGAGATTTGCATCGGCGTCCCTTGGTGCATATGTAGGGATACTTCAGGATAGCACTCGATAAAGGTTTGAATAGTGTGGGGCAATGCATAGCGGGCCTGGGTATGGGTTGTCGCTATTGAGAGACTACCCTTCTTCTCATTACTAAATTCCTGGGCCACCTGTTTAATACCCTCGACCTTGCGCAGGATCTCACCGGCGGTCTTCAAAATCGCGTCACCTGCCGGCGTCACGCGGGTAAGATGTTTACCACTACGAGAAAAAATCTCGACTCCTAACTCGTCCTCCAATAAACGAATCTGCTTGCTGATACCCGGTTGGGAGGTATAAAGACTTTGCGCGGTCGCCGAAACATTCAGGTCGTGATGGGCTACTTCCCAAATATAACGCAATTGTTGAAGCTTCATATAGTCCTCCTGACATCAACTATATTTAATAAATTCATAGGGTTAAAAACTACTTTTAAAAAAATGTTAAATATATAATTTAATATTCGTTAGCTCTCTAGAAACCATAGTCTATATAACAAAATTAGCCTAATTTAGAATGAAATCCTTTCTTACGTTTTATAAAAGGGAAAAAAGAGTGGAAATATGAAGGGGGCAAGGCTGTGCCTGACCGAGGATACAACTTAACTTGTCTGGGCTCTAGGTATGATGTTACGTACCAACGGCACCATGTAAACGGGTACCCGAGACATCTGCAAAATACGGGACGTCACTGAACCCAACACATTCTGCATCTCTGTACCCGGACCATGACTACCCAGAATAATCATATCGGCATTACAGTTACTGGCTTCTTCAAGAATCACATCAACAGGCTTTCCAGTCATTACCCGCACATCGCGAATCTTCGAAAGCCCTTGCTGGCCATCTATAAACTCTTCTTCTAGTACATCCACAATACGACCTTTCACACTATCGACTATACGGCTAATACCATTT
>JAZFYA010000422.1:0-11752 GCA_036443315.1 Pseudomonadales bacterium
AAACTGTCAATATTTCAAGTTCAAACAACGCAGCCATGGGCAAAAAGGGGGTGTGACGTGCATGGATGCACTAATGCCGCAGGCGCATGGATGTGCAGGAGCGGCCTATAACACCTAAATTTCAATCCTTTGGGTATATATTTAACAATCTCGCTATTCATAATGCTGTTGGCTACAACGCACCAAATAACCAGGGAGACTTTTGTTGCCACTGTTTTTCAAACTCGCGAATTGCATCGGCGTCCTGCAGGGTAATACCGATATCATCCAAACCGTTTAACAAGCAGTGTTTGCGGAAAGCATCCACTTCAAAGGCGATTTCTTCGCCGTTGGGTTTACGAATCACCTGAGCGTCCAAATCAATCGTTAATTGATAGCCTTCCATCGCATACATTTCCTGAAACAGCTGATCGACAATTTCAGCTTGAAGCACAATAGGCAACATGCCATTTTTGAAACTGTTATTAAAAAATATATCGGCAAAACTGGGCGCAATCATCACCCGAAAACCATAATCTTCCAGAGCCCAAGGCGCGTGTTCACGACTGGAACCACAGCCAAAGTTTTCCCTGGCCAATAAAACTGCAGCGCCCTGGTAACGGTTAAAGTTCAGAGGAAAATCTGCATTAAGTGGACGTTTACTACAATCCATCCCAAGTTTCCCAACATCCCTATAGCGCAGCTCATCAAACATAAAAGGACCAAAGCCAGATCGCTTGATCGATTTTAAAAACTGCTTGGGTATAATCATATCGGTATCTACATTGGCACGATCCATAGGCGCGACAATACCGGTCACTGTAGTAAAACTCTTCATTATGATTATCCTCTTTAAGCGCAAACGTTTGAATCTAAACTTTTTAATCTAAATAGCGAACATCCACGAAGTGTCCGGCTATTGCAGCGGCCGCAGCCATCGCTGGACTCACCAGGTGAGTACGCCCACCAAAGCCCTGACGCCCTTCAAAGTTTCTGTTAGACGTTGAGGCACAGTGCTCTCCTTCGCCCAACTTATCTGAGTTCATCGCCAAACACATAGAACAACTTGGTTCACGCCACTCCAGACCAGCATCGATAAAGATTTTATCCAAACCTTCATCTTCCGCCTGGGATTTCACCAAACCGGAACCGGGAACCACCAAGGCACGCTTGACGTTATCGGCCACTTTTTTGCCTTTCACTACGGCAGCGGCAGCACGTAAATCTTCAATACGTGAATTGGTGCAAGAGCCGATAAAGATACAGTCCAGTTTGATATCGGTAATCGCCATACCACCGGTCAACCCCATATACTCAAGGGCACGCTCGGCAGCCACTCTTTTTACCGGATCAATAATTTCTTCCGGCCTCGGTACACAGGCATCAATGCCCGTTACCATTTCCGGTGAATTACCCCAGCTAACCTGTGGAATAATGCTGGCAGCATCGAGGTATACCACCCGATCAAACCCTGCATCATCATCGCTGTGCAAAGTACGCCAGTATGCGACGGCCTTATCCCAATCATCAGCTTTGGGCGCAAAAGGACGACCCTTAACGTATTCCAGAGTGTTATCATCTACAGCGACCATACCAACACGGGCACCTGCTTCAATGGCCATATTACAAACGGTCATTCGCCCTTCAATGGACATATCACGAAACACGCTACCGCCAAACTCAATGGCATGACCGCTACCACCCGCAGTGCCAATTTTACCGATAATGGCGAGAATCACGTCCTTAGGCGTCACACCGGAACGAAGCTCACCCTCAACAGATATCAACATGTTTTGCATTTTTTGTTGAATCAAACACTGTGTGGCCATGACGTGCTCAACTTCAGACGTACCAATGCCATGGGCAAGGGCTCCCAAAGCACCGTGGGTGGCTGTATGAGAATCTCCACAGGCCACTGTCATTCCGGGCAAAGTTGCACCTTGTTCAGGGCCTACAACATGTACAATACCCTGGCGAACATCGTTTATCTCAAACTCGGTAACGCCAAAGGCTTCGCAGTTGTCATCCAGTGTTTGCACCTGAATACGGGAGATCTCGTCCGCAATGCCAGCCACACCGCCAGTGCGCTCAGATTTTTCTGAAGGCACGTTGTGATCGGGCGTCGCTAAATTGGCATCAACACGCCACAATTGTCGACCAGCAAGACGTAGCCCTTCAAAAGCCTGAGGTGAAGTCACCTCATGGACCAATTGGCGATCGATATATATTAACGCGGTACCATCGTCCCGCTGCTTAACTAAGTGGGCGTCCCACAACTTGTCATAGAGGGTTTTGCCAGCCATTTCTCACCTCAGCTACTGCACATTACATTAATTGAGCAAATCTTAAGCCCATCAATCAAATAAAACAAATTCATATTTTTTATAGATTGGATAACTTTTAGGAATCAATTAGAATTTCTATTGGCACTTACTTAAGGGCGGTGTTGTTAATGGCTTGCGACTGTACTATCCCGCCGCCACCCTCGGTAGTCTAACCCCTCACTCGGTTGGAACCCCACGCCCTGGTGAGGGGTTAGACTACCGAGGGTAGCGGGCAGCCCACACCAACACCAGAAATCGCAAGCAATGAACAGCGCTACTCTTAAAATAAGTGCCACTCGGGACAGCTCCCTACTTTAGTTAGTAGCCATAAACACAGGCTACTTTAACAACCGCTCCAGACCATCACCGCCAAAGAACCACAATCCTTCGGCAATGAAAAACAGTAACACCATGACCAGGGCCAGCTTAGCTGGCCATGATAAAGCCGGTTTTTCGGGATGAACTGGAACTGGCTGCCGTTCGGTGCGAATGACTATGGTTTTTTCGTTATCGCAGAAGTCTGCCAACGCCGCCCGCACTTGCTCGATATCCTGGTAACGATGACCTGGATTGATCGACAGCATCTTGCCAACAATATTCTGTAAGGGTTCTGGAAGTACTGACAGAGAACCGAGATTGCGAATCTCTTTTTCATCCCGAACAATGACCTCTCCAGTCAGCAAATGAAACAATACCGCCCCGGCAGAATAAATATCCGAGGCCACCGTTTTTTCTTCAGCAATCGGCTGGTACCAATCAACATTGTTGCCACTGCTATGGTCATCAAAACCAAAGTCGGTCAGTTTAATATGCGTTGGATTGACCACTAGAATATTACTGGGCCTGAGATTGCCATGAACAAGCCCCTGATCATGGGCGTAATGTAAGCCTCGACAGAGTTGCTGCGCCAACATCATCCACCGATCCAGAGAAAAGGCCTGGGTTAGGCGGTCCTGCAGGCTACCACCACTGACATATTCCATCACCGCAATAAACACACGTTCATTTTTTGCCGTGCCGTGAATGGTGGCAATATGCGGATGGCTTATCCCGGACAACGCGGTACTGGTTTTATAGGCCTCACCTTCATAGGCGACCAATTGCTTTTTAACCACCAACCACTGATTACGCTTTGGTTCACTGACAAGATAAGTCGCGCCGTATCGGTTTTCCTTAAAAATATCCAATAATTTATAGTGACTCAGCGAACTATCAAGCACATCATCCCGCTGCCTTTCTTGTTCCCAGCGCGGTGTTTTAAGGTGCTTTCCCTGCAACAGCTGTAGTAGCTGTCGACTGACTTCATCGGCGCTTTGTGGCCGCAACTTGATATCCGTTTGCAGACATTTGTTAATGACATCCAATAGGGCATTGGCGACACCCTGAGGTTTATCTTCACAATGTTCAGGGTGATAACCGACAATCAATTCATGCATCAACACACCTAGCGAATAGATATCACTCAAGTGGGTTACTTGCTGATCGGGGTTGGATTGTTCAGGGGCCATATAAGCAGGCGTGCCCATAATCACCGTTTGCGAAGCACCGTTAGATTGAGATTGCTTGAAATAACCGGCAATACCAAAATCCACCACCCGCACATGACCATCATAATCCACCAACACATTGGCTGGCTTGATATCGCGGTGCACTACCCCGTTGCGGTGGGCATAGGACAATGCCTTACAGATCTGGATAATGATATCCAACTTGCGCGTTAAACTAACATCTTCTCGGTGAATGACGGCGGTGAGCGGAATGCTTTTCACATATTGCATCACAAAGTAGAGCTGGCCGTTTGCAGCGATACCCTGATCAATAACTTGAATAATATTAGGGTGATTCAAGCTGGCAACCAGCAGGGATTCCTGCTGGAACTGGCCTTCAATAAGCGCATCCGTCACCAAAGTAGCATTCAGTACTTTAATAGCTACGGCACGTTCAAGGGACAATTGACGACCAAGATAAACAACCGCCATCCCGCCCTGCCCCAGGGATTCGTTGATGGTGTAACCAGGCAATTCCAGACGGAGCTTGGCTGACAAGAATTTCTCTCTATGAGCAGACTAATAAGTAATCTAAACGGTAAATGGGCACCACGGCCTAGACCACTGAAGTATAGACCTGAATCATTTAAGTGCACCTATCCACTTTTTGATGTGACCAATGTAAAATTATCTGCTAAACAGTTATGAGTATCACTTGAACACTCACCGGAGAAGCACCGTTGGCAAGCGAAGATAGTAAGCTCATTGAACCATCACGTATCGACTCAGCTCGCAATAAGGCCGGAACCGAGGACACACAGCTCTGGGAGCTGGTTGCCGAGGGTGACTGGCTGGCAGGTCAGCGCTTTAAAATCAGTGGTCATACGGTATTAGGCAGGGACTCTGGCTGTGACATCACCATTCCAGGTACACACTTGTCACGCCGCCATGCCGAGCTAGCCATTAAGGGCAGCAAACTGCTGATTCGTGATTTAGACTCCTCCAATGGCACCTATGTCAATAATGAGCGAATTACTGCAACAGAACTACAACCCGGCGATACCATTCGCTTCGATGTGTTGGTGTTTAGAATACATGGCCCCAACGGTACTGAAGCCCTGGATACCAACGCCACTAAGATTCGCCCAATACCTTCAGCAATAAAAAAACCGCAAGCTCCAAGACTCGCCCCCGAAGCAAAAAACTGGAAAACCAAACCGACCGCAGTGGGCAACCGCGATAACACAGCGAATATATCGACCCGACAAAAGGCTGCTAGCTCCCTATGGACAGCCATGGCAATCATCGTAGGGATCGCTACGCTTGTTGGTATTGGTTATTTAGTCACTCAGCTTTAAACTGACTTTTTTCACCACGCGTTATGATCGGCTCCACCGCACTATGTATTGGATAGCCGTTAACAATACACTGTGATAGATAATCAATAAATTCTTCATTTATGGCCCTTAGCGCTGTTAACGGCTTGCAACGGGTATCCCGCCGCCACCCTCGGTAGTCTAACCCCTCACTTGGTTGGAACCCCACGCCCTGGTGAGGGGTTAGACTACCGAGGGTGGCTAGACTGTGCGATATCCGAGTCGGTAGCACTGAAGTAGCTGTTCGCAATGCAAGGCCCGCTAAAGGGCGTGGGGTCCAACCAATAGTGGGCCTTGCATTGCGAACAGCGAGTTCAAAGCGCCTCAGTGATAGCCTTAAGTAAGTACCATTCCCCCCCGATTTAGATTAAGAGTTAGAGTTAGATTGAGAATTAGAATCAGAGCGAACTTGAGAATGAGAAGGTTTTTGAAATTGTTCAGTATTAATAAAAGGGATTTTCTCTAACAGCAACGGCCGCAACATAATATAAAAACACAAACCAACAGCATCACCCAACACATCCAGCAACGAGAAAAAGCGCTCGGGCAAGTATGCTTGTACACATTCAATTAGCAAACCATAGGCAAGTAACGGCAGTACTTTTCTTTGCCATAAAGCCAGCGATGGATAAGCATTATCCATTAACGCTAATAGCACAAAAAAAGCCAAGGCATGATTAGCCTTATCCCAACCAGTACTAATAACCGCCTGATCCTGAGGTACAATAGCCAAAATGGTAATCGCAGCCAGTACGAGATAAAAAAGCCATTGGCTGATACGTACAATAAACAATATTCTTACTCTTCTTAGGGCTTGTCCCAAAATAACTTGAGTATCCGGGTGTTCAGTCGCCCGCCCAACAAGGCCCTCGAACACAGGCGTTTTTAGATAGGAAGTATCGATATTTCAAGTTCGAGCAACAAACCTGAGCAGGATAAAGGATAGCCAGGTGCTCAAGTTATTTTGGGGCAAGCCCCTAGTGTTATGACTTAAGTCGTCATTCAACGAGCTTATCAAGAGAACAGCGCTAGGGCCAGTCCTGAATGGTATATGGCACTTAACTTAAAAGCAGCGCTGTTCATTGCTTGCGATCTCTGGTGCTGGTGTGGGCTGCCCGCTACCCTCGGTAGTCTAAGCCCTCACTGGGTTGGAACCCCACGCCCTGGTGAGGGGTTAGACTACCGAGGGTGGCTACACTGTATCTAGAGCAGTGTATCTAGGGTAATGCAGTAGCCAGGCACTACATAGGGGGGTAGCTGTTCGCACTGCTTGGCTCGCTAAAGGGCGTGGGGTTCCAACCGATAGTGGGCCAAGCAGTGCGAACAGCGGGTTCAAGACACCAGATTGTTGGCTCTTAGTTGTTCAACCTTAAGTCAGCGTCAGATTTGACCCCCGAAGCGTTGTGCCTACACAACCGTATTCACTCCCACCGCTGGCACGACAAAGAAAGTATTCTTATCGTTAAGCTAGTTTTACAAAAATAGCAGCAGAGTTGTGGTTTGAGAATAAAAAAACTCACCTCTAAAACCATATTCATGTCTCTTCAATTTAAAATAATGTACAGCAAAAAATCATAACTCAGCTATACTGTGCCCATCAATCTGCGAGCGACCCATGAAAAAAAAACAACAGCCCAGTAATATAAAATCTTTAATCACCAGTGGATTAATAATCGCTTTTTTCGTAGGGGCAGTAGGGACGCTGTATTTTAACTTCGGCATGCCAGGAAAACAGACAGCTTTTTTTGCTCGCAGCATCAATGACGCTTCCTATGACTGTGAAAATAAAATTGATCAGAAATTTGATGAAGATTTAGTCAATAAATACTACGACGGAAACTCTTCCCGCTATGACTCAAAACAGCGGCAATATATTATCTACTACCGAGTTAGCGCTCGATACATCGAAAATGATATCCCCATGATTAAGGATTATATGGCCAAATGTATTGTGTGGGAGCGTATTGGCTATGTCTCTGATTTCCAGATCTTTGATGACTTTTAACCAGGTATTGAAAACCTTACCTTAAAGGCTTGTCCCAAAGAATGGGGAAGGTAGAACTCAGTCGGAAATAGAAGTCGAGAGCGACACAGAAAGTCAAGCAATGGTTTTTCTCTGTATTGCCATATGGTATTGGCATTATGTTAGTTACGCTTTCAAGCTTTTGGAAACCACCTCGTAGACATCCCTAGACAAATCAGCAACCGCCATAATTCGCTCCAGTTCGGCCTTCATCATATTACTATTGTTTGGAAGATATTTTTTCCACTTGGTTAACGGTCCTATCAAACGAGAAGCAATCTGTGGATTCATACTATTTAATATAATGATATTGTCAGCAAGAAAACGATATCCAGTGCCATCCTGTTGATGAAAGTGAATCGGGTTCTGGCCACAGAATGCACCTATTAATGCCCGCACTCTATTGGGATTTTTAATATCGAAATCCGGATGTTTTATTAATTCTTTAACACGCTCAAGGGTTCCGGGAAAAGAACAGGTTGCTTGCGCCATAAACCATTGATTAATGACTAGCGACTCAGTTCGCCAACGCTGATAAAAGGCCTCCAACACCATGCTTTTGTCCATACCAAATGGGCTATTTAATATACTGACAAAGGCAGACAATACATCTGTCATATTATGTGCATCATTAAACTGCTCCACACAGAAAACTCTGGCCGCTTCTGTTTCCAATAGCATCAAGTAATCCAAGGCAACATTTTTTAAACTACGTTCAGCTATTTGTTCTGCGGTAGGCTGGTACTCGCTATTATTTTGGCAGGCTCTATAAGCCCCCCATAGCTCTTGCTCTAACTCAGAGACTATAGTGTGTCGCGCTACGGTCCTGGCTGTGTGAATAGCTTGAACATCTACCTGCGTAGATATTTCAGCCATATAGTCTTCCGTTGGTAACTTCAGCATTAAAGCTACCATCGCCTTATCAAGACTCTTATCAGTCAAAATAGCTCGGTAAGCATCTATTAAGCGCTGATCCATTTGCATTGTTTTACTCGATTGAAATGAAGCAATCATATCGTTAAGAACATGAACCCCAAGCTGCTGAGTTGCATCCCAACGACAAAAGCCATCACTATCATGACTCATGATAAACATAAGATCATCGCGACTGTAATCAAAGGTTAGTTTGACCGGTGCCGAAAACCCCCGCAATAAACTCGGAATAGGTTTTTCAAGGACATCTTCAAATACAAATTGCTGACTAGACTCAGTAATATCCAGAACTATTTCTGTATTGTCACTAGTTTCAATATTATCGCTGATTTCAGTGCTGGCAGCCTGCCCAGTCAATTTTAGCCGAAGAGCTCCTGCCTCCCCTAGCAACGACAGTGAGAAAGGAATATGGAATGGGGTTTTCTCTTCCTGCCTTGGCGTCGATGGACAAGACTGTTCGACGCTCAAGGTATAAGTTTGAGCACGTTCATCGTAGTCCCCGGTAACACTGAGACGTGGCGTGCCTGCCTGTGAATACCAGTTGCGGAATTGTTTTAGGCTTTTACCAGAAGCATCTTCCATCGCCTTGATAAAATCCTCGCATGTCACTGCCTGCCCATCGTGGCGTTCAAAATACAAATCAGAACCCTTACGGAAAGTCTCGGCGCCCAATAAATTGGCAATCATCCTGACAATTTCAGCACCTTTTTCGTAAACGGTTACCGTATAGAAATTAGAAATCTCCATATAAGAGTCAGGGCGAATGGGGTGAGCCATGGGACCTGCATCTTCCGCAAACTGAACAGTGCGCAACAGAGTAACATCTTCTATTCTCTTCACTGTTCTCGAGCCCATATCAGAGGAAAACTCCGAGTCGCGAAAAACAGTAAAACCTTCCTTTAAACTTAACTGAAACCAATCCCGACAAGTGACTCGATTTCCGGACCAGTTATGGAAATATTCATGTGCAATAACAGCTTCAACGCGCTGAAAACCAGCATCCGTTGTTGTTTCAGGACTGGCTAGCACGCAAGATGTATTAAAAATATTAAGGCTTTTATTTTCCATCGCACCCATATTGAAGTCATCAACCGCAACAATATTGAAAATATCCAAGTCGTATTCACAGCCATAGATATCTTCATCCCAATGCATCGAATGAATAAGAGAAGCCATTGCATGATCACATTTATCAATGTCCTTAGACTCGACAAATATACGCAAGGTGACACCCTTTCCGGACATGGTTGTAAAATGATCTTCAACAAACGCCAAATCACCAGCAACCAGCGCAAATAGATAAGCCGGTTTTTTAAAGGGGTCATTCCACTTCACCCAGTGACTGCCGTTCGCTTCTTCACCCGAACTAACGAGGTTACCATTAGATAACAACACCGGATATCGCTGCCTATCCGCAACAATGGTGGTGGTAAAAATCGACATCACGTCCGGACGATCAAGATAGTAAGTAATTTTTCGAAAGCCTTCCGCCTCACACTGAGTACAGAACATAGTGTTGGACTTGTACAGCCCCTCCAGCGAGGTATTTTCCTGAGGTTTTATTACAGTGATGCATTCAAGTACAAACTGATCGGACACTCCCTCTATGGTCAAAGATTCGGCAGTTACACTGTAATCAGCACGGCCTAGAACAACATCATCAATACTCAGGGACTTAAGGATCAGTTCCTCACCCTGCAAAACCAGGGCTGTATCCTTTTTTTGAGACGCGGGGTTACGTCGCATACTCAAGCGGGACACAACGTCGGTCGCCTCCTCGCCTAAAGTAAAATGCAAGTCAGTTTTATCAATCAGGAATTCCGGAACTTGATAATCTTTAAGATAGATTGTTTTGGGTTGCGCATCACGCATTATGGCTCTCCGGAACTAAAATTCAGACACTTAACTCAACACTTAACTCAACATGGTAGGCTCCAAATTTACGCATGTTGATGACACCCGTATCCAGTATCAGGTACTGCCCTTTGATACCTTTAAGGGTACCCTCCACCACTGGCTGTTTATCGAAATTAAGTGAACTTACTTTGGTAGGATATTCCAGTACAGGGTAGTCTATTTCCAGCTGCTCAGCATCATCGATAGCTTGAATAGCCTGTACGCCAAATCGGTTTTGCAAAGCTGTGATGCCGTCTTTGCATTCAGCCACCAGGCGATCGCGTTGTAGTGTTAAATCTATAACATCCACCTCACCTTTTAGCATTTTCCGCCAATTGGTTTTATCCGCCACATGGCTCTTGAACAATACTTCAACCAGACCGGATTGGAGGCGGTTACTCACCCGAAAAATGGGCAGAGCTTGAATAGCTCCCTGATCCACCCAGCGAGTCGGTATTTGGCTGCCACGGGTAATACCCACTTTAACCCCGGAAGAATTTGCCAAATATACAAAATGGTCCGTCATACAGTGCTGGTCTGCCCATTCGGGTTCACGACAAGTACCTTGAAAATAATGACACTTTTCCGGGCTTATAATGCAACTATCACATTGTGCTAAATCTCTAAAACAGGGATAGCAATAGCCTTGATTAAAACTTTTTTTGGTTTTGCGACCGCAGTGAGAACAATTGATAACACCAGTATAAAAAAGTTTAATTTTTTTCCCAAGTAATGGATTTAATGGGATAAGGCTATCACCAACCGGTAAATGGTAATCAACCTTAGCAACTCCTGAAGAACCACCCAATTGTGTCTGCATTTTCCGAAGATGGCCTACTGCGTGCTCTGCCAACGCTATTCTCCTGTAGCTATAATGATCTAATGATCGGTTACGATGATTAATGACAGTGATGTCTTATCGGAATGGCACTGACTTAAGAGCAAACAACTAGTAAGAGCCTTGAATCCGCTGTTCTACGCTGAGCCCACTTTCGGTTGGAACCCCACGCCCTTAAGTGGGCCCAGCGTAGAACAGCTACTCCAGTGGTACCTGGATACTGCACAGTCTAGCCACCCTCGGTAGTTTAACCCCTCAAAGGGCGTGGGGTTCCAACCGAGTGAGGGGTTAGACTACCGAGGGTGGCGGCGGGATACTACCATCGCAAGCCGTTAACAGCGCTGCCCTTAAGTCAGTGCCATTCATATCTTATCGTGGTGACTTGTCCTTATGGGTTGAATGTCCCTATCGATTGCCCTATGGATTAAAAGAGTCAATCAGGACCATTTCAACGGGGCCACTAAATCCTTGTCGGGTTTGTCATCACACATCTCACCTTCTTTTTTACTGCCCCTGTCGATATAACCCACGCGCTGCTCTTTGGCGACAAAGCGCTGTTCGTAATTAAGCACCGCTTCCATACACAGCGCTTTTTGTTCCTGGGTCAAGACTCGACCATCAGGCCACTTGCCAATTTCAATAGCGCATTTAAGATTGCTGTGAATTTCAGGGGTAATATTGTTGATTAATTGTTCAAATTCCACGAAAATACCTTCAGGGTACCTCTTTTAGAAAGGCGGTGATTATATACCCAAAGCGATTAAAATTCAGGTGTTATAGGCCGCTCCTGCACATCCATGCGCCTGCGGCATTAGTGCATCCATGCACGTCACACCCCCTTTTTGCCCATGGCTGCGTTGTTTGAACTTGACAGTTTGAACTTGACAGTTTGAACT